>DBWZ01000014.1 GCA_002309345.1 Pseudobutyrivibrio sp. UBA1225
CTGCAAGAAGGGCGGGCCGGGGCTGGTGTACAGGAAGTAACCATATGGGCTGGTGCCTTTCAAACTAAAAGTAACAACTGTGAATAGTAATTAATCGCACAGCATCTTGATGCCTTGTTTTAGACGGCCAAGACCATCCTCGAGGGTTGCCTTGGTGCAAGCTACGTTCATGCGAAGGAAATATCGGCCTGGTTCGCCGTATTCGATACCATCGGATAGGTAGAGGCCTGTATTCTTGCGAATGGAGCGTGCTACTTCGTCGCTAGATTTTCCGAGTGAGCTGATATCGAGCCATACTAGATATGTGGCGTCACTTTTTACAACTTTGATTTCTGGAATCTCGGCTGCCACAAACTCCTCAACTCGTTTGCGATTCGTAAATACGTACTCACGCATTTCATCTAGCCACTGTCCGCCCTCGTTGAATGCAGCCATAGTAACCACCTGGGCAAATGCATTTGGCTCGGCAACCTCATCAGTATTTAAGGCTCTCCACACCTTGTGGTGCAAAAATCGATTTGCAGTAAACACGGCTGAGGTCTGCATACCCGCTATATTAAATGCCTTGGTTGGCGCAATAAGAGTGATACTGATATCCTTGCAAGTCTCTGAGACAGAGGCAAACGGAATATACTCCTTGCCTGGCTCTGTGATATCGCAATGAATTTCATCTGAAATAACCGTCACACCATATTGCTTAGCCAGCTCACCAACTCTTGCCAAAGAATCCTTGTCCCAGATCTTACCTGCTGGATTTTGCGGATTGCAAAGAACCATCAAGCTCGCCTGAGGATTTGCCATCTTCTCCTCTAGATCTTCAAAATCCATAGAATACTGACCATCTTCGTATCTCAAAGGATTCTCTAGTGGCTTGCATCCATTATTGATGATGCTATTGAAAAAGATATTGTAAACCGGTGTCTGGATAATAACCTTTTCGTTTGGAGTCGTAAGCTTTCGTATAATCGAAGATAGTGATGGAATTACTCCTGTCGAAAATATAAGCCACTGCTTTTTTATCTCAAAATGATGTCTTTGCTTCCACCAGTTTTGGTAGGCCTCGTACCAGCCATCCACAATATCCGAATAGCCAAACACACCATGCTCTAGACGTTTTGCTATAGCTTCACGAATTTCCGGAGCTGCCTGAAAATCCATATCCGCCACCCACATTGGAAGCTCGTTTTCTTTCACATCCCACTTAAGGGAGCCTGTGCCTCTACGCACTACATCAACATCAAAATTGTATTTTTTCATATTATTGTTTTCTCCACTCAACCACATCTTCAGTCTTTCCGATTTTAGCGCATACTATCTTGGTCTTGCTAGGATCAACCTGATCTTGTTCTACAATCAAAGTGTCTATCTCCGATGCAGATATCTGGCCGCTGCCTGGATTGAATACGCTATCAATTTTGGTTGTGATTTCAGCATCAACATCATAAGCATACTCAAAAGAAAGCGTTGTGTTAATCAGCTTGCAGTTTTTCATGGTGATATTGTTGATGTAACACATGCCCTGAAGACTTTCGATTGTACAGTTTACGAACGTAAGATTCTTTGAGTTCCAGCCCAAGTATTCACCACAGATGTAGGAATCATAAACTGTGACATTTTCTGTATTCCAAAGTGCATCCTTAGATAGAAGCACCGCATTTCTGATAGTGATATTCTTGGCGCCATCAAAGCAATAGTTGCCATCAAGCTTGAATCCGTCAATGTCTATATTTTCAGAGTTCATCCCGAAATAATGACCAGCCGCAGTGACGTTTTTAAACTTAATATTTTTACACATCCAAAATGTCTCTTCTGCGTGAGTCATTGTGACATTTTCAAGGCTGACACCATCACAACGTCGAAAGTTCTTCGGTGCCTGAATCAACGCATCTTTGACGGAGATGTTTTTGGTATACCAAACTCCCGAACGCGCCATATCTAACCAATTACAATTTTCAACCTTGATATTTTTTGAATACCAAATAGGATATTTGTATTTAAACTGAGAGTCATATACCTCTACATTACTGCTTTCCTTTAGGGGTGATTCACCCTCATCGAAAATAGAATCATATATTTTAACACTATCAACTGCAAACAATGCTCGTTCGCCCTTGAAAAATTCCTGTTTAAACTCTTTCATAAGGAATAACCTCCAAAACTACCTAACACATATAATCTCTTGGCGCATACTCCAAGCTAAGGATATTTAACAAAGACATTATACTACCCTCAATTGGTTTTGTAAAATTAAATTTTGCAAAATTCACAACCCTTGTTTTTCTTCACTTATACATAAATCTATCATCAAACTTTATTATTATTCTCTCTTTTTCTTATTCTATCGTAGTCCTTGTATGCTTTGTGACATATCATAAGTAAGTTGACTATTCCATCAACTAGGAATACGATTCCCAAGAAAATCATATACCACTTTAGGGTATCCTTTGGAGCAAACAAGATGAATGCACCTAAAATAACTAGCATTACAACCTCTGTCACTAGCTTGACCTTCTCAGCTCGGCGCTCCTTTTTCTCTGTCTCCTCGCAAAGATTTTTAAACACTATGGCATTACGATATGCCCAAGCCAAAAATGACACGCCGATTGCTACACTTCCAATAAAGAACAGCGCATCCTCCTTGACCAGCAGCATGGCGTATATGCCAATCATGACAATGCACACATACACCCTGGCGGATTCCTCCTGCAAATTCCAGTGGGATTCCTTCAGATGTCTGATAGTAACTCCAATTTCAAATACAATCAACGCAAACAATACAAGGCTGATTCCCACCTGCAAGAAATATTCAGGAATGCAGAACAAAACTGCGCTTGCCATTATCATAACCATGTATGGAATCCATGTATATTCCATAAAGTTTTTCTTAATCTTCTTTGCCTTTAATGGATCTGGAGCTCTGTCCAAAGCTGCAGTCACTGGCAATTTCATAAAGGTTCTAACCGTACTTCTATCTAAGTTCAAAATCTCAATCAAAATTTGTTCAACGGCAAAAGGCCCCCGCTCTTGAATCTGACGAGTTGTTTTCATCCCATTATTTTCAAAAGCACTAAACACATCGTTGACGAAACTAATTCGCCTCTCGTTGTTCACGCTCTCAATCCACTGATCCAAAATTTGATTTATAAAGATACTACCAGGAGAATTGGTATCCACTTCATCCGGCCTGCCGTGGGCAACGCCCCAAGTGGCAATCTCATGCTGAAGCATACCTTCTGCATTACTCCTAACAATCTTTACTGGAATATCCGTCTCCTCAAATAGCTTTCCAAAGACTGAATACTCCGGAGTATATCTTGTAGATTTGTGTTTAATCTTATCCACACATGATTTATCACAAACCTCTGGGCAAAGCCCAGGTCCATCGTTCATATATATCCATGCAAGCTGATCTTGATATTTATCATCTAGGTGAGCTGATGCATATAAAGCTAGATTAGCACCTTTGCTGTGCCCCACCACATAAACCTTGTGCACACCGTCAAAGCTTGACTGTAAATATTCCAAAGCACGCTTTTGCGCCTCAGTCTCAGTGAAGCTTATCATGAAATCTTCCTTCCAGCCGGCGAGAGTATCGTCGGTTCCACGGAAAGCGACCACTCTGACATCATCCGTCAAATCAAATGTAAGAGCCGCAAATTGAGCTGATAAGGACGTATTGTAAACATCCTCATGATTTACCAAACGAATCTCTCCGAAACGCTTGGTGCTTGCAGCTTCCTCAATCAAAGGTACATAGTCCCCCAAAGACCCCTGAATACCGCTTTTCACTTCGAGCTCATCGATAACCCTTCTAAAACATTTTGGGACGTCCACACGAATATCCGCCACAATAACGTAGGCAAGTTTGCTCAATACAAAATTGTCCACCTCGGTAAAGGGCTTATCTTCAAATGAAAACTCTCCATACCACTTTAGGTAATCTGATAAAGTGTCCATATATTTCTCCTATTAAATTTGCTTATTTTATTAAAACATTACATATATAATTCAATAAAATAGGCTCGCTTTTTTCCATTTTGATAAAAAAAACAAGTAATAGTTATCTGTAAACCAGTAAAAATCATTGTCTCCTACTAATTTAAATAGTAACTATTACTTGTTTCAAATACAAGAATCTAATTGAAAAGAATGTAATTTTATTTTTACCTGCTTATAAGCTTCTCGCCATCGGAGTCAATTGTGATAGTTGAACCCTCATGAATATCGCCACCCAAAATTATTTTAGCGGCCATTGTCTCAACATTCTTCTGAATATATCTACGAAGTGGGCGAGCACCATAGGCTGGGTCGTAACCAGAATCGATGACAAACTTCTTTGCCGCATCGGTAAGTTCTATCTTCAACTGGCGATCCTCAAGTCGCTTATTAAGCTCTTTCATGATAAGGTCAACGATTCCGCCAATGTTGTTCTTAGTAAGTGGCTTGAACATAATAATCTCATCAAGTCGATTCAAAAACTCTGGTCTAAAGGAATCTCTAAGATCACCCATAACCAATTCCCTTGTACCATCGGTTATTTCACCTGTCTCCTCATCGATACCCTCAAGAAGATACTGCGAACCGATGTTACTTGTAAGGATGATGATGGTATTCTTGAAATCTACTGTTCGACCCTGTGAATCAGTGATTCGGCCATCGTCCAATACCTGCAAGAGCACATTGAATACATCAGGATGAGCCTTTTCAACCTCGTCGAAAAGAACTACCGAATAAGGTTTACGGCGAACTGCCTCAGTAAGCTGACCGCCCTCATCATAACCAACATATCCCGGAGGTGCACCAATCAAACGAGTGACACTGAATTTCTCCATGTACTCGGACATATCAAGTCTGACCATAGCGTTTTCATCGTCAAAAAGTGCCTGGGCCAAGGTCTTAGCCAGCTCAGTCTTACCAACACCAGTTGGTCCCAAGAATAGGAATGAACCGATTGGCTTGCTTGGATCCTTGATTCCTGCCTTTGAACGGATGATAGCTTCTGAAACAAGCTTTACAGCATCATCCTGACCCATAACTCGCTTATGTAATTCCTCATCCAAATGTAAGGTCTTATTTCTCTCTGTTTCGTTTAGCTTTGCAACAGGAATGCCTGTCCATCTGGAGATAATTCGGGCAATTTCCTCCTCAGATACATTCTCATGAACTAAGCTTGCATCTCTAGTCTTAAGCTTTTCCTCTGCCTCTTCAAGCTTTGTCTGAAGCTCTGGCAATTTGCCATACTGAAGCTTTGCCGCTTCCTCCAAATCATACTTTTGCTGAGCAATCTTAATCTGTCCTTGGACATCATCGAGCTCTTCCTTTATCTTTGCTACATCCTCAACTAGCTTTTTCTCGTTGTCCCAAGAAGCTTTTCTAGTGTTGTATTCATCCCGAAGCTCTGACAATTCCTTCTGCAAATCCACAAGTCTATCTTGAGAAAGCTTATCAGACTCTTTCTTCAAAGCAGCCTCCTCAATCTCTAGCTGCATAATTCTACGATTCATCTCATCTAGCTCCGCCGGCATAGAATCAAGCTCTGTCTTGATAAGAGAGCATGCCTCATCAACCAAATCGATTGCCTTATCTGGAAGGAATCTGTCGGAAATATATCTGTTTGAAAGTGTCGCAGCACTAACCAATGCGCCGTCCGCGATTTTAACTCCATGGTAAACCTCGTAGCGTTCCTTCAAACCACGCAGGATAGAGATTGTGTCCTCTACAGTTGGCTCATCTACTTGAACTGGTTGGAAACGACGCTCAAGAGCTGGATCCTTTTCGATGTATTCACGGTACTCATCCAAGGTTGTGGCACCGATACAATGTAACTCACCGCGGGCAAGCATTGGCTTCAACATATTGCCTGCATCCAAGCCACCACTGCCATTTTTTCCGGCACCTATGATGGTATGAAGCTCATCAATAAAGAGGATGATTTCCCCGTCTGAACCCTTGATTTCATCAAGTACGGCCTTTAGTCTTTCCTCAAACTCACCTTGATATTTGGCACCTGCAATCATTGAACCAATCTCAAGTGAGAAAATCTTTTTATTCTTTAATCCGTCTGGTACATCACCTCTAACAATACGCTGTGCCAAGCCCTCTGCAACCGCAGTTTTACCAACACCAGGTTCACCGATTAACACCGGATTATTCTTGGTCTTACGACTAAGAATTCTGATTACATTTCTTATTTCTTCATCCCGACCGATGACTGGATCAAGCTTGTTGTCACGAGCGCGATCAACCAAATCGTAACCATATTTTTCCAAGGTTCCGTAGGTTGCCTCTGGATTATCCGTATTTACGGTTTGATTTCCACGAACAGACTGTAATACCTCTAAGAACAAATCTCTTGTTATACCAAATCTATTGAATATGTTCTTGATTGGTGGGCTAGGCTTTTTTATCATTGAGAGCATTAAGTGCTCTACGGAAACATAGCTATCCCGCATAGCCTTTGCTTCATCTTCAGCGTAATTGAGCACATAGTTAAGATGCTGCCCCATTCTAAGTTCACCGCCCTGAACCTTGACTCTAGCTTGAAGTGCGCTATCGACAGAGTTCTCAAGCTGCTCTAAGTCTATTTCCATCTTTGAAAATAATGATGGTACCAGACCGTTTTCCTGGCGCAACAAAGCCATCAAAAGATGCTCCTGCTCTATCTCCTGATTGCCATAATCCATTGCTATTTTTTCACAGGTATTAATCGCTTCGATTGATTTCTGTGTAAATTTCTGAATGTTCATTCTATAACCTCCCTAGAAGTACAAAAAACCTAGATTTTATTGGTACAGATGAGAGCACCAATAAAATCTGACTTTCATTTCATTCTTTTAGTAATTATGTTGTAACACAAAAATTAGCACTCAGCAATATAGAGTGCTAATTATTTATAAATATTTAAGATTTCCATAATATAATTAAGAAAGAGTTTTAAATATGACACATCTTCCGAGCGTAGCTCATTTTTTTACTTACAAGAAATAATTTTTCCTAGTAAGTAAAAAAGCCTCACAAAACCTATTGCCATAGGCTTGTGAGACTTGCTGCCATTAGGTAATAATCATAACCTAGTGGCTACTAATGTATGTTAAAAAAGAAAAAAGAAAAACCGAATTATATGGACAACTTATTTTGAATCAACCATGATGATACATAATAGAATATAGCTGCAACTACTGCATGAACTATAATCACAGTGATGTATTTATCAACTGAAACTAGCATATCTATTGATACATGCAATCCTGCCAATTGGAATATCTTTCCTACTGCTACATAGATTGCAATAAAAATACCTACACTTGCTACTCCACTAAACTTGCGTCCGTTGAGAAGAGTTGCAGAAATTGAAGCTGATGCACAAGCTAATGCAACAACGTCAACAATCCATACTAATATTGAAAGAATTAGCAATGTCACTTCTACTGGTTTTGAAGAGAATGCCACGTAGCTAAGAGCCGAAAGCTCAACAAAAAGTGTTCCCTCTTGTATATCTAAATCACATAATAGCTTTGTATTCAAAACCATTAGTGAAGTAAAGATAGCTCCACCAACTAAAACTACTATAAGTAACTCAAGCAATTTAGAACCTAAAATCTTGTAGCCGCTATTAGGTGTCAAGAAGAGCATGTAGCCACGATTAGTGGTGATATCCTTTTTGTATGTTTTAATCGTAGTAAGAACAATAACTGCTACCGTTGCAACACCTGCTAAACCAAATAGTACTATCAATCTGCTCATAAGAATTGCATCATTCCTAAAATACGCACCTATAAGGATATATATTTCATAAAGTGCTGTCAATGCTAAAAGTGCAATATTTATACCCATCGATTTTCTAAATTCATATTTTAAAAGTTTTCCCATTTTATTTATGCCTCCTTTGACATCTTGCCATAGATTTCACGATATTTATCTGCAACTGAAATGCCTTCTTCCATTCTCATATTATCTAAATCATAAAAACCAACAAGCTTTGCCTTGCTGAAGAAGACTGCTGTATCTGCTACCATCTCTAACTCTTCTACCAAATGGCTTGAGATAACGAGAGTATTATCTTCGTCTGCGTAAGTAACGATGGCTTTCATAACCTGATCGCGTGCTAGAAGATCGATTCCATTAAGAGGCTCATCTAACAAATACACCTTTGCTTGTCTTGCCATTGTGGCTGCTATTTTAAGCTTTGCCATCATACCTGATGAAAGTGTCTTAAGCTTAAGTGTCATATTTAAATCCATATCTGTGATAAGGTTTTCATATCGCTCCATTGAAAAGTCTTTGAAGAAGTCCTGATAGTACTTTCCAATATCTTTGATTGTCATCCACTCATACATAAATGGCTCTGTTGGCATGTAGGCGATTTCATTACGAGTGTCAACTCCGATATCCTTGCCATCTATTTTAATTAATCCTGTTGTTGGCTTTACCAGACCGGCAACCATCTTCATCCATGTAGTTTTACCGCTACCATTTGGACCTAGGATTGCATATATATGTCCTTTTTCTAACTTCATTGAAATGTCGTCAACAGCGACTTTTGTAAGATACTTTTTTGTAATATTATTTGTTTCTAACATATCTTCCTCCTACACGATACATATATCGTTTGCTTCGTTAATCATTTCGATTGCTTCTTCCTTGGTGATACCAAGATCGTTGAGGCTAAGTAAAAAGCTTGTGAGAGTTTCTTCTGCCATCTGACTCTTGCAAAGCTTGATTCGCACTTGGTCTTCGGTAACGAAGGTGCCCATGCCTCTTTTAGTAAAACATATTTCTTGACGCTCTAGCTCTTGATATACTCGAGCTGCTGTGTTGGGATTGATGGTGTATTTCACTGCTAAATCCCTACCAGATGGAAGCTTGTCACCGGCTTTAAGCCTTCCATTGATGATGTCTAGCTTGATGGCGTCAACAACCTGTAAATAAATTGGTGCGTTAGAATTAAAATTCATTTCTACTCCTATTCCCTCATCACTAGTGTACTATGTGTATAGTACACTATGACAATATAGCTGTCAACACTTTTTTAAATTAATAACACTTCTTTTATACAATGCTCTTTTATTAACTTCTAAGAAAAAGTTTTTCCCACGAAATACCTATATTCCGCAAAGATATCAAGCAAAAGGAGCCCTAGAAAACTAGAGCTCCTTTCACTTAGGATTTATTCTTTAATAGGATTTATTTTGAAAGATTAGGTGTATTGGAATCTAATCTTTTCAAACATGTCAGTATTCAACAATTAGAACAATGCCTTAACTGTTGGATAAAGCTTCTTGAATTCCTGATAGCGTTCTTCGTATTTTGCAACTAGATCTGCATCAGGCTCAACTGTAGTTTTAACCTTTACAAGCTTATCGCAAGCCTCTTCAACTGTAGCATACTCTCCGCAACCAACTGCTGCAAGAATAGCTCCACCAAGACCTGGTCCTTCCTCGTTCTCGAGGATATCAAGCTTAAGGTTCATAACTGAAGCGATAATCTTCTGCCAAAGTGGAGACTTTGCACCACCGCCACAAATCTTTGAGCGCTCGATAACGATGCCCTGCGCTCTTGCAACCTCAAGAGAATCGCGAAGACCAAATGCAACGCCTTCAAGAACTGCCTGTGTCATGTCCTCACGAGTTGTATCCATTGACATGCCAATGAACATAGCACGTGCATCTGGATTGTTGTGTGGGCTACGCTCTCCCATAAGGTATGGAAGATAGAATACATGGTTCTCACCAAGATTCTTGATGCCTGCCTGCTCTGCAGGATAATCCTTTGTCTTTAGGATGTCATCCATCCACCACTTGTTACAGCTTGCAGCCGAAAGCATGCAGCCCATAAGATGGTATCCACCATCTGCGTGGTCAAATGAATGAAGTGCATTTGCAGCATCAACTGTAAAGTTCTTACTAGAGATGAAGATTGTACCTGATGTACCGATTGAAAGATTGCACTTGCCCTCTCCAACTGTACCAGTACCAACTGCTGCAGCTGCGTTGTCGCCAGCACCAGCAATAATCTTGACATCGTTAGTAAATCCAAGCTCAGAAGCAACCTCTGGCTTGATATTTCCAACAACCTCGTAGCTCTCGAAAAGCTTTGGAAGCTGAGACTCTGAAACCTTGCAGATATCCATCATCTCTTTGCTCCAGCATCTGTTCTTTACATCAAGTAAAAGCATACCGCTGGCATCTGAGTAATCTGTGCAGAACACACCAGAAAGCTTGTAAGCGATATAATCCTTTGGAAGCATAATCTTTGCAACCTTTGCCCAAGCTTGCGGCTCGTTCTCCTGCATCCAAAGAATCTTTGGAGCAGTGAAGCCTGCGAATGCAATATTAGCTGTGTAATTAGAAAGCTTGTCTTTACCAATTACTGTATTGAGATATTCTGTCTCTTTGCCTGTACGACCATCATTCCAAAGAATTGCTGGACGGATGACATTGTCATCAGCATCAAGTGTAACAAGGCCGTGCATCTGACCACCAAAGCTGATACCAGCCACCTGACTCTTATCAACCTCTGATGTGAGCTCTTTGATACCTGCTACAACCTGTGTCCACCAATCAGCTGGGCTCTGCTCAGACCAGCCTGGATGTGGGAAGCTAAGGTCGTATTCTTTTGAAACGATTTTTGCAATCGTACCATCACCTGACATCAGGAGTAGCTTAACTGCAGATGTTCCTAAATCTACACCTATATAATACATAACTATAATCTCCTTATAAAAAATGCCTTCCCCTTTAGGGGAAGGGGGACCGCGAAAGCGGTGGATGAGGTATCATTAATCTAACAACACCTCATCAGTCACCTTCGGTGCCAGCTTGTCTCGCCTCCCGGCACGGTCGTTGCTAAACAGGCTCCACTGGAGCCTAGCAACCTCAAGGGGAAGCCTATAAAACTAGCATGCTAGTTGATTTTATATATGCACTTATCTCCATGGATTCTCTGTAGGATATCTTACACCTGCTGGCTGATTGTATCCGATTTCATCTACTGCTACTCCGATGTATTTGAATACTTCAAAGAGTGACTTGCCATAGTGACCGAATGCAACAGCTCCGTGATGTGGGAATCCCTTTTCGATTAACCAGTGGCGATAGAAACGTCCCATCTCTGGAATAGCGAATACACCGATTGAACCGAATGACTTTGTGCGAACATCAAGAACTTCACCCTGTGCAATGTAAGCGCGAAGCTTGTTGTCAGCTGTAGACTGGAGTCTGTAGAATGTGATTTCGCCAGGAGCGATATCGCCTTCAAGTGTTCCATTTGTAACCTCTACAGGAAGTGCACGTGCCATAATCTTCTGGTTTCTCATCTCGCAGAATGCAAGCTTCTTAGAGCATGTATTTCCGCAGTGGAATCCCATGAATGTATCTTCAAGTGTGTAATTTGTCTTACCCTTGATTTCCTCGTTGTACATATCTTTTGGTACTGAGTTGTTGATATCGAGAAGTGTAACGATATCCTCTGAAACTACTGTACCGATGAACTCTGAAAGACATCCGTAGATATCAACCTCGCATGATACAGGAATGCCTTCGCCTGTAAGACGTGAGTTAACATAGCAAGGAACAAAACCAAACTGTGTCTGGAATGCAGGCCAGCACTTACCAGCGATTGCTACGTATTTACGATATCCCTTGTGATCACGAACCCAATCCTTGAGTGTAAGCTCGTACTGAGCAAGCTTCTCAAGAACCTCTGGCTTCTTGTTACCAGCGCCAAGTTCTTTTTCCATATCAGCAACTACTTCTGGAATACGAGAGTCGCCAGCATGCTTGTTGAATGCTTCGAAAAGATCAAGCTCTGAGTTCTCTTCGATTTCTACACCAAGGTTGTAAAGCTGCTTGATTGGTGCATTACAAGCAAGGAAGTTCATTGGTCTTGGACCAAAGCTGATAATCTTAAGGTCAGAAAGTGCGATTACTGCACGAGCGATTGGCTCGAAGTCGTGAATCATATCTGCACAATCATCAGCATCACCAACTGGATACTCTGGAATGTATGCCTTTACGTTGCGAAGCTGAAGGTTGTAAGATGCGTTAAGCATACCGCAATATGCATCTCCTCTACCATCAAGAAGGCTATCACCAGCCTCTTCTGCTGCTGCACAGAACATCTTAGGACCATCGAAATGCTTTGCAAGAAGTGTCTCAGAAATTTCTGGACCGAAGTTTCCAAGATATACACAAAGTGCGTTACATCCAGCTTTCTTGATATCCTCAAGAGCCTGTACCATATGAATTTCACTCTCTACGATACATACTGGGCACTCATAAATGTGCTCGCTACCATATTTCTTTGTGTAAGCATCGATAAGAGCCTTTCTTCTGTTAACTGATAAGCTTTCTGGGAAGCAGTCACGTGATACTGCTACTACACCAATTTTTACGTTTGGCATGTTAGTCATAATTAAAATAACCTCCTTTTACATTACGTGAATCTAAAACAAAAACTTTCTATCACTATATCTATTTAAAAGATAAAGCAAGAGTCTCTGTCAGTTCAATTTGATATGATAAATATTATCAAAATAATCCTGCCAGAGACTTTTAAAACTTTACTGTGTGATGTCAAATTTTTGTCATCTGTATGTTAGGTAAGGTCATTTTTTTAATATGACTTTAAAATTATCTAAGAATAATATTGTTTAACACACCTTCAAGATATTCTTGTCTGCCTGAACCAGGAAGCTCTGGCTTCTTGAGATTGCAAGCATAATCTGCACACTCTGTCAGTGATGTGCTCTTTTCTCTAATCTTCTTTCCAATACCGTCATTGTAGCTTGAGTAGCGCTCTTTAATGAAGTTGTCGACTCTTCCATCCTCAATCATTTCAGCCGCTTTTATAAGTCCTAAAGCAAATGTATCCATACCTAAAATGAATGATTTGTAAAGCAATACGGTGTTCTCCCAAGAGAATACCGAAAAAGCTTTGGTGCTTCTAAATTGGAGACTCAACAAAGCTCGCTGCTTTCTACGCAGCAAATTTTATCTAACAAAACTAGCCTAGCACTGCTGCAACGTTATAGCTGATTATTAAATCTATAGGCTCAGGCTAAAATCAGCTAGTCTGTCAGAGATAGCATTGTAGAATAGCGCCTGCGCAAAGCCTAGCTTGTCTATTTCTTGAGCTTCGTAAAGGCTGCGTCCCTTATCCATCTTTGCTTTGCTGGCACTTGCGCCATGCTCTGATGGAACATAGATAAAGTTTATCTCAAGTCCTGCTTCCAAATATCCAATTACCGTATTTACGAAGTACTGGAGAGTAACATCATCCATGTTATGAATTATCTTGAATGCGCCAGATAAAAACTTAGCCGGCAAATTGTTATCCTGATAAATTGCCAAGCTGTTCAAGCCCTTTTTCCTACATATGTACATAGAAAGAAGCGCTGCCAATTCTTCACCTGCTACGTTGGATGCCCTAAAGAGCCAATCAAAATCCGTGCCCTTTTCGAGAACATATCTATATAAGGAAAGCTGTGATGACTTGCTATCATAGAACACTGTGCCAAATACAATCTTGGTGCTTTCGAAGGCTTCTCCAACCTTATCTCCACCTCCATCCACAAATGCAATAGCTTCAAATGTACTATTGCAATTCGCAAATACGGATGTGTCTTGCAAATCTATGTTGTATTTTGACGCTATTTTTTTCACATCACTTCTATTAGTAAGCTCCTCTACAGCAACCGGATTGTTGTACGCAAATTCAAATGCTTCTTCTATAAGCTTGATCTTTTCCTCACCTGCAGCTATGACTTGCGCAGATTGAATGGCAATTCCATTCTTCCCTCCCACCTTTACGTTTCTAAGGTTAAGGAGAGCCTGGGCTGGAGATACGATATCTGTTTTTATAGTGTCAGCTGATTTGTCCTCGGAACTTTCACTTGATGATTGCTCTGTTGAATCATCTGCTATCCCAAAAAGCTGATTCCAGCTTTCTATATCAAATGAGCTTGCCTCTCCATTTTGGTTTGAACTTATTGTATTTGAAGCTATATCTCCCAAGAATTCCTCGGCTTCCGCTAAGGTTGAAAAGCCCTTGTATTTAGCACCAGGATATCCATCTACTTGGGCTTTTGCTTCATCCCAAGTTGTGTAGATACCTGGGGTTTTACCTATTTTTATTGCGTAGAATTTTTTTGCCATATTGTTCCTCTGCTACCCCTCATCCGAGCCCTTCGGGCCCACCTTCCCCCTTAGGGGGAAGGCTTTAGTTGTTTTTCCTGTATTCGCTAGGAAGGACGCCGTATTTATCGCGAAATGCATTGGAGAAGGCCTTGGAATTTGGAAAGCCATTTCCCAATGCGATATCTACAATCTGTCCGCCTGTTTCTTCCAATTCTCGAACGGCATGCTCTAGTCTGATACCCAGCAAATAATCCTTGAAATTGATGCCCGCGTATCTTTGGAACATTCGTGAAAGATACGAAGGTGAGTAGTTGAACTGTTCTGCCATCGACTCAAGGGACAGCGGATCTGCGTAATGATCCTTAATGTATCTTGTGATGTTAGAAAGCTTCTTCAACTGCTTGTTGTTCTTTAAAATCTCTTCATTAACGTTAAACTTACGATATCTAGTCACTAGAAGATAAAGCAACTCGTAGTACAAGCTAAGAACTTGAAGCTTGTTGCCTTCCTTGCCATTGGTGTAAATCAAATACATCTCTTGTAATAGAGTAAACACCCGGTGATCGGTCTCCCTATCGCCGTGTGAAAACCAAATAAATTGGTCGTCAGTGAAATAATCTGCAAAAGTGTCCTGAGGTATCTGCAGCACAACTGTCCTGTTTGGTTCTGGAGCAGCGATGCTGTGCACCTCGTTACTGTTAACAATTACGAAATCACCGTGTGTAAGCGGGAAACGCTTGTTATTAAGAATAAACTCCAATCGACCTTCCCACACTGCGAAAATTTCAATAGAACGATGCCAGTGCTTATCACGAACGTAGTTGCCGTTGGCCCCCTCAAAAGAAAAAAGCTTGAAAGGCAGACCTTCATCAGTGACTACTACCTCGTGTTGATAATCCTTTAAATCCATTAATCCAACTCCATAAAATATCTGCAATCGCCGTCATCTTCGTAGCCTACAACTTCAAAACCGAGTTTTTCCAAAAGATGACGACTCGCTATGTTTTCTGGATTACATCTGGCGATAAGACTTGTCAGTCTGTAATCCTCCATAGCCATATCTATAACCTTGCGGCAGACTTCGTAGGCAAGCCCCTTGCGCCAGTGCTTGGAACTTATACAAAAGCCTAGCTCTGCCTGATTTTCTCTGTCGCAGGTCTCGCGAACTTCGATGCCTGCCCTTCCTAATAGTTTACCTGTAGCTTTGTCATGAATCAACCACATTCCGAAACCATACATTCTATAAATGTATTGGATATAGTCTTTCTGATATTGCAGCTCCTCCTCGTATTCAAACAAAGGCTCCATGTAATCCGTCATCCCCGGCTGGGAATACAGCTCCACCAAGTCGTTTAAATCGTCTAGTGTTTCCATTGAAATTTCACGGATGGTAGTGCGCTTTGTTTCAGCAATATCCCATGGTTTGCCGATGCATCTGCGATAGATTCGCTCGAAAACATCGTCATCCACCTCATCCACATCTAGCACTATATTATCGCATTGCAAACCTTCTATGCCATCATGTTCAAATGCCGCCACCGGCTGCCCACGTTTTACACATTCATCAATAACAGCCTGGCTGTCCGTCAGAACCAATGTCCCCGGCGGATAGTCAGGCTGTAAAGCTGCATATTCTGTTACCCTAACGATAGTCTTTAGGTAATTCATTTTAATCGCGACTTCTTCCGTTAACTATATAAATCAGTCGAACCAACTGAAGTATGGTTGTGAACAATGCTGCAACATAGGTCATAGCTGCCGCTTTTAAAACCTTTGTTGCACCACGATGCTCCATATCATCCAAGATTCTGTCCTGCTCAAGAATTCGCAACGCTCTAGCGCTGGCGTCAAACTCTACTGGGAGAGTAACAAGCTGAAACAAAACTACAAATGTAAACAAGATGATTCCAAGCTTTGCTAGTGGTGTAGAACCGATTAAAAGTCCAATTATAATTACTGGCCATGATACCCACGAACCAATTCTTGCCAAAGGTACCGACATAGAGCGAAGCTTAAGCGGACTGTAGCCCTCTTGGTGCTGAATAGCATGTCCGCACTCATGGGCTGCTACACCAACTGCTGCGATTGTTGCCCTTCCGTATACTGCATCAGAAAGGCGAAGCACCTTTTCTGTTGGTGAGTAGTGGTCGGTCAAATTGCCACGAACTCGCTCTATCCTAACATCATAGATGCCTGCAGCCCTAAGCATATGCTCCGCAACCTGATTAGATGTGAGCCCGCCATTTGTTTTGATTTTATTGAACTTGTTGTATGTGCTCTTTACGTTTAATGCTGCGATTCCGCTGATAACCGCGCCAATGATTACAAGAATCATTGTCCAATCGAAGCCCATTCCATATCTAGTGTAATACATTTATTATCCTCCTTATGTCACTGAAATTACGCATTCCATCGAGTATACCTTTCCGTTGGATTTTTTCATGCGAACAGAAAGCACTGCTGTGCCCTTGCCTGCCGATGTTATTTGTCCATTTGAATCTACCGTAAATACGGCAGCATCGGATGATTTATATGTAACTGTATACTGCTTGTCTGTAAAATTCAAGTATTCTAAATCTATTGCAACCTGTGCGGTCGCGCCATTTACCATTGAGTATGAAGCATCATATGGTAAAAAGATGCTGCCCACCTGTGTGCCATTATTGGCATAGCTTCTAGTTTTTATAGCTCTCTTTTCTGCTGCCTGTCTTGTTTGATTAGCATTGTTGTTTGCCCCAGTTTGTGCAGCCGCAGATGTGTTGGCTGTGCCGTTAGCGTTTTGGTTATTGGCTCCTGCGTTGTTTGCATTTGCATTATTTTGATTGTTGGCAGCATTTGCGCCATTGGCATTGTTTTGGTTGTTTGTATTATTTGTTGTATTGTTCGCAGTATTCGTATTTGCGGTATTTGTGTTTGTTGCGTTACTATTGGTGCCTTGATTTGTTCCTGTGGAATTGCCAGCTGCAGTATTTGTTCCATTATTTGTGTTAGCTGCACCAGTATTGGTACCGCTATTGGCATCACCAGAGTTCTGCCCTTCCTCAGCTTTCATTTCCTCGTCCGTCTTATCTAGCTTTACATACATACAAGGACGTATGCCTGTGCCAGTATAGAAATACTTTTTCTCAATGAGCTTGGTTGCCTCGTTAACATACAAGCCATAGGCTGGATCATCATATGAATTAGTTCTAAGAGGCCAAGAATACGGAATCGAAGTTTCGTATTTAATTCTATCCTTGTACTCTGTGTATTCATCCGTCGAAAGGAAGAATATATTGTCAGAGGTAGTCGTCTGAGTGTTGTATATATTTTGATTCAGAGAATTCTTCGTCTGTCTATTGATGTAATCTGCATCCAAAGTCGTATCATGATAGAAATTCATCAAGCTCTCTTTGGCATCAGCGTCTGAGAGTGTGGTCTTTTGAATCTTAGCTTTTTCCTCTGGAGTAAAGCTGTTTTCATAGAATGACTGATTTAGCCATCCACGCCAGTAGTTTTCAGACCATTTAACGTAACCCGCCTTGGTGCCAGTCGACCTATAGTTGATATCAATAGCCTCTCGATAAGAGGTGATTGAAGCAGAGCTTAAAGTCGTGCGAGATATGATAAGCGCTTGTTTAGTAGAATCATCATAGGAAAGAATTGTCCAATTGAGAATGTGACCATCCAAGGTACCAAAAGCAATATCATCTCCCTCAGCAAAAGATGCTTTATTACTCTTGCCCTTTGCATACGCAAAAATAGAGGTTCCAATAATTGCAACCGAAATGAACGCCACCAAGGTCATGGCCAATATGAACTTAGACTTCTTTATGGCTTTACTCATTGGCTTGCCCCCAAAAACTGCAAACTCTCCTTTTTATAACTTCATACTAAATCTCATAGTTTGCTATGTCAAACAAATGCTTAAATTTTTACAAAATTATCACTAAAAAAGCCATCCTGTTACTATCGAGAACCTCACATCGCCTGTTACGCCTACAATCCTGATAATACTCCGCTCGACTAACACGTCTCGCTAAAGTATTATTCAGAGATTGTCGGCTACAGGCTTGTCATATAAAGCTCAATAGCTACAAGATGACCTCGTTTATTTTAGTGATAATTTAACTGACACCAACGTCTCTTCTAGTCCAAGTCCTGCCTCATCAACAATAATATCAGCATACCTTTCATATAATGGCACGCGCTCTTCGTAGATGGCTCTCAAATCCTGACCTTCCTTTAATACTACGCCGCGCCCTTTTAGACTGCCCAATCGACTATCTAACGTCTCATAATCAAGTTTAAGATAAACTATAGTTCCAATTTCTTTAAGATGCTCCATAGCTTCCTTGCCATAGATAACACTTCCGCCTGTGGCGATAATTGTCTTACTTGTTTCAATGCTAGAATTCACTTCATTTTCTATTTGAAGGAATGCTTCTACACCTTTGTCAGTAATTATTTCTTTGAGTAACTTATTCTCGCGCTTTTGAATCAACAAATCCGCATCGACGAACTCGTATCCAAGCTCCTTTGCAAGAACAACCCCAAGTGTACTTTTACCAACCCCCGGCATACCAATCAAAACAATGTTATCTTTCACTATACACCTCTTAACGTAAATAATAGGATAGCTAATTTCATAAAGAATTTGCTATCCATAAATAATAATCGTTCTATATTTTTCTTACAATAAAATATCCTGCGAAACCAATTTTCGCTTTATAAGCTATCTTTTATAAGCTTTCTACAATATGGGCAAATGTGCTGTCTGCCACCTTCTATAAATAATTTGAATTCATCGACATTCAAATAAACCTTTTTATTGCACTTTTTGCAAACGTACATATATAACGCCATGTTGTATACTCCCAATAAATTACACGT
Organism: Pseudobutyrivibrio sp. UBA1225; assembly: GCA_002309345.1. GTDB lineage: Bacteria > Bacillota > Clostridia > Lachnospirales > Lachnospiraceae > Pseudobutyrivibrio. Next base: position 19,008 of record DBWZ01000014.1, read on the forward strand.
TCTTTTGAGCTCTCATTAATTAGCTCCCAAGAAGTCAAATATTCTTAAAGACAATTTGAGATTATACACCTATTTTTTACCACTAGCAATAATTATTTTTTGTTTATTCATTCATAATTTAATTTAGTCATTTTACCTTGTTTTGACTAAATTAAAACTCCAGATGACGTAATTGAAAATAACTGGTGACAATTTGTCACGTTTTCATTGCCTTCATCTTTTAATCTCTGTTTTAGTTTTCGCCAATAAAAATAGCCCTCATGTAGAAGACTATTTTTCAAACAACTCCGGCTCTGTCTCTTTTAATATATCTGCAAGTACCTTGTAGTCTAGATACTGCATTCCTTCCTTGCCTTGATTTATTTTATTTGAAAGCTTACTACCATAATAAATATCCATTGCTTTCTCTAGAGAAATATTGTTTTCTTTTGCTATATAAGAAATTAATCTCTCTTCCAAGTTTTCCTGATATACCTGTTCTAGTACTTTATCGTCCATTATTTAACCTCATATGAAGAACTATATGTCAAAAGATTATCTATAGCTTTTTGTGAAATAAAATCTATCCACTCTATCAAATCATCAGGAAATGTTTTTACCTTAAACAATCATATTTTAACACCTCTTGCATTTAAATAATCTGTAATGTCATCAATAACATAGGACGAGCTTTGAGTATGTATTATATCAAAATGCTTAACCAAGTAATTATTTATACAATCAACACTACTAAGCATAGTATAAACCTCGGATGGTAGCTTCCCCCATTTATTAGCACACGCATGAATCATGTATATTACAAATGAAAATGATTCTTGATTCATATATTTAATCTCCTCTATTGACTCTAACTCCTACATTAATAATATAACAGATTCCTACATAAAAGAAAAAGTCTTTAGAACCAACGCTTCTAAAGACTCTCCTGTGCTGAGGTTGAGGAGGCTCGAACGCTCACTCAGCCCTGAAAAAACTAGAAAGAAAGGTATTTCCAAACATTATTTGCTTTAGCAAATTATTATTATTTAAAATCAATAAACGCTCCCATAATTCCCCTTTTCCAAAATAATGGATTACATAAATATGTTCCAAAGAATTTGTATTATAATAACAATATTTCCATATAAAATTCCCCTTATAAATAATCAATCCTCATCTATTTCAGAAACAGCCTCTATCAACTGTGTTACTGCCTCATTCAATTGAATTGCATTCTGACTTGTAATTATTGATTTGCCTGTTTCCTGTTCTATTTCTCGTCTAGCATTCCCTGCTACATTGCCTCCTTTTTGAGCAATCTTTTGATTTTCCTCTAACCCGCTAGGATTATGTACCTTTGTAAGCTCAGTTGTAGTAGCCTCAGCTAGCATATTAAGAGCTAATTCAAGGGTAGACATATTATCTCTTAGATTTTCTTTCTTTAGCCCTTTAAGATTCTTATACTGTCTAGTACTCATTCCAGACCAAGCTCTGGTAACTTCATCTGTCAAAATAGCAAATTCTCTGCCTTGTTCTACACCATGAGCACTCCACTGATTAGTAAGCTCTTTTCTAGCTCTGATTGTCTGTAACCTTTGATTAATCCAATCAGCATCATATCCCAGTTTAGAATATGTTTCTAAGGCTCTATCAATCGTAAGCTCTGGGTCAATGGTCTCCTCTATTCTCTCTCTACCAACTTGAGCTAACCACATTTTAAATGGCTCTGCTTTCTTTGATGGAATAGATTGAATAATACGGAGTAACTGTTCAGTATTTGCCACGTCAGTATTATATCTTTTCCCATCTTTGGGAGACTTTAATTTCAGTTGGTGACATTTTGTCACCAACTCACTTCCCTCATCTTTAAGTCTTTGTTTTAACTTATTCCAATATTTCCTACCATCAGCACTTTCTGTTAAAACTTGGCATACATCTACAATCGAAAAATACCATTCTTCCTCTTCTTCAACCCATGCTGCTCGAATTGGTTGATTTTCGAATAATTCTAGCTTATCATCTGCCATATTAAATTCTCTCTTTCTCTTTTTCTATTTTTTCAATTGTAACTCAGATGTATGTCCATATATAATCCCACATAATGATCTCCACACATAGCCCCACACATGTTTTTTCGTAACTTTTATATAATCTTACTATAGATACATACAAGAAAAAAGCCTCCAGACTAATCTGAAGGCTTCATTGCTGAGGTTGAGGAGGCTCGAACTCATCTCGGTCTCAAAAAATATTGAAAGAAAGGCATTTGTTGCCTCTGCATTTTTAAGTTAAACCATAGGTTAAACCTGACAATTTATTACAATCTCTTTTTTTCTATACTCTTAAAAAATGTTTTTTTCAATTCATTAGGCTTATAGAAGAACTGCTTTTCTCCTTTACTGAGCCTCCCTTCCTCTCTCTTAATTTTTAATAAATCAAAAGAACATATAAAATCTGCTACCTGTAACAGTCGATATTTTTGCTGCTCCGCATTTCGAAATTCTACATTTGAGATATAAATAGAAAAGATAGCATTTAATAAAGCCCCTAGTTCACTTTGTCCATTATCATAATAAACAATCACTTTATCAAAACTATAAATATATTCCTGATTATCTATCAACATCTGGTTAATTGCTTTGCCAAGTTTTCCTGATAATTGAACCTTATTTCTAGCTTCTTTTCGTTTAATAGCTATCGTAACACACTTTATTGGACATTTTACTATAAAATTAAGCATCTTATATATGAGGCCTCTACGCTCATCTATTGAATAATTTGCAAATATTCCCTCTCGACGTATTATCGGACCTGTATGTACATACTCAATATTCCACCCTGAATTTTTAACACTCTCTTCTAATTTAGAGACATCAAATGAAATCTCATTAGATTGATTATGAAAGACAAACGTAACTAGATAATAAGCATTAGAGTCCTGTGTCTCGCCAAAATCTCCAGATTCATCAATAAATATACTTAATTCTTTCATTTAAAAACTCCTAAAAAAAATGACGGGAAATTCTTCCCGTCTACGGTGAACCAAAGAGCTTTCGCTCAGTTCACTATTATATTAACATGTCATTTCTTTTATTGCAAGAGAATGCAAATATACTAATCAAAAATGCAAACATTATCCCACTTTATTGCCTTTGTCACACAATTATCATACTCATAACCTCTATACACTAACTCTCCGTCCTAATATAAAACAATTGTATAACCATAGCCTGCGTAAATAGAATTTACTTCTTTATTATCAGCATTAACTGGAGCTGCCGGTATATTATCAACAAATCCCACTCTAAATATAGTATTATCATAATCAACATAACATGTATGCCAATCACCTGATGCTAAAGCCTTTATATCGCTGTTCGATACAAAATCACGCTGTCCATACTAATCATCACCAATAGATACCAATGTACCATCCGCGTTTAATCCAACAATATGCCCTTTTCCGTAGAAACATCGCCATATTAAATTTAAATATCTTCCACATACCTCCAATGAAATCCTCTATATGTTTCTGTCTTGCCTTGCAGACACGCTCTTAGACTAGATGCCGAATATCCATGTTCAACGGCTGAAGTCATGGAATCATATACTTCTCCAGTCTCCAAACATATTATTGCTTTACGATTTCTCATAGCCTTACAATTAGGACAACCATGACCTGTTGTCCTCGCTACAACTGTGGCCAGCCACGAATGCTTACACTTCGAGCAAATCCACCATATTTTTTTTGCACTACCATATACTACATCTTCCGGTTTCAACTTTTCATTCTTGGCATAATCCCACTCAGAAGCAATGTCAGGAAATCTTGTTGTAAGATCATTATATCCCACCAAAACCTTTTTATTAGAGCAATATGGACACCCTGTTTTTCCCCTGTTAGCTCTCGCAGTAATACTTGCTTGATACGAATGTTTGTTTTTGCATATCCACCATATTTTATCCTTATCATTTTTTCCATGTTCTTCTGGTTTTGAATCATTTTTCACATAATCCCACTCTAAACACAAATTTGGATTAGTCACAGTTAAATTATGCAGTCTTCGCTTACCTGAACAGTAAGGGCAACCTGTTTTCCGTTTACCCGTTCTCCCATCAACTTGTGTATTGTAACTATGTCCATTAGAACATTTCCACCATACCTTCAAATTGCTGTGAGGAGCTACATCTTCTGGACGCAATTCACCATTCTTCTCAAAATCCCAATCTTTAGCTATTTCTGGGTATACATCAAGCAATGTATGTTTACTATTTTGTCTCTTCCGTGCTAATGTCTCCTTCATCTTAATTGCATATCCGCAAACCGGACAACCAGAATCATTATTAACTCTATTATTCACAAACGCTTGCCATTCATTACCACAAGAATGGCATTTCCACCATACTTTAATTGCGCTAGATGGTTTAACATCTTCAGGTTTAATAGTATTTTTTTCATAATTCCAGTCTTTGACAATGTCAGGAAACTTAGTAAAAAGGTCATTTTCTCCCGTCACTAAGATTCTGCCATCACAAACAGGGCACGTAATCTTACGCACCATTAACCTTATAGACTTTTTAAAACTATGTCCTTTGTCACACTTCCACCAAACTATTTTATTACATCCATAGTATGTTGCATTTGGCAAAATCCTAGTATTCTTTTCATAGTCCCACCATTCTACAACCTGCGGATACTGGGATTTTAAATCGTTATAACCTTCTAGCACTTGATTTCCGTTGCATACCGGACACCCATTTTTACTATATACCTTGCTATTTGGAGACATAAGATATGAATGTCCTAGTGAACATTTCCACCAATATTTCTTTTGTGAACCAGGCATAACACTATCTGGTGATATATTTCCGTTCTTTTCTTCATCCCATTCAAGCGCCAGTGAAGGATATCTGGTAGCTAAATCATTAAAACCTGCAAGTACCTTATGATTCGTGCAAAATGGACATGCTTCTCCATTACTAGAGAATTTATTAGAAGGCGAGCATTTAAATGAATGTCCTTTGCTACATTTCCACCAATAATTCTTATTAGATGTAGCATTTACCATTTCAGGTTTAATCCCTTTATTCTTCTCATAATCCCAATACTTCACATCATTTGGATATTTTGCAGCAATAGACTTGTCATGTAACATTACAATAAATTGAGACATTATAGCTGCACGATCACGTTCAATATTAACAAACCCTTCTTTACAATCAGCCCCCAGTCTTTCTATAACTTTTTCAATAATTGTTTCTAATTCTAACTCATCAGCTGTATTAGTTCTAAGATAGAGTTCATCACAATAGTTGTCTTTATTAACTTGAAATTCTGATATTCTAATAAGCTTAATTTCTCGCTGCCTACAAAGCTGATATTTAGTCTTCCCTTTATCAAGTTGCTTTGAGTTCTTATGCCATGCTATACCATCATACTCAATACCTACTTTCAATGAAGGAATATAAATATCCAATTCTATCATACCTCTACCTGGCCTATAATCAGAAAAAACTTCTCGACATCCGTTTTCTGCATCACCGTAGATTTGTCTTATATAAAAGTAAAGCGCTTGTTCAGGAAATGAGGTTCTTGTGTTTCTTTTACATTTTGGACATCCACTATCTCTATTTGTCCTATTTGATATAGCTGCCTTCCAACTATTACCGCAAGTTTTACATACCCACCAAACTTTTTCACTACTGTTTGAAGAAAATTCATCTGGTCTAATACCTACATTTTTTTTATAATCCCATTCTTCTAATAACACAGGATGTTGCTCTACTAAAGGATTGTTTTCATTAATTAATCTTGTAGCACGATATGATTTCACCCTTTGTTTTTTCGCGCAATTAGGACATCCTCTTCTCCCTTGCTTTCTATCATTCATTGATATCTTCCAAGCAAAACCACATACATGGCACTTCCAATTAACTTTCTTGTGACTCCCTATTGTTAAATCAGAAGGTGTAAAATCTGTATTATGTTCATAATCCCAATCAACCAATAATTCAGGACATACTGTCGCTATGTCATTAAATCCAGCTAACACTTTCTTTCCAGAACAATATGGGCACCCTTGACCTCGCCCCACCCTTTTATCTGGAGTACACTCATATGAATGCCCATTAGAGCATATCCAAAATACTTTTTTATTAGAATGCGGTGCAATTGTTTGGGGTGTTAATTTTTCATTTCTATCATAATCCCATTCTGAAGCCAAATCTGGGTATTCAGAAAATAACGACTTCTCAAGCATATACTCACCCAATAAAACCTTTCCCAAAATATATTTCTAACTAATACTAATTATTATACATTATACCATCTATGTGATACCTCAATAGTATCAACTTCTTATTAAAAATCCCAGTTACCAGTCTACCTGACAAGCTCATACTCGCACCTCAAATTTTTTTCACAAAAAAGTTTAAATTTCATTTTTCTGGTCCTATATAAACATGTAAAAAACAATACACATGTGAAACGGAGGAAAAAATAGTCATTAACTTCGGTTTGACAATGTGCGACATCGAGAAGGAGTTAGAAAAATCTGCTATGACAAATCTTTATCCGTTATTGACTGGTGATCATGCAAAATAAGAAAAACTATTTTATCAGTTTGTAAAACATCGTTGCATATTTAAATTAAAAAAAAAGAAAAGAAAAAGCCTTTAGAACCAACGATTCTAAAGACTCTCCTGTGCTGAGGTTGAGGAGGCTCGAACTCCCGACAACCTGATTAAAAGTCAGGTGCTCTACCAGCTGAGCTACAACCCCATATTAAATTGTGATGACTATTACCAAAATAAAAAGGCATAGATATCGAAACTGGGCTAGCTGGATTCGAACCAGCGAATGCCAGAATCAAAATCTGGTGCCTTACCGCTTGGCGATAGCCCAACAAGCGACCCAAAAGGATGATTGAACGCAATCAACTTTTGCGATCTAGCAAGCTTGCTTGCATAAGACTTGATTGCATAAATATGCTAAAAATATGTTGCTATCGCAACAGGGTGGGTAGAGGGATTCGAACCCTCGGCCTTCGGAACCACAATCCGACGCGCTAACCAGCTGTGCCATACCCACCATAATAAAAAACAAAAAGCCGACTATAAATGTGCCAGAAGGGATTCGAACCCCCGACCCACGGCTTAGAAGGCCGTTGCTCTATCCAGCTGAGCTACTGACACGTATTGGTATTTTAAAATAAAAAGCGGGTGATGGGAATCGAACCCACGTATTCAGCTTGGAAGGCTGATGTTCTACCATTGAACCACACCCGCATATTATTATTTATTTCAAAGTCGGGGTGACAGGATTCGAACCTGCGACCCCCTGGTCCCAAACCAGGTGCTCTAGCCAAACTGAGCCACACCCCGATATGTGTTGGTCCCGTGTGTTTCTTACGTCTCACGCGAACAATAGAGAGTATATATGAGAATCCCGCCTTTGTCAACAACTTTTATAAAAATTAATTGTTAGAATTTATATAGAAATATCTGAATTAAGAGACAAGTCAATTCCACTAAAAAAGCGGCTCTTTCAAACCTTAATCCACTACTACTCCAATATATGGCTGAGTCCCTGTGCAATAATTGTAACAACGTGATCATCAGCAAGGCTATAATACATCTGCTTGCCTTCGCGACGACTCTTTACAAGCTTGTTTGTGCGAAGAATCTGAAGCTGATGCGACACCGCGGATTGCGTCATCCCCAGCGCCTCAGAAATATCGCAGACACAAAGTTCTGCCTCAAACAAAGCTATCAGTATTCTAACCCTGGTGCTATCTCCAAACACTTTAAAAAGCTCAGCCAAATCATAAAGCGCATCCTCATCCGGAAGCTCTTTTAAAACCTTATCCACCATATCGCGATGTACGCAGTTTTCTTCACAGCATTCAGCATGTTTTCCCATTCTAATCTCCACCCTTTCTAATAACTCTTAAAATATAATTTTGCCAGTTCTATTCTCGGCCTTAGAAATACAATTATTCCAAATCAAAATCTATTACTTCCTGCAGAATAAAAAGAATTTCCCACAAGAAGTCAAACCAACTCACTTTACTCTAAGCGCTCTGATTGCGTTTAATACCGCAAGCACCATAACCCCTACATCTGCAAAAATTGCAAACCACATATTTGCTATACCAACAGCACCAAGTATAAGGCATGCCACCTTGATACCTATGGCAAAATAGATGTTTTCATATACTATTCGCATACACTTTTTTGATATGCCAATAGACTTGGCAATCTTCATTGGATCGTCGTCCATAAGCACCACATCTGCGGCCTCTATCGCCGCATCAGAACCTAGTGCACCCATTGCCACACCAATATCGGCGCGCGATAGCACCGGAGCATCATTGATGCCATCACCGACAAATAACAGCTGTTCTTTGTCTGAAATCTGCTCTAAAAGCTCTTCCACCTTGGTTACCTTGTCCGCTGGTAAAAGCTCGGCATAATAATCATCTAGGCGTAATTCCTTTGCCACAGAGTCAGCCACTTCTTTGTTGTCTCCTGTAAGCATAACGATTTTACGAATTCCAGCAAGCTTCATTGCTGCCACCGCATCCGCAGATGTGGACTTCAGCTTGTCTGAAATAAGTATATAGCCTCGATATTCCTTGTCAACAGCCACATGGATGACAGTGCCCGATGTAGGTGCCTCATCCACCTTTATACCAAGTGATTGCATGAGCTTTATGTTGCCGCAATCCACCTGCATTCCATCTACCTTAGCCTCAACACCGTGGCCAGATATTTCTTTAACATCGCTTATTCTTTCAGACGAAGATTGTTCGATATCCAACCCTAGAGCGGTCTTTTTATATGCATCCTTTACGGATTTTGATATAGGATGATTCGAGAAACTCTCTGCAAGAGCCGCAAACTCTAAAAGCTTGTCAGAAGATATTCCTACGGGATGAATTTCGGTCACCTCGAATACTCCTTCTGTAAGTGTGCCTGTCTTGTCCAGCACGACAACCTTTGTCCTAGATAAAAGTTCTAGATAATTTGAGCCCTTCACAAGAACCCCTGCTTTGCTGGCTCCGCCGATTCCAGCAAAGAATGTAAGAGGAATGCTGATTACAAGCGCACATGGACAACTGATTACTAGGAATGTGAGAGCTCGATATAGCCATTGGCTCCACAACGGATCCTTTCCAATTATTAACAGCATAATAGGTGGCAAAAGAGCGAGAGCCACTGCCAAATAACAAACTACCGGAGTGTAGACTCTAGCAAACTTTGAAATAAAGTTCTCTGGTTGGGACTTCTTTGAGGATGCATTCTCCACCAAATCAAGTATCTTTGATGCTGTAGACTCGCCAAATTCTTTGGTTGTTCTGATTGTAAGAACTCCTGTCATATTGATGCAGCCTGAGAGAACTTCGCTATCAACCCCTGCCGTTCTTGGCACGCTTTCGCCAGTAAGCGCAGATGTGTCCAAAGATGATTTGCCATCGATAACTATACCATCAATAGGAATCTTTTCTCCCGGTTGAACGATGATTTCTGTACCTATAGCAACCTCATCAGGATCAACCTGCTGCAGCTTGCCGTCCACCATTATATTGGCGTAATCAGGACGGATATCCATAAGCGCAGATATATTGCGGCGGCTCTTCCCCACAGCATAGGATTGAAACAACTCACCGATTTGATAGAACAGCATAACTGCAACGCCCTCGGTGTATTCACCAAGCGCCATTGCTCCGATTGTTGCCACCGCCATCAAAAAGTTCTCATCGAAGACCTGACGGTTCATGATTCCTTTGAAGGCTTTCTTTAGGATATCGTAGCCAATCACAAAATATGGAATCAAAAACAGTGCAAACCTAAGCCAGCTGCCCTCCTCTAAAGGGAGCAACAACAAGACCACCATAAGCACTGCTGCAATTATTATTCTTATCAATACCTTTCGCTGTTTCTTGTTCATAAAAAACCTCTTTATACTACTGTTTCAGACAAAATCATTATAATTCATAATAATCTATCTGACTGTAAATCGTCACTTAATTTCTAGCTCCGGATAATCTTCCTGACTAGAAATCAGGATTTCTCTGCTAGTTGATTCTCTTACAGATAGATTTCGCAATCATCCTCTACTATCTTGCAATTCTTAAGAACTTCTTCCATTACAGCTGCTGCATCAGCCCCCTCTTCAAACTCTACACTCATCTTAAGTGTCATAAAGTTTACAGAAGCATCTGCAACGCCAGCTGTATTCTTGGCTGCCTCCTCCATTTTGTTTGCACAGTTTGCGCAATCAACATCAATTTTGTATGTTTTCTTCATAGTAATTCCTCCTGTAAATAATTTTAGGCTTTGTCTTTTCAGCACACCAAAACCTGATACTTATAATTCTTTGCTCGTAACCTGGATTTTATTTGAATATATGAATGATTGTTCATATGTTTGATTAAAATATAAACCCATCGACCAAATAAGTCAATGGGTTCATAAATATTTCATTGATTATTTTTATCAATTATATGCCATCTTTGATTGCATTATAAATGACATCTGTTAAATATTCGTAGCCCTGCTTGTTAAAGTGGACCCCGTCAGTGTAGAAATCGGCCTTATCTCCGGTAGCAGCATACAAATCAATCACCTCTGCCCCAAAGTCCTCAGCCACAGAATCTACGATTATTCCAAGCTGATTGTCTATCACTGGAATTTGAATTGTATATTCGGCATCATCACCATTAATTGGATAGACGTGAGGGCTTCGCATAATGTAGATTTTTGGTTTGCTAGCCAAATCCTGATAAGCCTTAACAAGCTTTCTAAGTCCGGCTCTGTATTCGTTGGGGTTCCAGTTTGAAACCTTGCTATCATTGGTGCCAAGCATCAAAATCACTACATCCGGATTGGATTTCAGGGAGTTGACATATTCATTAGAACCAATATAAGGGGTGTCCCCCTGTTGGGATGCGGTCGCATTTCTAAGCCCGAAGTTTGAAACAAGATAAGATGTTCCAACCTTGCGCTGTAACTGGGATGGATAAGAATCCGCCTCCCGCGACCTAAGAACTCCGCTGCCATAGGTGATACTGTCGCCCACGCAGGTGATTCTGATTCGCTCATCCGTACCACCGAACATGCCCGATTTAAATAAAACTACAAATAATAATATTATCGCAAATAATAAAACAACCATTTTTCTGTCTATAAAACCGCGTAAGACCTTGATAAAATCCATAGAACCCGGTCTCCTCCTAGATATAATTACATTGTACTTTTGCGCTCAACCAATTCGGGAGCTAAAAGCACGTGGGCATCCTTTTTTAGGATGCTGCCATTTATCAGACCTATTAGAGTCTGAGCTGCCCGCTTCCCAAGTTCTTCCTGAGGATGCGCAATTGTAGTTATCCCTTTGCTATGCGCTAAAAGAGAATTATCAAAGCCTGTCACAGATATATCTTCCGGAACCCTTTTGCCAATGGAGTTTAGTCCCTTTATAACCTCTGCTGCAATCTCATCGTTATAGCACACCACCGCTTGGCATGCTGTTCCCGCTTCGTATATACGAAGCAATCCCTCCATAGGTTTGACGCCTTTATCCTTGGTGTGATACCAGATAACCAAGTCGGGATTATATGAAATTCCTGCCTCCTGCAAAGCCATTACATAGCCCTTGTGACGCAATATCCCCTGAGTATCATCAGCCTTAAATATGCCGGCAATTTCTTGATGACCTAAATCAATCAAATGCTTGGTAATCATCTTGCCACCCCACACGTCATCAAGCATCACATGCGGTCTGTCCAACATGGCCTCATAGCACCCCTGAATAAACACATAGGGAATCCCCATGGCATCCATCTGGTCGTACAGCACCTGATGCTGACAACTGATGGCGCTCTGGCTAGGTTCAATTATCATGCCGTCGATGTTTTTCGATAACAATTCCTCCATGCACCAGGCCTCGCCCTTGCGAGAGTTATTGGTGGTCTTGAGGAGAATGCTGTATCCGTTGTCGGAAAGCACCTGATTGATACCCTGAATAACCCTTGGGAAAATGTAATCAGACATATATGTAGACACTACGGCGATGTTCTTGCTATTGCCGCTTTTGGTACGTCGTCTAGCCACAAAGGTACCGCTGCCGTGCTTGGCATAGAGGTAGCCCTCCTGCTCAAGCTCCAAAATAGCCTTGCGAACCGTCTGCCTGCTGACACCGTATTTGGCTGCCAACTGATTCTCAGATGGAATCTTGGTGTCGACCTCATACTTGCCTGCATTTATAGCCTTTTTTATGTGGTTTACTATTAATTCATGTTTCGAGTTAACCATAGAATAATAATAACAAAAGGGCCAAGGAAAGTTAATCCTTGACCCAATTTTCTTTCAGAAAATATTACTCAATGTCAGGTTTTGACTCATTGATTTACAAATTTTTAATTCTATCAATAGCACGTACTGTGTTTTCTGCAGAACCGAAAGCTGTCAGTCTGAAGTATCCTTCACCAGATGGTCCAAAGCCTGCACCTGGTGTACCAACGACCTGTGCCTTTTCCAATAGATAATCAAAGAACTCCCAAGATGTCATCTTGTCTGGAGTCTTGAGCCAGATGTATGGAGCATTAACGCCACCATATACCTCAAAGCCTGCATCCTTAAGTCCTGTATAGATTGTCTTGGCGTTGTTCATGTAATAACCAACCTGCTGGCGAATCTGAGCCTTGCCCTCTGCTGAGTACACTGCCTCGCCTGCTTTTTGGATAATGTATGGAGCACCGTTAAACTTGGTGCCGTGGCGACGTGCCCACATGCCGTGAAGAGAAACACCATCAAACACCAAATCCTTTGGAACTATTGTATAACCAAGTCTCACACCTGTGAAGCCTGCGTTCTTAGAGAATGAGTGAATCTCGATTGCGCATGTCTTGGCGCCTGTACATTCATAGATAGAATGAGGAACATCTTCCTCTGAAATGTATGCCTCGTATGCAGCGTCAAAGATGATGAGGCTGCCGTTTTTGTTGGCGTAATCAACCCAAAGCTGAAGCTGTGACTTGGTGAGTGTTGTACCTGTTGGGTTGTTTGGTAAGCAAAGATAAATAACGTCTGGAGTCTCCTTTGGGAACTCTGGAACGAAGTGATTTTCTGCTGTAGTTGGCATGTAGATAAGATCTGACCACTTCCCCTGAGACTCGTCGTAAGTACCACAACGGCCAGCCATAACGTTTGAATCTACGTATACTGGATAAACAGGATCACAAACAGCGATCTTAGCATCTGCTGAGAAAAGCTCCTGAATATCTGCTGAGTCAGATTTTGCACCATCTGAAACGAAGACTTCATCTGCGCTGATGTCGCAGCCTCTTGCCTGATAATCATTCTTAGCAATTGCCTCGCGAAGGAATGAATATCCCAAGTCTGGCGCATAGCCATGGAAAGTAGAAGCGTCCGCCATTTCATCAACCGCTGAGTGAAGAGCGTTAATCATAGCAGGTGCGATTGGCTGTGTTACATCGCCAATACCAAGTCTGATAATATCTGCGTTTGGATTTGCTTCACTATATGCTGCAACCTTTTTAGCAATTGTTGAGAATAGATAGCTTCCTGGTAGTTTTTGGAAATTAGTGTTTACCTTGAACATTTTTGCCTCCTGTTAAATGTTTATTGATTTGAAACTACTCTTTTGACGATTTCATCGTATGATAAATCGCCTCCGAATAAATCTAAGCTAGAGCCGATAGTAAAATCCATATTGCCATTGGAAAGAGTGTCAATAAGCTGGATGTCGTCGTAATTTGAAATACCTCCAGCATAGGTGATTGGAACCTTGTTGTAGGTCGATAAGAATTCGACCAAATCCCTCTCGATTCCCTTTTGCTTGCCCTCTACATCTGCAGCGTGGATTAAAAACTCGTCGCAATAGAATGCTAATTTGTCAAGGAAGTCAAAAGTGATAACCTCCTTGGAAATCTTTTGCCAACGATCTGTGACAATGTAATATTTATCATCAACTCGTTTGCAGGATAAATCGAGAACCAAATGCTCTCGACCGACTGCCTCCGAGATGCGCTTTAAAGCGTCAAAATCAACTCGACCATCATTAAATACGTAGGAAGTAACAATAACGTGGCTTGCGCCCGCTTTGATAAAATCAAGCGCATTGCTATCATCAACGCCACCACCATACTGCAACCCGCTTGGGTACGCACCAAGTGCCGCCTTGGCAGCCTGCTCCGAAAGCAGGTATTCTGCTGTGCCCTTTTTGTTAAGGTTGATAATGTGCCCACCAGTGAGACCATCTCGCTTGTAGAGATTGGCGTAGTAAACTGAATCCTTGTCTGCAACAAAGTTTTCTTGGGGATTTGTATCGGCTTGATTCAAATCCGACAAGGTGGAACCCACTATCTGCTTTACCTGTCCGTTGTGGATGTCAATGCATGGTCTGAATTGCATTAAATGTGTCCTCCAAAAGAGTGAATGTCCGCAGCTTTCGCTAGCTGCAAATCACTTCACAGTATAGTTTGAGCCAGAAATATTTTCAATAACTGTTTCGTAAAATTTCGTAGCGATTTTCTGTAAATATTCGGTATCTTTCACACCTGCCGTCTCATATGGAGAGTGCATCGCAAGCTGTGCCAATCCGATATCAACTCCGTTGATAGAAACATGGGCATTTGACAGGTTGCCAAGAGTTGAACCTCCCGCCACATCAGAGCGATTTACAAATGTCTGATATGGAACCTTTGCCTTTTTACAAATCTCGGTAAAAATACCGTGCGCCAAGCCATCTGTCATGTACTTTTGGTTGGCATTGAACTTAATTACAATCCCCTGATTCATATAAACCTTGTTGGTTGGATCACTCTTCTCCGGATAGTTTGGATGAAGTGCGTGAGCATTATCAGCTGAAACCATAAATGAATTAGCAATTGCTGTGAGCAGAGATGAATTGTTCCCACCCTGCGATTCGTTTATACGAATTAATGTATCATAAAGAAATGTTGAATCGGCTCCCTGCTTGGTGCCGCTGCCCACCTCTTCATTGTCGAAGGTTACGTGTATTTGCACTGCGGTATCAGAATTTTTAGCTGCAAGCAAACCTACCATAGAGCTGTAAGAGCACTGCAAATCGTCAAGGCGTCTGCTGGAGATAAACTCATCCTTTGCTCCCCAAACTTTGCCTTTCTCTCTATTATATAGGAACAAATCAGAGCCGATGATGTCATCAACCTTAACCGAAAGCTCCTTTGCCACAAGCTCCTTCAGATTGAACTTTTCATCCATGGAAATAAGCGGCAGCATGTCCTTTTGAGCGTTGTATTTGTAACCATCATTAGCCTCTCGATTCATGTGAATCGCAAGGGATGGAAGCATGCACAAATCCCTATCAAAATCTACAAGCCTGGTTTCTAGCTTGCCTGCACCTGCTTTAACAATAACTCGCCCTGCAATTGAAAGTGGTCTATCAAACCAAGGTGCCATCAACATCCCACCGTACTTTTCTGTGTTCAGCTTTACGTAATGCCCCTCTTTCATCTCTGGCATTTCTTTGATGCGAAACGTAGGAGAATCAGAATGAGATGCCATAATCATGTAGCTTCCCACTGATTTTTTTGGCATCCTAAACGCCAAGATAGAAGAGCCATTTCTTGTGACAAAATAGCTTTTCCCAAGCTTTATCTTCCATGGCTTTGCTTCGCTAAGCTCGGTAAAGTCAGCCTCCAAGAAAGCCTTGCGCTGATTTTCCACCCCGTGAAATTGAGAAGGGCTTTCTTCTATAAAATGAAACAATCCCTTAACAGCTTTATTCATCACTTCTTCCCCTCTTTCTTTATTGAATATCCAAAGGTGCCCTGTGGCTTGGTCAAACCGTAGTAGGTACCGTGTGAATATGCCAAAAGTCCTGCCTTTTCAAGCTCGAACTTACCTGTCTCATTCATGTACTTTTCATCTGCATGGACGCAAAGAACATCTGCCACAAACATGGTGTGACTGCCATACTCATGAATCTCTCTAACCTTACACTCAATATTCACCGGAGATTCCTCTATCATCGGAGCGTCGATTTCATCAGCCTGAACCTTGTGCAATCCCAGCTTTTCAAACTTGTCTACATCCCTCCCGCTAGTAACTCCGCTAAAATCGGTAGCAAAAACCAAGTCCTCAGTAGTCAGGTTAATAACAAACACCCCCGACTCCTTAATCATGTCATATGAGTGACGCTCTGGTCTAACAGAAATATATGCCATTGGAGGATTGGTGCACACTGTACCTGTCCACGCCACCGTAAGAACATTATCCTCTCCATCCTTGCTGCGACAGCTAACCATCACAGCAGGCAACGGATAAATCATATTGCCCGGCTTCCATTTTTGCTTACTCATGCACGACCTCCTTATATCTAAATAAATCACTAATAAATATACCGTTAATGGCTCCCATAATCAACAACCGCCGAAGGCCTCTTTGCTATTCGCAGTTCTCAAATAATGTCCCCCCGCTCGCCCCAGCCCGCCCAGGCTCTCCGCCCCCTAGCTCGCCAGCCTCAGGGTGACCTGCTGACAATTTAGCTAAGATTATAGATTTTCTTAATGCCAAAAGGGAGCTTCTGTCGGGTGTGCGTTCGCCGATTTTACAATTCGAAGGGAATGTA
>DBWZ01000008.1 GCA_002309345.1 Pseudobutyrivibrio sp. UBA1225
TCAATGGATTTAATTATCATTAGTAACTGTTACGCTTTCTCCATTAAATTCAACAACATCACCAGGATAAATCTTTTTGCCGCGGCGAGTTTCAACCTCACCGTTATACTTTACAAGTCCATCTTCGATGACTTCCTTTGCCATAGCCCCTGATTCCACAAGGTTAGCTAGTTTTAAAAGTTGGCCAAGTTTAATAAATTCATCTCTAATTTGAATTTTATCCATTAATTTGCTCCTGGCTTATTAAAGTTTACAGGTAAAATGATGTAGATGTATGAAGCTTGCTCATCTTTAATGAAACATGGGCTCTTTTCATTTAACATGTAAAGAGTTATTTCTTCATCATCAATTACCTTAAGAGCATCAAGAACGAATTTTGGATTAAATCCAATCATGATGTTCTTACCTTCTTTAACAATATCTATATCTTCATTCATAGTTCCGATAAATGATGAAATAGTAAGTGACATTGTGTTATCTACTGCATTAACAATGATTGGTTTTTTATCACCTTCATTAACAAGAATTGTTGCTCGATCAAAGCAATCAAAGAATTCTCTTTTGTTAATTTTTATTTTTGTTTCATAATCTGCAGAAAGCATCTGTTCAATTTTAAAGAATTCACCTTCAATTATTCTTGAAACAACTGTAGTTTGATCAAATTCAAAAATTATATGATTATCTGTGACAAAGATGTTTAATTCATCATCAATACCACCATCAATAATCTTAATAACTTCGTTTAATGTCTTTTTAGGAACAATAACTTTAACATCGTTTGCTGGATTTTTAAGCTCTACATTTCTTATAGATACTCTATGTCCATCTAAAGCTACAACTTTAAGCTTATTATCTTTGATTTCAAGAAGCTCTCCAGTCATAAGCTTGTTGTTTTCATTATCAGCAACTGAAAAGATTGTCTGTCTAATGATATCTCTTAATGTAAGTTGAGAAATAACGATTGGTTGATTTCTTTGTATTACAGGAATATAAGAGAAGTCTTCTCCAGATTTTCCAATGATATCGAATTTTGCTTTTTCACAAGTGATTGATGTTTTAAATGTAGAATCTGTTTCTATAGTAACTTCGTTTTCTGGAAGTTTTCTAACAATCTCTGAAAATTTCTTTGCATCAAGAGCAATTATTCCTCTTTCTGAAATAGTACCATCAACAATAGTTTCTATTCCTATTTCCATATCATTTGCAGTAAGTTTAATTTTGTCTGATGATGCATCAATAAGAATACATTCAAGTATTGCCATTGTAGTTCTAGTTGGAACTGCTTTTGAAACAATATTAACACCTTTAACAAGGTCAGCTTTTTGACAAGTGATTTTCATTTTGAAGTGCTCCCTTTCTTAAATAAATAAAAAATAATAAATATTCTAAGTACTATTCTTATAGGCTGTTGATATGTATATAACTGTGAAACAGCCTATTTTAAACGTAAAACCTAAAAAGTTAAATCAAGAAAATTTGTGAATTAATTATTGATAATGTATGGATAGATTGTGAATAATTTTTGGCTATTTTATTAACTAAAAAATTATCCGCAATTGATTAACATTTAAATAACAGGTTATCCAATAACTTATCAACAATTTATAAACACTAGTTAGGATTTATCTTTTTCTTTATTGTTTCAACAAGGTTTTTAGTATTTTCATCTTTATCAATTTCTTCTTCTATTTTGTTGGCTCCGTGAATGATTGTTGAATGATCACGACCTCCAAGTAGAAGACCAATTGCCTGTAAAGATGAATCTGTCATTGTGTTACAAAGATACATGGCAATTTGTCTAGGTCTAACAACTGTGCTTGATCTGTTTTTAGATGCCATTTGATCTACTGTAATATTAAAGTGTTCTGAAACAACCTCGATAATAAGCTGAGGAGTAATTTCTCTTGAAATATTTGGAGATATAAAGTTTTGTAATTCTCTTTCAGCAATCTCCATTGTAATATCAATCTTTTCAAGTCTTGAAAAAGCAATAAGTTTGTTTAAAGCTCCTTCGATTTCTCTGATGTTTGATTGAATATTCTCAGCAATGTATTTTCTGATTGATTCTTCTAGATTGAAGTTTTTCTCTTCAATCTTTTTATTTAAAATTGCCATACGTGTTTCATAATCTGGATATCCAATATCAGCCATAAGACCCATATCGAATCTTGATTTGAAACGATCATCTAATGTTTCCATATCTTTTGGTGGTTTATCAGATGAAATGACAATTTGTTTTCCCATTGCATGAAGAGCATTGAAGGTATGAAAGAATTCTTCCTGAGTTGCTTCTTTTCCAATAATAAACTGAATATCATCTACCATAAGAACATCAACAGTACGATATTTATCACGGAATCTCTGCATTGCTGTAGCGTTGTTGTTTGTTCTCATGTTTTCAATAACTTCGTTTGTAAATTCTTCTGAAGTTACATATAAGATATGAGTATTTGGATTTTGATTTGCAATGTAATTACCAATAGCTTGCATTAAGTGAGTTTTACCAAGTCCTGGTCCTCCATATATATAGAGGGGATTGTAAAATTCTCCTGGTGATTCTGCTACTGCAAGAGCTGCAGTTTGAGCAAATCTATTGTTTCTACCAACGACAAAGTTTTCAAAGGTAAACTTTGGATTAATAGTAGAATTACCAATTTTTTTATTGTCGAAATTTGGTGTTTCTTCTATTTTAATGTGTTCAGTAGTTTTCTCTTGTTTGATTTGATTTGCATCTTCTTGACCAATAAAGATAATTTCATCAAATTCTTTACCAGTAATTTCAGCTATTGTTATTTTTAGTGGAGTAGTAAACTTTCTAGTGATATAGCTGATAGTCATACTTGTTTGATCACCCTGGAAGATGATGTATAATTTGTTATCTTCTATTTGAAATAATTCAAGAGGCTTAAGCCAAGAATCGAAAGATATATCAGTTATCTGATATTCGTTTTTTAAGTAGGCAAGAATTTCGTCCCATTTTTTAACAATTTCGTCCATAAATTTTCCCTTTTATCCACAATTTAAACTATTTTATATTCTAAACTAAATAAGGCTTTTTATCAATATTTACTATAATAATGGTGTAGGGGATTGTTAAAATAAAAAAATGTCTTATTTTTTGAATTTGAGCCTGTTATAAGGATATTTATATTTATCCACAATGGTTTTATAAAGTTATCCACATTAATTTTCGCTATTTACTGAATTTTTATTATTATTTTGTGGATAAATGTTTATTTTTTCTTTTTTATCAACATAGTTATCAACATCATGTAGATAAGATTTAAATTTTTTTTATATAATTTATACCATATTTAGTGTTACTATTATTTTCTTTAAATGATATATTGTGTTTTTTACTTATCCACAGGTTAATTGAGTTTTAATTAGTGCATTTTTTATTGACTTTGAAGGATTTTCCCTATATAATTTCTACTGATGTTTTCATATAAAGAGGAGGTGGATATATTATGAAGATGACATATCAACCAAAAAAGAGACAGAGATCAAAAGTACACGGATTTAGATCTAGAATGAGCACAGCAGGTGGACGTAAGGTTCTTCAAGCTAGACGTGCAAAGGGAAGAAAAAAATTATCAGCTTAGGCCACAGACCATGTGGTCTTTCTTTCTATTTTAAAGGAAAATTTTTGTTATGGAATTTAGTGAATCTTTAAAAAAGAATAAGGACTTCACTGTTGTGTACAGGAAAGGTGTGTCAAAAGCTAATAGACAACTTGTAATGTATATCTACCATAATAATACAGATCGAAATCGACTTGGAATTTCTGTTAGTAAAAAGGTTGGAAATTCAGTAGTTAGGCATCATTTGACGAGACTGATAAGAGAAAGTTATAGACTAAACGAAGAGATGTTTAATAGTGGTTTAGACATTGTAGTCGTTGCAAGAGAAGCCTCAGCTTCCGCAACTTTCGAAGTGATACAAAAATCATTGCTTCATCTTGCAAATCTTCACAAAGTAACACGTAAATAATTTGGAATATGGGTTTCCATTATGATGAAGAAGTTTCTTATATTTTTAATAAAGTTCTATCAAAAATATTTATCTCCATTGAAATCTACCAAGTGTCCTTATTGTCCTACATGTTCTGCATATGGTTTAGAAGCAATTACAAAACATGGTGCAATTAAGGGTGGCGCTTTGACTATTTGGAGACTTTTGCGATGTAATCCTTTTTCATCAGGTGGATATGATCCAGTTCCATAATAACTGGAGGTTTTACATTGAGTGAACTTTTATTAACCGCTTATAACGGTTCTATCCTTGGACCTATTGCAAAGGGTCTTGGATGGATTATGGACAAGATCTATAATTTCTTTTCATTTTTAGGATTTGGAAATATAGCTCTTACAATTTTTGTTTTTACAATTGTTGTTTATCTTTTAATGTTTCCTCTTACATATAAGCAGCAGAGATTTTCTGTAATTAGTCGTAAGATGCAGCCTGAGATGAAGGCTATTCAGGAAAAATACAAAGGTAAAAAAGACCAAACTTCTATGCAAAAGCAGCAAGAAGAAACTCAGGCTCTTTATGATAAGTACGGTATATCTATGGTTGGTAGCTGTGGATATATGATTATACAGATGCCAATTCTTTTTGCACTTTATAGAGTTTTCTATAATGTTCCTGCATATATTCATTCAGTAAAAGATATCTTTACTGATGTTGTTGATGGAATTATCAAAGCTGATGGTGTTCCTAAGATTCAAAAGATTTTTGAAGGTTTAGGAACTAAAACAATTCAACCTGATTTCACTAATAAGGATATCAACGTAGTTAAAGATTCTATCATTGATGTTCTTTATAAGTTACCTGCTTCTGGTTGGAATGAAATCAAAACTTCTTTTCCAGATTTAGCTTCAAAAACTGACGATGTTATTAAATCACTTAAGCATATAAATTATTTATTCAATCTTAATATTTCAGATACACCACTTAATCTTATTAAGACTGGATGGGCTGACAATAAAAACTTTGCACTTATTATTGCAGCTTTATTTATTCCACTTCTTTCATATGCTTCACAGCTTTTAAACATCAAGTTAAATCCAACTACAAATAATGGCGAGCAGTCAGATCAGATGGCTCAGCAGATGAAAACAATGAACTTTGTAATGCCACTTTTCTCATTATTCATTGCATTCTCTGTTCCTGTAGGTCTTGGTCTTTACTGGATTGCTGGTGCTGTAGTTAGATCAATTCAAATGGTATTTTTGAATAAGCATTTTGAAAAGATTGATTTGGAAAAAATTATTGAAAAGAACAAAGATAAAGCAGCAGCCAAGGCTGAAAAGCGTGGTATTCGTCAGGCTCAGATTTATGAAGCAGCTCGTATGAGCACCAAGAAATCTATGCTTGATAAAGCTAATCTTGCTAGTGATGAAGAGCTTTTAAATAGAGCTAGCGAATTAAGATCAAATGCTAGTAAGGGCTCACTTGCTGCAAAAGCAAATCTTGTTAAAGAATTTAACGAAAAGAATAATAAATAAGGGGGAAATTAATATGGAATATATTGAATTTACAGGTAAAACTGTCGATGATGCACTTACAAATGCTACTGTAAAGCTTGGTGTTACTTCTAGTGAAATCAAATACGAAGTTGTTGAGCAAGGAAGTAATGGTTTCCTTGGTATTGGTTCAAAGGACGCTATTATAAAAGTTACTGTTGCTTCAAATGCAAATCCAAAGGATGTTGCTACTGATTTCCTTAATGGTGTTTTCGAAGCTATGCAGCTTGAGGTTAATATTACAATTGATTTTGATGAAGTTGAAAATAGTCTTTCAATTGATTTAGCTGGTCCAGAGATGGGCGTATTAATTGGAAAGCGCGGTCAAACTCTTGATTCATTACAGTACCTTACAAATCTTGCAGTTAATCGTACTTCTGAAAATTATACTAGAGTTAAAATTGATACTGAAGATTATAGACGTCGTAGAAAAGAAACTTTAGAGAATCTTGCAAGAAATATGGCTAGCAAAGTTAAGAGAACAAAGAAGTCTGTTACCCTTGAAGCTATGAATCCTTACGAAAGAAGAATTATCCATTCTGCTTTACAGAATGATAATAATGTTACAACTCATTCAGAAGGTGAAGAGCCATATCGCTATGTAGTAATTACTCTTAAGAAATAAGGCTTTATAAACCTCTTTTGATTTTTTAGGGTTAGTCTTATAATATAGACTAACCCTTTGTTACTTTTGTAGATTAAATATTTTATAGAGTATTCTTTATCTTTTATTGAGTTTTCTTTAAAGTGTTTAATTATTGTTTTACTTTTCGGAGGTAGTATGTATCACTCTGATACAATTTGTGCAATTGCAACTTCTATGAATAGTTCTGGTATTGGTATTATCAGAGTTAGTGGTGAAGAATCCATTTCTATAGTGGATTCTATTTTTCGTGGTAAAGATAGATTATGCAATTGTCAGTCTCATACTATTCAATACGGTCATATTTATGATGGCAATCAACTTGTTGATGAAGTTCTAGTATTGATTATGAAATCTCCTCGTTCGTACACAACTGAAGATGTTATAGAGATTCACTGTCATGGTGGAATTTTAGTTTTAAAAAAGGTTTTATCTCTTCTTGTTAAAAAAGGTGCAAGAATTGCCGAACCTGGAGAGTTTACAAAGCGAGCATTTTTAAATGGACGTATAGATTTGTCTGAAGCTGAATCTATTATGGATTTAATATCTTCAAGTTCTGAGCTTGCTATGAAAAATTCTGTTAAGCAGCTTTCTGGTTCTTTAAATAAAATCATTGTTGATTTACGTGAAAAGATTTTATATGAAACAGCTTATATTGAATCAGCCTTAGATGATCCAGAACATTATGATTTATCAGATTATCCTGATTCTCTTAAAGTTAAAGTAGAAGATATGATTTTTATTGTTGATGATTTAATTAATTCTTTTAATTCAGGTCATATTTTAAAAGAAGGTATTAACACATTAATTTTAGGTAAGCCCAATGCTGGTAAATCTTCTCTGTTAAATACTTTATCTAGAAGAGAGCGTGCAATTGTAACTGATATTCCAGGTACAACTCGAGATACACTTGAAGAACAAATTACTATCAATGGTGTTTCTTTAAATATTATCGATACAGCTGGTATTAGAGAAACAGATGATGTGGTTGAAAAGATTGGTGTTGATAAAGCACTTGATTCAATTGATGATGCTGATTTAATTTTATTTGTTATTGATTCATCTAGACCTCTAGATGACAATGATGAATTTATAATAAGCAAGATTTTAGATAAAAAAGTAATCATTTTACTTAATAAATCTGACCTCTCATCAGTTATTAACGAGGAAGATATATGTAAAAAGTATGATAAATCTGTTATTTCTTTTTCATCTGTCAGCCTAGATGGATTAAAAACATTAGAAGCTACTATAACTGATATGTTTTTCTCTGGGCAGGTCAAATCAGATGATACTTTGTATATTACAAACTCTCGTCAGGCGGGATGTTTATCTAATGCAAAGACAAGTTTATTAAATGTTTTAAATTCTATTGAAAACATGATGCCAGAAGATTTCTTTTCTATTGATTTGATGGATGCTTATAATTTCCTTGGTGAAATTACAGGCGAAACAATAGAAGATGATTTAGCAAATAAAATCTTCGCCGAATTTTGTATGGGAAAATGACATGATTTTTCAAACGAAGTGCAGAAAATATCATGTCAGGAGCAAAAGAAATTTGCGACGATAAAAATGACATGATTTTTCAAACGAAGTGCAGAAAATATCATGTCAGGAGCAAATTCAAATGAAGTGTTGTTTAATCACTGCGAATAGTAATAGCTTAATCAAAAGTATTTAAGGAGTACATAAATGTCACACGTTAACGAGTCTTATGATGTAGTTGTTATAGGTGCAGGCCACGCTGGTTGCGAAGCCGCACTTGCATCAGCTCGCATGGGTCTTAATACAATTTGTTTTACAGTTAGCATGGATTCAGTTGCTTTAATGCCATGTAATCCAAATATTGGTGGAAGCTCTAAAGGTCATTTAGTTCGTGAGCTAGATGCTCTTGGAGGACAGATGGGAATCAATATTGATCATACCTTTATTCAATCTAAGATGCTCAATTCCTCTAAGGGTCCAGCTGTTCATTCTCTTAGAGCTCAAGCCGATAAGTCTGCTTATTCACTTCGAATGAGAAAGACTATGCAAGATACTGATAATCTTACTTTAAGACAAGCAGAGGTTACTGAATTATTAATTGAAAATAATAAAGTTGTGGGTGTGAAGACTTTATCTGGAGCAACTTACAATTGTAAAGCAGCTGTCATTTGTACTGGAACTTATCTTAGAGCAAGATGTTTATATGGAGATGTGATTGAGCATACCGGTCCTAATGGATTAAAAGCAGCAAACCATCTAACTCAATCATTACTTGATAATAATGTAGAAATGAACCGCTTTAAAACTGGTACTCCGGCTAGAATTGATAGCCGTTCAATTGATTATTCCAAGATGGAAATCCAACTTGGTGACAATCCAGTTATTCCTTTTTCATTTAGTACCGACCCAAAGGATGTTCAAATAGAACAGGTTCCATGTTATTTAACTTATACTAATGAACAGACTCATGAAATCATTCGTGCAAATCTTGATAGATCACCAATGTATTCTGGAGTTATAGAAGGAACAGGTCCAAGATATTGTCCTAGTATAGAGGATAAGGTTGTTCGTTTTTCCGATAAGGATAGACACCAGCTTTTTGTTGAGCCAGAAGGTCTTAATACCAATGAAATGTATATTGGAGGCATGAGTTCTTCGATGCCTGAAGATGTTCAATATGCTATGTATCGTACAGTTCCAGGTCTTGAAAATTGCAAGATTGTTCGTAATGCTTACGCTATTGAGTATGATTGCATCAATGCAACTCAGCTAAAAGCATCTTTAGAGTTTAAGAATATTGATGGTCTTTTTGCAGCTGGTCAGTTTAATGGAAGCAGCGGATATGAAGAAGCTGCAGCACAAGGATTAGTTGCAGGTATAAATGCTGCTCTAAAATTATTAAACAAAGAGCCAATGATTCTTGATAGAAGCAATTCTTATATTGGTGTTCTTATTGATGATTTAGTTACCAAGGAAACAAAAGAGCCTTATCGTATGATGACTTCACGAGCTGAGTACAGGCTTTTACTTAGACAAGATAATGCAGATATTCGCCTCTCTAAAATCGGATTCGAGGTTGGTCTTTTACCTAAAGAACGCTATGATCATGTAGTTGAAAAGGAGCGTTTAATCGAAGAAGAGGTTTCTAGAATCAAGCAAATTAATATAGGTGCTAGAAAAGAGGTTCAAGAACTTCTTGAATCTTATGGAAGTATTCCTCTTTCAAATGGAATTAAGCTTGTTGATTTAATTAGACGACCAGAGCTTGATTATGACAAGCTAGCTCCACTTGATCCTGAACGACCAGAGCTTTCTGATGAAGTTAGAGAAGAGGTTAATATCTATATCAAGTATGAAGGTTATCTTACAAGACAGGCAAAACAGGTAGCACAGTTCAAAAAACTTGAATCTAAAGTTTTGCCACAAGATATTAATTATGAGGATGTTTCTAGTTTACGTATTGAAGCTGCTCAAAAACTAAGTAAACTTCGTCCTGCAAATATAGGTCAGGCTTCACGTATATCTGGTGTTAGTCCTGCAGATATATCTGTATTGTTAGTTTATCTTGAGACTTATAAGAGTAAGAAAAATAGTTAGAGGATTTTATGGATAGAGATTACACCTATTTAATCAATACTGTTAAAAGCTGGAATTACGATTTAACTGAAAAACAGATTGAGCAGTTAGATAAGTTCTATGATTTATTAGTTGAAAAAAATAAGGTTATGAACCTTACTGCTATTACTGATTTTGATGAAGTTTTAGTTAAGCATTTTGCAGATAGTTTATCTATTTGTAGTATTATGCCAAATGTGAAATCAGTATGCGATTTAGGAACAGGCGCTGGTTTTCCTGGTATTCCTATGGCTATAGTTTTTCCAGATATTCAGTTTACTCTTATTGATTCTCTTAATAAAAGAATTAAGTTTTTAGATGAGGTTGTACATGAAATAGGTCTTAACAATGTAAGTCTAATTCATGCTAGGGCAGAAGAGGCTGGAAGAAATAAGCTTTATCGTGAACAATTTGATTTGGTTGTTAGTAGAGCAGTAGCTAATATTTCTACCTTATCAGAGTATTGCCTTCCATTAGTTAGTGTTGGTGGAAAGTTTATAAGTTTTAAATCTGGTGATATTGAAGAAGAGATTAATATAGGTCGTTCTGCTATTAAGAAGCTTGGTGGTAGTATGAATGATCCAGTATATTTCATGTTACCAAATACAGATATCAACCGTTCTTTTATAATTATTGATAAAGAAAAAAATACACCTAAGGCTTATCCAAGAAAAGCTGGAACACCTAGTAAAGAGCCATTGAAGTAATTTTTATAGCAGCTATGTAGTTACGCATTTAGATTTGGGGGATTTATTTATGATCAATGACTTCCTTAAAAAATATCAGGAAGAACTGATTTCAGGAAAAATACAATTGAAAGAGGATATGGATTTATTAGAAACCAAGATTAAAGAAGAAACTAAGTTTCTAAAGGTATTGGAAGAGTCTAATGATTCCTACTTTGTTGAGTTTACTCCTAGAGATATTAATTCAAAAAACAAAGAAAAGGCCCAAGAAGTTAAAGAAATTCTTGATGACTTAAATGCTCAAATGGAAAAAAAGGCACAACAGATGAAGTTTTTTGATGGAAGATTAGTAGAAGTAAACGCTTTAATTACTAATACTGTTGTAATAAATAAACCTTTAAATGATGAATCTATTTCAAATAATGTTGATGTTAATGATAATAATCCAGCTTCATTATTGATCGATAAGCTTTCAGAAATAAAGAATCTTATATTGTTAGATCCTTATAGAGCTCAATTAGATTTAGATAATATAATTACTTCTTTAAAGTAATAATCTTTTTCTTTATAAAAACAATAATCTATATCTAGGAATGTTTCACGTGAAACATTTTATGTTTATATCGTCTATATATCTATAGTAAAACACAAAATATTGTGCTTTTGAATTTAGTATATCTACTATATATTACTATTTATGCTTATAAATGTTTCACGTGAAACATTTATAAGGGTAAATATATTAACTATATATAGTAGATTATCTAGTATTTTATCCAATTCAAACAGATATTCTTGGTAGAATTGATAAATTCACAATGTTATAATGTTGTCTGTGCATAATAATAGAAATACAAAAATAAATTAAGGGAGCTATTAGATGAAAAGAGTAATCGCAATTGCAAACCAAAAGGGTGGAGTTGGTAAAACAACTACTAGTATTAATCTTTCAGCATGTTTAGCTGAAGCAGGAAAAAAGGTACTTGTTATTGATACCGATCCACAGGGAAATGCTACAAGCGGCCTTGGTCTAGACAAAGAAGAGTGTGAGAATACTGTTTATGATTTAGTACTTGATCAGTGCAGCATTAAGGAATGTATGTATAATGTTGATAATATTCCAAACCTTACAGTCATTCCTTCAAATGTTGATTTAGCTGGTGCCGAGATTGAACTTCTCGGAATTAATGAAAAGGAATACATATTAAGAAATGCAGTTGATTATGTAAAGGATGATTTCGATTATGTAATTATCGATTGTCCTCCTTCATTAAACATGTTAACTATCAACGCTATGACAACTGCTGATTCAGTGTTAGTGCCAATTCAGTGTGAGTACTATGCACTTGAAGGTATCAGCCAGTTAATTCATACTATTGACCTTGTTCAGCAGAGACTTAATTCTAAGCTCAAGATAGATGGCGTTGTATTTACAATGTATGACAAGAGAACAAATCTTTCTTCTGATGTTGTAGATACTGTAAAGAATAATCTCAATGCAACAGTATATCAGACAATCATACCTAGAAATGTTAGACTTGCAGAGGCTCCATCTCATGGACTTCCAATCAATTTATATGATCCAAAGTCTGCTGGTTCAGAGAGCTACCGCAATCTTGCAAAAGAAATTATCGGAAGAAAGGATATATAATTATGGCGGCAAAAAAGGGAGGTTTAGGTAAGGGATTAGATTCCCTTATTGTAAATAAGAATGAAGGTGTTGTTGCAGTTAATCCTGAGCAACACGGTGCTCCAGTAGAGATTGATATTAACAAGGTTGAGCCTAACAAGCTCCAGCCTAGAAAAAATTTCGATGAAGATAAACTTCAGGAGCTAGCAGATAACATCAAAATCCACGGTATAGTCAATCCTCTTATCGTTCAGGATAGAGGAAAGTATTATGAGATTATTGGTGGCGAGCGTAGATGGAGAGCAGCTAGATTAGCTGGCTTCAAAAAAGTTCCAGTGATTATCATGAATCTTAGCGAGCAAGAGTTTGTTGAGATTTCACTTATAGATAATATCCAGCGTGAGCAATTAAATCCAATTGAAGAAGCGGTAGCGTTTGCTCGACTTATTGATGAGTTTAAGCTTAAGCAGGATGAGGTTGCTGAGCGAGTTTCAAAAAGTAGAACTACAATTACAAATGCTCTTAGATTGTTAAAGCTTGATAAGCGTGTCCAAGATATGATTATCGATGACAAGCTTACAACTGGTCATGCAAGAGCAATGCTTTCAATCACAGATTCAGATAAGCAATATGAATTTGCTGAAAAGGCATTCGATGAAAAGATGTCGGTTCGTGATGTGGAGCGAGAAGTTAAAAAGCTTTTGAATGACAAGAAGTCTGATAAGAAATCTAAGGCTGCGGAATTAGATCCACAGCTTGTAGCTGTTTATCAGGAAACACAGGAAAAGCTTAAAGGCGTTCTTGGGACCAAGGTATTTATCAATGCTAAGGACAACAAGTCTGGTAGAGTAGAGATAGAG
This sequence comes from Pseudobutyrivibrio sp. UBA1225, assembly GCA_002309345.1. GTDB lineage: Bacteria > Bacillota > Clostridia > Lachnospirales > Lachnospiraceae > Pseudobutyrivibrio. Next base: position 12,951 of record DBWZ01000008.1, read on the forward strand.
TACTACTCACAGGATGAGCTTAATAGAATCGTAGATTTACTTGAAAGTATAAAATAGAACATTTGTTTGTAGGAGATTAATAATGTTTGAACAATATTTAGGTATTAGTACAGATTACGTAATAATAGGATTGGCAGCTTTAGTACTAATCATGATGATTCTCTTGATAGTATTTGTTGCTCAGATGGCAAAGCTTAAAAAGAGATACAAGATATTCATGCAGGGTAACGACGCAAAATCCTTAGAAGACACACTTGTTTACAGACTTGAGCAGGTTGATGAGCTTATAGAAGCAAACGCCAGCAATGAAAGAAACATCGACACTATTTTCAAGAACTCAAAGGATTGCTTCAAGAAGATAGGACTTGTAAAATACGATGCTTTCAATGAGATGGGTGGAAAGCTCAGTTTCTCTCTTTGTTTATTAAATGAAAAGGATTCTGGCTTTATTATCAACGCTATGCATTCAAGAGAAGGATGCTACACATATGTCAAAGAAATAATAGATGGTAACTCTATCATTCAACTTGCAGATGAAGAAGAACAAGCATTAGAAGAGGCTTTAGGTGGACAGTAAATATGCATCAATATTTGCCAGCAATTGGATTTAGTAAACTTAATAAAAAGACTTTTGAAGGCTTAATAGAAGAAATAATACAACGACCTGATTATCAAGAATCAGCACTAGATTTTGAGGGTAATCAGTTTGTTGAACTACGATATATGGTTGCCGACAATGTAGGATTAATCCTCAGAGGAATATATGATGAAAACGATGTATTCCAACTGGATTATTGTTATCCGACATTTTTTGGAGAATCAGTCTCAACAAATAATGATGTAGATGTTATAAAGCAAAGCGACAAGGAAAACTATCTTGTTATGTGCGATGAGGTTAGACTTGGAGTTAATCTTATCTTCCAATTGCAAAACATGGGTGAGTTTTTACGTCGCAACATTATGGCTGGAAAGACAGCAGATTGTGAAATCAAGCTTGCTGCTCTTTCTTTAGATGGAAAAGTAATTCTTCCTTTATACGATAATGAAAAGAGTCGAATCAAAGAAAAGATGAATAACCAAAAGAGAATCCAGCTAGTTGAAAAGGCAAGAGAGGGTAATGAAGAGGCCCTTGAAAGTCTCACTATGGATGAGATTGATCTTTATCAAAAGATTTCAAGACGTGTAACTAGAGAAGATATTTTAAGTGTAGTTACAAGCTATTTTATGCCTTTTGGTATTGAAAACGATAAATACGATATACTTGGTGAAATACTAGATGTAAAATCAGTTGTAAATCATCTTACGATGGAAGAACTATATCTTCTAGTGGTTGAGAGCAACGATGTGGTTCTTGAAATTTGTATAAATAAAAAGAACCTATTTGGAGAGCCAGCTGTTGGTAGACGTTTTAAGGGTACAATTTGGCTTCAGGGAACTGTAGCATTTGATTGATGTAACCTTGATTTTTCGTAACTAGTAGATTAAAATCTAATAGTTGCGGCGTGTTCCCTTAGTTAAATGGATATAACAAGCGCCTCCTAAGCACTAGTTGAGGGTTCGATTCCCCCAGGGAACATACATATAAGATTTATGGAGCCTTAGGGCTCCATTTTTAAAACAAAAGTAAAAGAGGAAAAACATGGATGTATTAGTTATCTTTCAAAGAATGTTGATGTTATTAGCAATGATGGCATTGGGATATGTGTGCTACAAAAAGAAATGGCTCGATGATAATAGCCATAAAAAGGTTTCAGAGATTGTAGTGAATATATTCAATCCAGCCTTGGTTATAAATGGAGCTTTAGTGGCTACAGAAAGTGGCAAGCCAGATTTGAATATTCTAAAAGAGAATTTGATTTTTGTGGCAATATATTATGCTATAAATATCATCCTAAGTATCCCTATTTCAAAGCTACTTGGAAAAGATGATAGTCAAAAGAATATGTACAAGCTTATGACAGTTTTTTGTAACGTGGGATTCATGGGCATACCAGTAATATCAAGCATCTTTGGTCAAGAGAGCATAATATATATCACTTTTTATATTTTGGCATACAACATCCTTCTTTACACCTTTGGAATGACAATAGCTCAAAAGAATCTTCCAAAGGAGGAAAGAAAATCTGCTATTGCAGGAATATTTAATGTTGGAACAATATGCTCAGTGCTAGCAATAGTACTTTACTTTTCAGGAATCAAATTTAACGACTCTGTATTATCATTCTTTGATTACGTAGGAAATGCAACAATTCCACTTTCTATGATGGTGATTGGAGCATCTGTTGCAAAGATTCCGTTTAAGGAAGTGTTTAAAGGTGTAAGAGTTTATGTATTTTCAGCTCTTACTCTTCTTGTGATTCCAATAGCTGCAAGCTTTGCATTTAAAGGAATGAAGGATAGTGCCGTAATCTTTGGAGTATTTATACTGATGTTTGCAATGCCAGTAGGTAGCATTGTTACTATGTTAATTAAGGAATATGGTGGAGATGAAAGTCTAGCAAGTAGGACAACTATTATAACAACATTACTTTCAATTATCACAATTCCAATCGTTGCATATTTCTTATAAAAGAATACGTCAAACTGCCAATCGTAACCGTTTTATCACAGAAATTACGCAATAATAGAGTAAAATACATTTATTATGAAAAGTAGTCTATTATTATCGAATGAGGTATAATTAGCAATAAGATATAATTGTTAAAGGGGGAAAATAACAATTACGAGGAGGAGGGTTATGTATGGCAGATTTGAGTTTAACTAAAGAACAACAAGATACTTTAGGCGAAATAGCAAATATAAGTATGGGGTCATCTGCAACATCCCTTAGCGCACTTCTAAACAATCTCAAAGTAGATATTACAACACCAAAAATTGATTTGATAAGAAGAAGTGAATCACTTGATGATTATCACAATGTTTGTGTGTTAGTTCATATAAATTATGTTAAAGGCTTATCAGGAAGCAACGTACTTATCCTTAAAGAAAGAGATGTAAAAATCATCGCTGATATTATGATGGGTGGCGATGGAACAAATATAACAGAAGGGGAGATTGGTGAGCTTCAGCTGTCAGCTGTTTCAGAGGCAATGAATCAGATGATGGGAAGCGCAGCAAGCTCAATGTCCCAATTATTAAACAGAGTGGTTGATATTTCGCCACCGAAAACCGATAACATTGATGTAGAGAGTGTTAAAATCTTCGAAAGATTATTTGACTCTCCGGAAAGAGATTTTGTAAAAATCACATTCAAATTAAAAATAGGTACAATCGTAGATTCAGTTATGGTACAGCTGTATCCAGTTTCTTTTGCGCTGGATATGGTATCTCTATTTGAAAGAAAAGAAAACTAGGGGGCCACATGGACGAGAACGGAAAAAGAATTCAAAGAGAAATTGCCAAGGACAAAATTCAGATTATTCTAGCTAGTATAGCCTTAGCTGTGCTGATCATCATGCAATTCTACGTGATGATTAATTTCAAGAGCAATTTTATAGCTATGGCAGTTGGAACACTTCTGATGATAGTAGCACTATTTTTCCTTATAAGTGCTCTGATGGACATGACGCTAAAGACCAAAGAGGTAGAAGAGCAGAAGTATGAGGAAATATATAATGCCCAAAAAGCATCCTATCTCGTCATAAAAAAGAGCTTTGATGAATTAGAGCAGAGGCTTCGCGCAATGGAAGAAAGCAGTGCACTTCCTGCCGAAGATATTATCAATGCTCAAAAGGCCGTTGCAAAGGTTACCATTTCAAGAAGTAAAGAAAACACCGATGCGCTGATGAACTCAAATGATGAGTTGATCAATCAGCTTTTATCAATACAAGAAAAGCTTGATAATAACAACAACGAAATGATGGAAAAACAGCAGTCAATGCTCAAGGAATCAAACATTGATTTGCAGCAGAAGATTGCAGAGATAACAAGTCAGCTTTCAAATATCGAAGGTCGAATTCAAGGAGGAATTCCTGTTGCAGCAGCGCAGCCTGTTCAGATGGAGGCACCTGTAGATTTAGGCGCTGCAGTTGCAGAAGCACCAGTAGATATCGCGCCTGAAATATCAGAGGCGCCAGCAGAGGAAGCTCCTGTAGAAGATTTGGGCATGGATTTGGATGCAGTAGTTGAAGAGCCAGCACTAGAGGAAGTAGCAGAGACAGATTTTGCAACTACTGATGCAGCAGATGAAGTAGGACTTGATATAGATGCTTTAACAGCCAAGGCACCAGCAGAAGAATCAGCCGACGATTTAGGATTAGATTTAGATGCGATAGTAGAGGAGCCTGCAGCAGAAGAAGTGCTTGAGGAAGAACCAGCAGATGGCGGAACCGACGAGGTTGGTTTAGATATAGAAGCTCTAACAGCCGAGGCACCAGCAGAGGAAGCAACAGAAGATTTAGGATTAGATTTAGATGCAATAGTAGAGGAGCCTGCAGTAGAAGAAGCGCCTGAGGAAGAGCTAGCAGGTGGCGGAGCAGAAGAGGCAGGCTTAGACATAGAAGCCCTAACAGCTGAGGCACCAGCAGAAGAAGTATCAGAAGACTTAGGAATAGATATTGATTCATTAGTGGAGGAGCCTGCAGCAGAAGAAGCACCAGCTGAAAATTCAGATATTGTAGATCTTGGAGTTGATTTAGATGCACTCTTAGAAGAAATCGGCGAAACTCCTGGCGTGGAAGAACTGGGAGAGGTAGTAGAGGAGCCAGTAGCTGAAGAAGCTGCAGCTGCCGAACCTGCACCGGAACCTGAACCAGCTGCGGAACCAGAACCAGAGCCAACACCGGAGCCTGCTCCTGCAGTTGAAGAAAAGGCGGAAGAAATAGTTATTCCTGATGTTGGAGTTGATTTATCAGATCCTAACAGGGTAATGAGTGCAGAAGAAATAGAAAAGCTTTTTGCAAATATTTAAGTAAGAAAAACGTATTACCTGTCTCATTTTGAGGCAGGTATTCTTTTATCTACAGATAAAAATAAGGCAAAAAATAAAATGAACGAGTATTCAGAATTTTCCAGTAAAAAAACTTCAAAAAAATAGTAAAAAATTAAAAAAAAGGCTTGCAAAATAACTTAGTAGGCTATATACTTATATTCGTTGCTGAGGCAAACAACAAGTAAATAGGCGCGATTAGCTCAGCTGGCAGAGCACCTGACTCTTAATCAGGGTGTCCAGGGTTCGAACCCCTGATCGCGCACTTAAAAAGCATCGAGATAATCTCGATGCTTTATTTATTGCTTGATTTATGGAAAGTACTTTTTTATCTCCTATAAAGAAAACAACACCTATCTACTAGCTATTAATTTAAATATAGGATTTCCTTTAGAAGAAAACTTTTCTTCGTACTCAGTCATTACATTTCCTTCATTCATAGATGCATCGTTATGCAAATCGTAAGTAACTGCATCTAGCTTCCAGAGGGGATGGTTGTTGATTTCCTCAACACTAAAATCAAACAAATCCTTGTTATCAGTTTTAAATTCAATATGACCGCCTGCCACAAGGATAGAATTATATCTGTTAAGGAAGTTGGAAGAAGTAAGCCTGCGCTTGCTATGTCTGTCCTTTGGCCAAGGATCGCTAAAGTTTAAATAAATTCTATCAACCTCGTGAGCATCAAAGATTTCAAGAATATCTGCTGCATCAAAGCAGATGAATCTGAGGTTTGGAATATCTTCGTCTTCAACCTTTTGAATAGCTCTAAGAAGAACTGAAGTGTAGCGTTCAATGCCGATGTAGTTGATATTTGGATTGTTCTTTGCAAGAGTGGTGATAAATTGACCCTTTCCCATTCCAATCTCGATATACAAAGGATTATCATTTCCAAATAATTCTGATTTATATTTGCCCTTAAAGCTTGCAGGGTCGTTAATACAATAAGGACTTTCAGCAACAACCTGGTCAGCCCCAGGAATATTTCTTAATCTCATATATACCTCCATTAAAAACAAACACGAATATAATACATGATTTTAGCTAAAAACGAAAGATAGGTATTGCGAAGGAGCAAAAACTAAAGTTATACTAGAAAGAGCGTAAAAGGATGTGAATATGAAAATGAAAAGATTGTTGGCGAAGTTATTAAGCTTCGCATTGATTATTGGAACAGCTGTACAAATAAACACGAAGACAGTAAAGGCAGCAGATTATTGGCCAGGCGGAGTTGATGTTGTGGCAGAATCTGCGGTAGTCATGGAAGTGGAAACTGGGACGATTCTTTATGCCAAGAATATGGATGACAAGCATTTCCCAGCCAGTATCACCAAGATAATGACAGCCCTTGTTGTACTAGAGCACTGCAGCTTAGACGAAACAGTTACTTTTTCTTCTGACGCGGTTTACGGAACGGAGCTTGGTTCTTCAAGTATCGCTAGAGATGTTAACGAAGAAATGACAGTTGAGCAAACCCTCTATGGGATGATGCTCGAATCTGCCAACGAATGCGCTCACGCTCTAGGTGAACATGTGGCAGGAGATGTCCCATCATTTGCAAAAATGATGAATGAAAAAGCAAAAGAATTGGGCTGTACCAACACTCATTTCAATAATACCAACGGTTTGCCAGATGACGACCATTATACAAGTGCTCACGATATGGCTTTAATTGCCAGAGCAGCCTACAAAATACCAAAGTTTGCAGAGATTACTGGAACCAAGAATTACACGATTCCACCTACAAACAAGCATCCAGATCCAACACCACTTAACAATCATCACTGTATGCTTCACTACTATAAGACGAATGAATACCTGTATGATTATTGCGTGGGCGGTAAAACCGGATATACGGTAGTTGCAGGAGCAACCCTAGTTACATACGCAAAAAAAGATGGCATGACATTGGTTTGCGTAGTAATGAAGGATGATGTTAGAAATCAGTATTACGATACAAGAAGCCTGTTTGATTACAGCTTTGATAACTTTACTATCTATAGCGTAGCTGATTTTGCTTCCATTGCAGAAAATGACACTAAGATTACTGGTACGCTCAGCGAAAATAGCGAGCTTATCAAGGTAGATGATAGTGGTATTATCGTAATTCCGAAGACAGCAAGTGTCCTTGATGTTAAATCCTCGGTGGTTCCGTATACCGATCCTAATAATTCATCTGTTGTAGGTCAGCTTCAATATACCTATGCTGATAGACCAGTGGGAAATGCGAATTTGATTTATACAAACGCAGAGGTTGAGAGCTATCCATTTGATAACATCCCTAAGAAAAAGGGAGGTAGTGGCAAGGATTATATCCAGGTAGATTATCCTAAAATAGGACTAGTCATACTTTTGATTATAGTTCTGTTCTTAATCTTGAAGTTTATTAAGAGTAAGTCTAGCGAGATCCTATTATTTAAGCATAGATTCTTCAGCAGACGCAGAAGAATGCCAAAAAGCAACATGACAATCATCAGAAGGAATGGTAAAGGGCGTCGCAGACGTCGATAACGACAATAATTGTCCTGATATCATTCAAAAACGACAAAAACCAAACAAAAAAGACAGCCGATATTTTAAAAGGCTGTCTTTTTATATTTTTATAGACTGTGGAATAATTTTACTTGTGTAAGAAACAATCTAGTGATTTATCAGACTTTTAATTAAAATTTCTAGCTGATGTTTGTTGTTTGTAAACAATATGATGCCATTTGAAGAGTTTATCATGGTGATAACCTTGTCGGCAAAAGTATCAGATTCAGAGAGTAGCTGATAGAGGTAATCCTTGTATTGGCCGTCGGCCTTTAGGAATAATGTTTCGTATTCCTTGAAAGGAACCAATGAAGCATTTGTTTTTTGTAAGAGGAAAGCAATCTCTTTGTCTTGGTTAAGCTGAGCCTCGGTTTTGTTGATGATAAAGTATCCACGATCGTCCTTTGGCATGCCAAGTGCCTTTACTGCACGTTGAACCTGCTTGGTCAAACTATCGCTGGCAGGATACAGAGACTGAAAATATTTCATGAAATCCGCGGCCGTCTTAAAGTGCTCATTAGTACCGCGCTCTAGAACCTCAGTCATCAAAATCTTTTTAATTACATTCTCACACTCCTTACGAGAAGGATTCTTTCTAAGATTAATTGTATTCTCGGACATATTTTCCCCCTAAACGACAAAAATTTCTGAACCTAGTTACAGTATACGACAGTCAAACTCAAAAATAAAGACTTTCCCCTGTCCCCCAATATCGTAAATAGTTCCCGCCCCCCTCAGGGCTAGCCACCAGTCCTCTAGGCTGACAATTGAGCTAAGATTGTAGATTTTCTAAATGCTAAAATGCGCCATCTGTGAGTGTGCGTTCATCGATTTTACAATTCGAAGGGGTTGTTATGTCCCTGACGGACATGTTTAAGTTTAAATAATAGTTCCACAAACTAGACTTAGTACAATTGCACGCAAATCCATTTACCAAGTGAAATAACGAAATAGCTTTTGTTTGATTGGGCACCGCGCTCTAGTTCAGTCCATTTCACCTTCGCGCTCTCGGCGCCGTCCATGGCGCCTCGTGCCCAATCAAAGCAAAAGACTATTTCTATTTCACTAGGCGCATTTCAATGCGCTGCAATTGCTACTAAGCTAGTTTGTGGAACTATTTGTTTTAAGTATATTTCATGTCCGCTCAGGGACAAACAATCACTTTCCCGATTTGCAAATTATATGTAGCAAATCGGGAACACGACCTGCCCATCAGCAAAGCTGATTTTTAATGGGCAGGTCTCCTTGTACAGAATTGTAAATAGTTGAACGCACACTCACAAATAAAGATGGCGCATTAGCATTTTTAGAAAATCTAAATCTTATGCGACGTCAGCCTAGAGGACTGGTGGCTAGCCCTGAGGGGGGGCGGGAACCCGTTAAGTATGCCTGGGGACAGGGGAAACCAAGATACTTGGGGATTTGACAGTCGTATAGAGGAATGGGATAATAGTAGATAATTACCTCGTCATAAGAATAGGAGTGGAAAAAATGCTATTATCGAGAGACGAAAAGAAACAGTTTCAATTAGAGCAAATTAATGATTTGGTGGAGAAAAATGGCGGCTTGGTGAAGACAAGCGAAATAGAAGCCCTTGGGGTTGATTATCGAAGGGTTTTAGCCTTTGTGGAAGAGGGTTATCTGATAAGGGTGAAAAGCGGCTATTATACCACCAAGTATTTTGAGTGTTCTGAGGATCAGTGGATACTCAAGCTATTTGGCGAGGACGGTATTCTTACGATGGAGTCGGCACTTTACGTTTATGGCTACTTGAAGGATAGACCGTATAAGTGGAGCATCGCCATCAATAAAAACACTAGCAAGTCGAGGTTTAACATTGATTATCCAATTGTTGAGCCATACTATTCTGAGCCAGAGGTTATGGAGCTTGGGGTTGAAGAGACAGATTTTGCCGGCGGCAAAATGAAGATATATACAAAAGAGCGATTAATCTGCGACGTCTTAAAGTATCAGGAAAAGATGGATAGAGAGGATTTCAAAAAAGGTGTGTGGTCATACATCATGGATGAAAAGAAAGATGTTGCAAAGCTTATGGAATACGCCAAGGAGCGAAAGGTACTTAAGAAGGTTCAAAACATGGTAGGAGTTTGGTTGTAATGGTTAATAGATTCCAGATCAAGGAAAAGGCAGAAGAACTGAATATTCCTTTCAAGAATCTACTATCTGCAGCAGTGGCAGAGATTGTCATTGGACTCATTGCAGATAGTAAGTACTGCAACGAGCTATATCTGTGCAATACATCGGATTTCAGCCCAGAGGTTTATAAAGATATTTGCATCAGCAATATCTACTATGAATACGTCAGAGATTTGGATGAAAAGATGGCGGTCCTTTACATGCGAGATATTTTAAAGGATATCATGGCCAAGGGCGCTGCCGAGGCATTTGTTGTAAATGGTTCAGTAGAAGAGGGCTTACTTCGTCTGCAGATTACAGTGGATGAAATGTATATTCCGCTGCAGCTGTATTTCAACAAACATCGCACAGCCCACGAGCCAGAGTCAATGCAGCTAAAGCTTACTGCTTACGAAAATAGAACAGTGAGTGTGCTTACCAATCCAAAAGAAGAAGAGCTAAGCAAGCACCTGGCGGAGATAATAGAAAAGCTCGAGCTCATCAACAACATGGATCACTATCTATTTGCTTATGAGATACTTACCTCCAACCCGGTGAACGGACGCAAGGTCAAGGAGAGGCTAGAAGATATCTTAAAGGAAAAAGGAATAACAATAGACGATACTAGAATCAAGATGTTGAGAGGCTACAGTGATTACACTTACATGAAAAAGAAGTGGAAAGTAGAATTACGACAAAAGAAAAAGTCTGAACCTGCATGGTCAGACCTAAATAATTGTCTTATGAATTTCCTAGGACCAATATGGAAGGCTATGGAAGACAACATAGTGTTCCTTGGGGACTGGATGCCTCAGTTAAAACGCTTTTTAGACTAGGCGATGTCAGCATACAAAATTGTGCTTTAGGATAGAGAAAACAGCGTAGTAGTAGGATTCTCTGTCATTTACCTTGAAGAATTGCTGCTCGAAGGAAACCGTTGATAGTTTTTCGATTACATTGGTGTCGATAAGGTTTGTGTAGCACTTTTCTTGGATTTCGCGTCTAGTAGCTCTTTTGAAGAAGATGCTTTTAAACAAAGGTCCGATGCAGCGTTTGTTGTAGACGCCGCAGATGGTATCAAGAAAACCTTCCTCGAACTTAAAGCTAGTAATGTCGTAGTTGTAGGATTTGTCGTAAAGATAAACGGCAACACGAGGATCCATAAAAGGAGTATCTACCGACATAAAAAATGCGCGGTCGCCTTTAATCATAGTAAGGCAAGAAAGGATGGCACCGATAGGGCCAGCATTTCTAGAGATATCAGGAATCTCTTGTGCATCCAAGCCAAGATTAGTAAAGTCACCTCTTTCATTTACTGAAAGATAAACCTTATCAAAATAAGGGCTGAATTTATCGTAGATATATTCAACCATAGTCTTGTCTTCAAATGGCAAAAGAGCCTTTGTTGTTCCCATGCGGGAGCTGTCTCCTCCACAGAGGATAACTAAAGTCCGATTCATAATGCCTCCTACGTATGTCAAAAAAATAAATGTGAATAATGACTTTACTTAAATCTCGTTTATGCGCAAAACAAGAATATAAACATATTATATTAATAGATATAGAAAAATCAAAGAAAAACTTATGAGTATTAGAGATGCCTTAGAAAAATATTCAAAATCGAATATGTATCCCTTCCATATGCCAGGGCACAAAAGGCAGTTGCCAGGAGAGTACCAGATTGATATGACAGAGGTAGATGGGGTCGATGATTTGCATGACCCAAAGACTATCATTGCGATAGATCAAAAACGAATGGCAAAGCTTTATGGGGCAGATGAAAGCTTCATCCTTGTAGGGGGTTCTACGGTTGGAAACCTATCGGCCATATACGCTGCTTGCAATGAGAATGAAAAAATACTTATTCAAAGAAACTCCCACAAAAGTGTTTACAATGCAGCAATCGTAAGACACCAAAGTGTGGGCTACATCTATCCAGCTTTAGATGAAGACGGAATATATCAGGCAGCAACGTTAGAGCAAATAGAGTATGCTATCAAGGAAAATGGAATACCAAAGGCTGTTGTAATTACAAGCCCAACTTACGAGGGCTATCACTGCAACATAAAAGAAATCGCAGAATTCTGCCATGCTAAAAATATAATTCTTATTGTGGATCAAGCCCATGGCGCGCATCTAGGTTTTCACGAAAGCTTTAGGGGAGGCGCTTTGGCGGATGCGGATATCGTAGTCCAGAGTTTACACAAGACACTGCCAGCTTTGACGCAAACTGCAGCAATCCACGTCTGTGGAAAGAGGGTGGATACAAGAAGATTGCGAGAGGCATTAGATATTTTTGAGACCAGCTCGCCATCCTATGTGCTGATGAATTCAATTAGCAGGTGCTTAGACACGCTGGAAAATCCAGGGGATAGCTGGAAGAGATATGTGGATAACCTAGAGGATTTTTACAGGGCCTGTGGAGAATTGAAGCATTTACAGGTAAACAGAAACGAGCCGGAAATCAGAGATCCTGGCAAGATAATTATATCGACAAAAAGCTCTAACATTACCGGGGTTAAGCTAGCAGAGCTGTTAAGGGACAACTATGAAATAGAGACAGAGCTAGCAAGCTTTTCATATGTGCTGGCCATGACGTCATTTATGGATACAGAAGATGGTTTTGAAAGATTAAAAAAAGCGCTCATTGAAATCGATGGGGAGCTTGCAGCAGGAAGCATAAAGTTTCCTCAAATCAACATTCATCCAGAGAAGGTCATAGAGCCTTGGGAAGCGAAGGCGAAAGATCAGCAGACAGTCAAACTAAATGAGGCGATTGGCCATGTGTCAGCGGCGATGGTTTGCCTATATCCGCCTGGTGCGCCAATCATTGTTCCGGGGGAGCGAATCACAGAGGAAGCCTTAGAGTTAATTGACGCTGCAAGAGAGACAAAAATTCACGTTACAGGAATCGATAAAGACGCTATCTCCGTTGTCAATTAGCGGGCGGTGAATTATACTAAATAGTAGGCGGGAGCCAAATAACTAACAAGAGGATATTATGGGTAGTATATATTGCATAATGGGCAAAAGCTCATCGGGGAAGGACACAATATTCAAGCTTTTGCTTGAGAGGGAAGACATTAGGCTAAAGACGATTGTTTCGTACACCACAAGACCAATTCGAAGCCACGAAAAGCCAGGAGAGGAATACAACTTCGTTTCAATTCAGGAGAAGGACGAGCTTTTAGCTTCAGGCAAGGTTGTTGAGATTCGTGAGTACAACACAGTACACGGCCCATGGTTTTACTTTACAGTGGATGACGGCAAATTAGATTTAGCAAACAACGACTACCTGATTATCGGTACAGTTCAAAGCTACGTTAAAATCAGAGATTACTTTGGTAAGGACAAGGTTTGTCCGATATATATAGAAGTAGACGATGGTATTCGACTTAGCAGAGCTCTTGAGAGAGAACGTGTTCAGGAGCATCCTAAGTACGAGGAAATGTGCAGACGATTTTTGGCAGACCAGTTAGATTTTGCAGAGGAAAAGCTTGCAGAGGCAGAAATTTCAAACATCTTCAACAACGATGAAAACAGCAAGATCACGGCTGACAAAATAGCTGCATTTATTAACGGTAGGTGAGCTTATGGATATTAGAGTAAATGAAGTAGGACAGGTTCAACCGGCAGATGCCCCAAAGCAAACTGCGCCAATCGACGACACTTTCAAGTTTACTTTGGCTGCAGCAGTGGACGATGCTGAGCTTCAGGAAAAGCTGACCAACTTAATGAACGACATTACAACTCAAGGAAAGCTGTTGGCAGAGCATATGGATATCCGTGACATGAAGCGATACCGAGGATTGGTTAAGGATTTCTTGAACGAGGTTGTAAACCGCTCTCACAAGTTTTCCCGTGAGAACTTTTTAGATAGACGAGGTCGTCACAGAGTCTATGGCATGATAAAGCTGGTGGATGAAAAGATGGACGAGCTTGCCACAGCTTTGGTTCAGGACGAGAAGGATCACATAAACATATTAAATCAAATAGATGAAATCAGGGGCTTGCTCCTTGATATAATAACCTAAGTAGGAGAATAAAGTTGAGCTTTGCAGAAATTATAGGCCAGGAGGATGCCAAAAGCCTCCTCAAAAATGCAATAAAGACAGGAAATCATAGCCACGCCTATATTTTCAGCGGAGAAAAGGGCTCAGGAAAGATGATGCTCGCAGAGGCATTTGCCATGATGCTTCAGTGCGAAAATCCTAGTGATGATGCCTGCCTTGAGTGTCACTCCTGCAAGCAGGCTCTCAGCCATAACCATCCCGACATTATCTATGTCAGTCGAGAAGAGGGCAAAAGCAATATCGGCGTAGATGTGGTTAGGGAGCAAATCATAAACGACGTAGATATCAAGCCTTACAGCTCTAAATATAAAATCTATATTGTTGACGAAGCAGAGCGGATGAATCCGCAGGCTCAAAACGCAATTCTTAAGACAATCGAAGAGCCGCCGGAGTACGCAATCATCATTCTGCTTTCAGCAAATCACAATGCATTCTTGCAGACCATTCTTTCAAGATGTGTGTTGATTCAAATGAAATCCGTTGATAGCGAAAGCATCAAAAGGCTTTTGCAGACCAAGTATGAAATCGTTGATTATCAAACTGAGATGGTGGCAACCTTTGCCCAGGGCAACATCGGAAAGGCTATAGCCCTTGCCACGGATTCTAGGTTTAACGATGTGAAATCCCAGGTTCTATCTCTGTGCAAAAGGGCAGGGAAGATGGATGAAGGACAGATAGCCGATGAGGTTAAATCCATCAAAGAAGAGAACGACAAGGACAAAAAAGAGGATGAGGCAGAAAAATTTCAAGGATTTATGGACCAATTCCTAGATTTAATCACCCTTTGGTTCAGAGATGTGCTATTATATAAAGCGACATTGAAAGATGAACTTCTCCTATTCAAGGAGGATTCCTATGATATACACGAGCAAGCGCAGCTTTGCTCATATCTTGGGCTCAATCAGATAGTGGATGCTATCACTGATACACGAGCCAAACTCAACGCTAATGTCAATTTTGAATTGACCATTATGCTTTTAATACAAGCAATCAAGGAGAATACTAGATGATAAAGGTAATCGGCGTCCGCTTTAGAGGAGGCGGCAAGGTATATTACTTTGATCCAGCTGGGGTGGAGCTCAAGCGAGAGGATCAGGTTATTGTAGAAACAATACGTGGCGTAGAAATAGGAACCGTTTTACTGGTAGACAAAGAGATATCAGATGACGAGGTTCCTGGCCCAATCAAAAAAATCATGCGCAAGGCTACCGACGACGACATCAAAAAGGCAGCCAAGAATATCGAAAAAGAAAAAGACGCAATGAAGATTTGCGAAGAGAAGATTGCTAAGCGCGAGCTTGAGATGAAGCTAGTTGGTGCTGAGTACACCTTCGACAACAACAAGCTTATTTTCTACTTCACTGCTGATGGACGAATCGACTTCCGTGAGCTAGTAAAGGATCTTGCAGCAGTATTCCACACACGTATCGAACTTAGACAGATTGGTGTTCGAGACGAGACCAAGCTTATGGGAGGCATCGGTATCTGTGGTCGCGAGCTTTGTTGTAAGAGCTATCTTGCAGATTTTGTTCCTGTGTCAATCAAGATGGCAAAGGAGCAAAACCTATCTTTAAATCCAACCAAGATTTCAGGTCTCTGCGGCAGACTTATGTGCTGCTTGAAGAACGAGCAGGAGACTTACGAATATCTCAACAGTCGTCTGCCAGGTATCAACGATACTGTTACTACACCAGAGGGCTACAAGGGAATAGTACAATCTGTGAATGTCCTTCGTCAGACAGTGCGTGTTCTTTTCGAAGAGGGCGACTTAAAAGAGGTCAAGGATTATCCTACCTCAGAGCTCAAGTTCAAGCCTCGCAAGAAGAAAGTACAGGTATCTAAGGAGGAGGCCAGAGAGTTGGCTGAGTTGGAGGATAACGATTAATGGAAAATCTTGTGCGCTCAGACGAGCGATTAGATGACCTTCAAATAAACGGATATAAAATCATACAGCATCCTGACAAATTCTGTTTTGGCATGGATGCTGTCTTGCTATCAAGCTTTGCAAGAGTCAAGGAGGGAGAGGTTGCCCTTGATTTAGGGACCGGAACCGGCATCCTTCCAATACTTCTTGAGGCAAAGACAGAAGGGGCTCATTTCACTGGGCTAGAGATACAACCGGAAAGCGTCGAGATGGCCGGACGTTCAGTTGCCTATAACAATTTGCAGAGTAAAATTGATATAATTGAAGGTGATATCAAGGAGGCCTCCAAGATATTTGGGAAGGCCACCATGGACATTGTCACCAGCAATCCACCATATATGACAAACCACCACGGGCTAAAAAATCCCAACGATGCCAAGGCCATCGCAAGGCACGAGCTGCTTTGCTCACTTGAGGATGTTGTTCGTGAGACATCTGCTGTGCTAAAGCAGATGGGAAGATGCTATTTTGTACATCGGCCTTTTAGGTTGGTGGAGATTATCACATTGATGAAACAATACAAGCTTGAGCCAAAGCGTATGCGGCTTGTATATCCATACATAGACAAGGAACCAAACATGGTTTTAATAGAGGGAGTCAAGGGGGGCGGTTCCCAGCTTACAGTTGAAAAGCCACTGATTGTCTACAACGCCCCAGGAGAATACACACAAGAGATTTACGAAATATACGGAATGCTAATGCAATAAGCTTTAGCTGACGGATGAGGTGTAAGAATGCCAGGAACACTTTACCTTGTTGCGACACCAATTGGAAACCTAGAGGACATGACCTTTCGTGCAGTGCGAATCCTCAAGGAGGTTGATTTAATTGCAGCAGAAGACACTAGAAATTCAATAAAGCTACTGAATCACTTTGAGATAAACACTCCCATGACTAGCTACCACGAGTTCAACAAGGTTGATAAGGCAATCGCACTTGTGGCAAAGCTTAGGGAAGGTCAAGACATTGCGGTAATCACAGATGCAGGAACGCCTGGCATCTCCGACCCTGGAGAGGAGCTCGTTGCGATGTGCTACGAGCAGGGGATTGAGGTTACATCCGTACCTGGGCCCGCAGCATGTATCACAGCGGTAACAATGTCCGGACAGGCCTGTAGGCGATTCGCATTTGAGGCTTTTCTTCCAAAAGACAAAAAAGAACGTCGTAGAGTGCTAGAAGAGACAAAAAATGAAACCAGAACAATCATAATATACGAGGCGCCTCATCATCTAATCGGCACTTTAAAGGAGCTGACAGAGGTTTTGGGAGAAGACAGGGGCATCACATTGTGTCGTGAGCTCACCAAGAAACACGAAGAAAAAGAAAAGACCACCCTCGGTGGAGCTTTAAAGATATATGAAACCAAAGAACCTAGAGGCGAGTACGTGCTTGTCATTGCTGGCAAGTCCAAAGAAGAGGTAGTTCGAGAAGCCCGAGCAGCCTTTGAGGACATGAGCATTGAAGAGCACATGGATATGTATCTGTCTCAGGGCATGGACAAAAAGGAAGCCATGAAGGCAGTGGCAAAAGATAGAGGAGTTAGTAAGCGAGATATATACAACGCGTTGTTGTAGGGAGGTGACTATGAGCTACGTAGTCGATTTATTTACAAACAAAATATTCTTGGCGCCAGCATCTGCATGGCTAGTGGCACAGATAATTAAAATAATTGTGGATACTGTCAAAGGCGGATTTCGCAAGGAGCGACTTTATAATACTGGTGGGGGAATGCCAAGCTCACACGCAGCTACAGTTACAGCTCTTGCAATCATAACGGCGTTGACCTTTGGGACAGATAGCTTTGAGTTTGTGATGGCGTTATTCTTTTGCATCATCGTCATCTGCGATGCCAGAGGAGTTAGATTTGAAACACAGCGTCTTGGAAGAGCCTTAAACAACTTAAACGAAGAGCGCCAAGAGGAGGGTAAGCAGCCTCTTGATATTATAAAGTTTAGAGAGAAGCTAGGACATACAATTCCTGAGATAGTATTTGGAATAATAATCGGTGTAATAGCAGCGCTGATTGTTAATCATATTTAAAGGAGAGGGGGGTGAAGTATTGGAGAACATAGAGCAACTCAAGAAGATGATTGAAGAGTCAAAGAAGATAGTATTTTTCGGCGGCGCAGGGGTATCCACGGAAAGTGGCATACCAGACTTTCGTAGTACGGACGGTTTGTACAACCAGCACGATGTGCGATTTGAAAAGTACCAGCCTGAGTATTTGCTAAGTCACAGTTGCTTAATCCATGAACCCAAGGTGTATTTTGAGTTCCACAGACAAAAGATGGATACTCGAAATATTGAGCCAAACAATGCCCACAAGTATCTGGCAAAGCTAGAGGAACAGGGCAAATTAATCGGGGTAGTTACCCAAAATATTGATGGCTTGCATCAAAAGGCAGGTAGCAGGAGAGTTTATGAAATCCATGGCAGCGCTCTTAGAAACTACTGCATGAACTGTGGAAGGGAGTATCCGCTAGACTACATTTTTGATTCAACCGAGCCAATACCTACCTGTGATTGTGGTGGTACTATTCGAGCAGACATTACCCTTTACGAGGAGAGTCTTCCTGAAGACCAGGTGCAGGGAGCAATAGAAGCGATTGCTAGCGCAGATATGCTGATAATTGGCGGCACATCACTTACGGTTTATCCTGCTGCATCGTTTATCAATTACTTCAGGGGCAAGTACCTTGTAATCATCAATCAAAGCGATTTGCAGGTGCGACAAGCAGAGAACACACTAGTGATTCGGGAGCGAATCGGACAAGTCTTTACAGAGCTTGCAAAGCTGCAGGGAATTGAGCTGTAAATAGTAGGATTAAATTTAAAAAAAGCCTTGAAAAACACCTTCTTTCGTGCTATCATCTTAATTCGTGGTATAAAACATTTATATCCTTGCTAAGCTAACTGATATAGCTTGGCCAATAGACCAAAAGGAGGTAGAAGCATGAACAAGTATGAATTAGC
>DBWZ01000039.1 GCA_002309345.1 Pseudobutyrivibrio sp. UBA1225
GGTGATATCGCTTGACATGATGATAGGCTTTTCAAATCCAAAGGTAGAGAAAATATGGCGAAATTGTACTTGCGTAGTTCATGTGAAAACGTACGATTTTGGTCCAATGATGGTTTGCAGATGGTGAACCAGAAAAGACGTCAAGCAGCTTGAACTTGGGCGTTGTGTTTATGGTATAACGCTTTGTATTTCAAAGATACTCATTGACGTTGATTCTTTCTATACTATTTTTACATACCTTTGCTACAACCTACAGGACTATTTCTAATTCTAACTGCTACAATTATGAGAAGATTTTTCAAAGGTGTTTTATTTATTTGCTTAGCCACTTTAATGGCTGCTTGTGATAATGATACTCTGCAGCAAGAACAGAAGGGCGATAAAATCCAGATATCACTTTCATTCAATATCGGA
Organism: Pseudobutyrivibrio sp. UBA1225; assembly: GCA_002309345.1. Lineage (GTDB taxonomy): Bacteria > Bacillota > Clostridia > Lachnospirales > Lachnospiraceae > Pseudobutyrivibrio. Next base: position 415 of record DBWZ01000039.1, read on the forward strand.
AACTCTCCCCTTTCTATAGGTGGACCGATGGCTGGTACTAAGGGTGTTGGTGAAGGATTGTTTGATGCCATTTATGAAGGTATAGTAAGCGGTGAGATTGTAGCTGCTTATGAACTCACCTTTACGAACAAGAGTACAGGAGCTTCCACTATCTTCAATGGTAGATGGAACGATGGTAAAACCATAAGTTTAGAGAAAGGTGAATACACCATTACTGGATCATGCACAGCATCTGGAAACGGTATCTATAACCAATGTTCACTCACGATGCAGGATGAAGCTACTGTTACAGAACAGACTACGTTTATCAAAATCAAAGCTCAATATGATTGCAGTTTACTGATATTAAATGATGAAAATGTAGATAAGGTTGTGTATTATGCAAGCCAGAATGATTCTGCAAGCTTTGCAAAATATAAAACATTGACATACGCATTTCTAAAGTCATCAGCCGATTTTTCTAAAGGAGGCGTAGCGTTCCTGAAAGTATATTTCAAGAATGGCTACAGCAGCATAGTTAATCTCGGACAGATCAATATTAAAAAAGGAAATTATTACCTTCTTGAGAACCTTTACAATTATGCAGATGCAGGCTTAGTTCTGGATATCGATAAGATGGAAAATGGGGATGACTCCAATAAAATTATCTCCCTCGATGGACGGTGGGACGGAGTTCCTGAAGGAGTTCAGGTTGGGATAGGTGAACAACGCATTACTCTCATCTTTGACGGTAATAACGTAGATTTATATATAGTAGCGTGGGGTGATCACCTTAGGGGAACATACACCTATGAGAATGAAAAACTGAACTTCTCATTCAAAATAGAAGACTCCTGGGATGCCCTCATTGTCGATGAATATTCAAGTGGTTGGTTTGCAGGTGACGGAGCATTGGATCCCGAGACATTTGAGCTAAAATACACCGAAGAGCTGCCATATCGTTGGTATCAGATGTCAGCAGAAATGTTTAATACTGATGTAGAATTTCTCAAGGACTTTACTTTCAAGATAATAGATAATAATACAGCTGTAGGTGGCCCTCTGAACCTGAAGTACATAAAGAGGTACGATAAGGATGATAATAACGAAAGTATTGAAAATACTGAATACAAACCTATTGAATTCTCTGTCAGAAGTGTAAGCAAAACTACTAAGGGTGCCATGTTATCCAACCTTGATGTTGCTATCTGTGGAGGATTTAAGGTTTGGGGATTCAAGAATGTCAGTACATCGTCTGATTGGACAACAGTATTTGATGGCACAACTGTAAGTTCCTCTAATTTTGGATCCACTTGGACGTATTCACCTCTAAGGTATTGGGATGCCAACGCTCAATATAAATTCTATGCTGCTGCTCCTGCCCAAAATGCTAACGGTACTATTACATTTGCAGATAACACTATCTGTGTGAACAATGTTCATTCTGCGAAGAAATCCGATTCTGATGTGGAATGCAAAGTACAGCGTGGCGTTTATTCTGCCTGGGGCTCAAGTCCCAGGATAGTTGAGTTTACTCTTTCACATATTATGGCAAACCTAGTTGTCAAGATAAAGACTTCCGATGCATTAAGTGGATGCACAGTTAAACTAAACAGCCTACTAATAGAAGGTTGGAATGGAGGTAATGGCAACTTTAAGTTGAATCCTAACCGTTCTTCAGATGCCGATTTTGCCGAATGGACAATACCTGTTTTTTCAAATGGAAAACTGGATCTGGTTGATGAAAATGGTGTAATATTATCAGTTGATGAGAAAGTGATAGGTGACAATCTTTTAATACCTCAATCTATAGATGATAACTGTACTTTTAAAATGACATATACTATTATTTCAGGAGGTTATAGCGAAAGTTACAATTATTCTTTAAAAATGAACCAGTTGTATCAAGCACTTTATACTGGTTGTAGATACATTGCTACATTCACTATTAATCCCGATGTTATAACGTTTGATGCTGCATGTCTAACTGATTGGGAAGATGGAAATAATACCATAGAGATATGGTAAGTTTATGATTACGTAGCACATCTGAAGCGTTCGATTTTGGGCCAACGCGGGTTTGCCGCTGGTTTTAATCCGGACGTTTTTCATTTGAAGTTCATCGATGGCGGGCGTGAAAGCGTCCGCCTTTCGTTTGCACCAGGTGGATCCTGGGGTTGAAAGTGTGGGCCGTTCATGTGCCATGGTTTTGTGGCTGATGTTAAAGCGTGCGGAGCTCAGCGTTGGCGGAGCGATGGACGGTTTGAATACCGCTCCGTTATGTTAAATATCCGGGTAAGCCTGCAGTACTGTCTCTAAGCGAACCATACCCCATTGCGGCCCGAAGCCGCAATTAAAAGAAGCGTGGAGCACGATTGCTATATCTATGCCTGGAACAGTGCTGGCACCGTGGAGGGTGTAGATATAGCAATGGTG
>DBWZ01000034.1 GCA_002309345.1 Pseudobutyrivibrio sp. UBA1225
TTCGAATTGTAAAATCGACGAACGCACACCCGATAGAAGCTCCCCACTTCGAACTAGGAAAAACTATAATTTTAGCGAAATTGTAATTCCTCCTAGGGGTACGAACCCTGGTGGGCGGGGCGTAGGGAGCTGATTGTCGAGCTGCGGACAAAAAAATAGTACCCAAGGAAGCTGGGTACTATTAAGAGTTGAGTTTATCCAGGATTTTCATTGCGGCACGACGCTTTGCTTCGAGGGCTGCAACACCTGCGCCTGCAGTGGAAACTCCGGCTAAGCCTACAAACCATTTGCCGTGTTCAAGGACTCCGGCAACGGTTATTTCTTCTTTTTTATTTGATTTACGTGAATGCTGCTGCGGCTGAGGAGCAGTTTCATCTATGTTTGGTATATCTGCTATAAAGTCTTCGACTGCAGGAAGGATTCCTCCATAATTGTAGGAAACGGAATATCCATTGCCTCCAGTGATTGCGGCTGCAACGGCTTCATCCTCTTCGATTTCCTCTTCTTCTTCCTCTTCCTCTAATTCTTCCTCCTCTTCTTCGTCCTCGATGGTTTCCTCTGGCTCCTCTTTTACGCTAGGAACCTCCTCAAGAACAAGTGAGTCATCAGCTGCCTCTAACACAGTGAAACGATTTACATATGCTGTTTTGGCGTTCTCTAATGCCGACTTTGCTAAATCAAGATTTTCCTTGGCCGCATCCATATCAGCCTGCGCCTTATCAAGTCTAGCCTGTAACTCTGCCATATTTGCGGCAGCCTCAGGCGTTTTGATTGATTCTAATCGGTCTAACTGCGCTTGAATGTCTTCAACGTTCTTGACTGCATCAGCGTACTCTGATTTGGCAGAAGCAATCTCCTGAACAAGTCGCCTGTAGATGCCAATCATGTCAATAGGTAACACATAGCCAGCGTTAGAATTTGAAGCATTATGGCCTCTATAATTTGAACTAAATATTACCGACTTGTTTTCGTATTTCGCTTTAGATACCTGTTGAACTATTGAAAAGTTGCTAGCAACACTATCGTATTCTACAGCTCCAAGTTGTCCAAGCATTCTGTATATAGAATTTTGCAGTGATGTAGTTGCTGCTTCTATAGTTTGGTATGGGATACTAGCATCATATTCATTGATGTTGTATCGCTCTAGCTGACCGTTAATCACCTTGTTGTATTTGATGCCATAGTAGACGTCCAAATCACCATATGGAGCAATGTAGTATTCTGTTCCATGGTGTGTGTACACTCCTTTGACGTAGGACATACTCACATTGTCATACTCAGGTCTATTATACTGCCGCTCAAGTATTGCGTTATAGCCCTGAGCAATAGCATCAGCCTCTGTGTATACTGGCTTGTTGTAGGTACCAACATAGCGAACCTGCTTGTCCTCATATCTTGGAACAATCGAACCAGATATTACATAAGAAACAACTGTGTCAGGCTCCCCTGGAAGGCCTGGACGACCATTGACTTCATCTTCAGTCATTCGGCGTGTATTGCCATTGCCATCAGTAAACTCGTAATAAGCGCCACGACTGTAAATATAAAGCTCACCTGAAGAGGTTTGTATCGTATATCCGTAGTCCTCTTCAACGGTACGTCTGTTGCCATTATTGTCAATCACATCGTAAGAAAGGCGGATATAATTGTCGTAAATATCCCCGTCAGGGTTTGGTAATGAGACGTTGACATTCTCTATTCCGGAATAACCATTTCGATATACTAACGGCAAATAATGCTTCTGTAAATAATCTGCTATAAAGTTTGCCACTCCACTTCCGCCATTATCTTGGGCTTCAAGAAGTGCTCCAGCACCTGAGGCTTCTAATTCGTTGCGAGCCATGCCCAACTGCTCTTCTAGAACGTTCAGCTTGCTCATGGCGCTATCGAGAGAAGCCTTTGCCGCCTGCAAGTCAGCTGCTGTCTTTTCTTTGTTAGCATTGTATGCTGCAATTGCAGTTTCATAATCAGACTTGGCCTGCTCGTAATCTGCAAGAGCTTGTTCTAACTTGGCCTGAGCCTCTGAATATACTGACTCCGCAACATCAACGGATGTTTCTGCCTGAACAACTGATAAAGCTGCTTCCTCCTGAGAAGTGCTTTCATCAGTCACTGTTGATACTGCTGTATCAGCAGAAGCCTTTGCCTGATCAGTAGCAGATTTGCCTGTATCACCTGCCTCACAAGCATCGACCGTAGCCTGAACAGCTTCGTTATATGAATCGCTGATTGCGGCCTCAGCCTTTGCAAAATTGTCTGCATTTGTACTGGCTGAATCCAAATTCTCTTGGGCTGCCTCCGCATCTGCGGCTGTGGTAACTAATTCGGTGTTTGTATTGGTGTTAGTAACATCGTTTGCAAGAGTATTAACACCATCTGAAACGCTAGCGGCTGTAGCAACTGTCGCCTCTTCTGTAGCCTGAGCTTCAGTAGCTTCAGAAGGCACAAAAAGAGGGCTCTCAGAATTCTCTGAAGCCTCTGCATAAAGTGGAACACTTGCTATTCCTGCTATGGTAATTGCCGACAAACTAGCTGCCGCTATTTTAGATGCGCGTTTTTCCATAACAATACGACCCTCTAACGTTACTAAACTAAACTTCTAAAAAAAAACTTGGGAATTTATACATAAAGTATCCCCTAATATAGATTAACAGAAAAAGAGCTAGATTCAATAGCCTTGGCAAATTTTTACTAATTCTGGCAAAACTATTTATCTAGCTTGACTAATCATCGATTACTGAATTGATAATTCTTTATTTGTTGCGTAATGTCTGAAACTTTCCTAGCTGATATAGGGAAAATAGCCTTGTCATCCATGTAAATATCTCCACCATCAACACGGTCTATAAAATCCATATTAATGATGATTCCCCTATTAATCATAAGAAAACGCTTATCACCACCAGTCATCTCAAGAAACTCCCCTGACGTGAGACGCGCGCGTGTAGCTGTGCCGTCATCCTTGTTAATCTCTAAATAGTGTCCGTCTGTAGTGACAGAGATTATGTCTTTAAGATAAATCTTTTCACTGACCTGCCCAATGGCGATTTTGATAAACGATTCGTCCATAGGCGAATGCTGTATTATCTCGGTCAGCACCTGCTCGATTCGCTCAAGAGTGAACGGCTTGGTAACATAATCAAACGCATGTAGTGAAAAAGCGTCTGGGTAGTGGCCTTCTGATGCGGTCATAAAAATCAAAAAGGTGCGCTCCGTCAATTCGCGAAGCTTGCGAGCTGTTTCGATACCGTCCATATCTGGCATAAAAATATCCATAAATACGATATCGTAGCGCCTATCAGATAGCCCTGCTATGAAATCAGGACCGCTAGAAAATTCTTCAACCTCTAACGGAATCTCCTTGCTTTCGGCAAGTTTTTCTACCATCTTTTTAAGCTGCATTCTGAAGATGCTCTCGTCGTCTATAACCGCAACTCTCATGTAGCCCTCCCAACATACTTATACTCTTTTTAAATAATACCATAAATCTATCACATTGATAATGAAAAATGTAAATAAATTCTTTATAATTATAGTATAAGTGTTGGTAAATATTTTTGCCGCAATCTATATCGGCATACGCTTAAAATAATTTATAAGGGTTTTAGATTTATGCTTCCATTATCAAATTACATTATTTATATCAATATTATTCTGCTTATCGCAGGTGCCACGTCAATTCATCTAGGCGCAAGTTTTCTTCGGCGCGAGTGGAATGCCAGAGGATTTTTTAAATTCTCTATATTCCTTCTTGCCATGGGATGTGGACTGTGCTTGATGGGCTATTCAGTTATGTCTCTCAGCGCACATGTTGCCGTGGCTTACATCTTCAGGCTCATAGGCCTTATTGGCATCAACCTATATATGGTTGCAGAACTCATCCTTATGACAAGCTGCTTAAATTTTAGTCGCATAGCCGAATTTTTCGTAGCTGGCATCGCCACTATCGCAGCTATATTTGATTTGGTTATTTATGGTCATCCTGACTCTACCAGCTTCGTGCGCCATTTTTATTATACTAGCTACATCAAAAACGACCCTTACAGACATTTATTCCACTATACTTACTTAGGCATCTTGGCTCTTTGTGCCTGCATCATCGGTCTATTTTGGGCATACAATTGTAAATACAAACGCGAGAAACGTCTTGTTTTCTTTGCCTTTCTTTCTAATATAATTCTTGCAATCTCAGCTGTTCCAGATTTGCTAAAAGTTAAATACAACATGAACTTTGTTCATTTATACTTTTGCACAGGTATACTCATTGCTTTTTTGGTCTTCTTCGTTGCCGCCAACAACTACATGACCTTTTACATCACTGTAAACAGTATCAGTAGAGATATCTTTTCAACTTTAGGAACTGGTCTTTTAGTTTTTGACACCAACTATCACCTCAACCTGGCAAACGAATACGCAAACAAGCTTCTAGGTTTGGATAAAGATCCTCATCGCATTCGTCTCAAAGAAATCTTTCGCCTAAAAAGCGGCGAGCCTATGAAGATGTTTGAAAAAGCAACCGAGGGAATAGCAATAGATTACCGACTCACTGCAGATGTCACAGGCAAGGTTACCCTTGTAAATTTCTCATGCAAGATGGATCGTAGCAATCAACCTATGTGCTATATTTTGGTAGCCACAGATCTTACCGAGGAAAACAGACTTATCGAAGAAGCACAGGCTGCAAACCAAGCCAAATCAACCTTCCTCAGCAACATCTCTCACGAAATCAGAACACCTATCAACATCATCTCTGGTATGGATGAATTGATTATGCGTGAGTGCGATGATCCTGCAATCATGAAGTACGCTGAAAACATAAATCTTGCCTCTAGAAATCTGACTTCTCTTATCAACGATGTCCTAGATTTCTCTAAAATAGAATCAGGCAAGCTCGATATTATGGCCACTTCATATAATATTGGCTCTGTCCTCAGCGACTGCTACAACATGTTCTTGAAATGGGCCCAGGACAAGAATCAAATCTTTTCTTTGGAATGTAATCCATCCACACCAAGTATACTGCAGGGTGATGAAGTTCGCCTAAAACAGATTCTTTCCAATCTGATTTCGAATGCTGTTAAATATACTCCGAACGGAAATTCAATTCAGGTTAAGGTGGATTACAAGCAGATTTCCGACACCTCAATCATGCTTTTAATAGACGTGATAGACAGCGGTATCGGTATTCGCGAGGAAGATTTACCTCATCTGTTTGAGAATTTCCAGAGATTTGAGCTTTCTAGAAACAGAACAATTCAAGGTACAGGTCTTGGTCTTTCCATCACCAAAAACCTTGTCCATCTGTTAAACGGTAACATCACTGTTAAGAGCTCTTATGGTCAGGGAACCACCTTCTCCGTTTCTCTTCCACAGGTGGTTGTGGATGCATCACCAATGGGTGATTTAACGGAACGATACTCTAGCGGTCAAACCAAGAAATTCTCATCCGCCTTCACTGCTCCTGATGCACAGATTCTTGCAGTGGATGATGTACAGATGAACTTAGACGTATTCATTGGTCTGTTAAAAGATACGTCTATGCAAATCGATTGTGCACTAAGCGGAAGTGAATCTCTAGACTTAATGGCCAAGAAGCGCTATGACATCATCTTCTTGGATCACATGATGCCAGAGATGGACGGCATAGAAGTCTTAAAACGTCTAAAGGCAGACGCAGGCAATCCAAACGCCAAAACACCTATTATCATGCTTACCGCAAATGCGATGATGGGCGCTGATAGAAAGTATCTTGATGAGGGCTTCACCGACTACCTGTCAAAGCCTATTCGTCCTGCCACATTGGAAACTATAGTGCTTAAACACTTACCTAAGGAGCTTATCATACTTAATGAAACTCCTGATACAGCATCAGACGATGATTCTTCTAGTCCAGCTACATTCCTTTCAAAGCTAGACTTTTTGGATACTAAGGCGGGCATGGAATTTGCCGCTGGTGACGAAGAATTCTATCACCAGATTCTTACTACTTATCTAAATGAAGATAAGCAAGCACAGCTAAAAGAATTCAAAGATAAAGAAGACTGGCCAAACTATCAAATCGTGGCTCACTCTCTTAAGGGTACCTCACTTACGATTGGTGCTTCCGAGTTATCTCTCGCTGCAAAGGAATTAGAATTTGCAGTAAAGGAAGATCGAATCGATTACATCAAAGAGCACCACGACGAGGTTATGAAACAATACGAAGAACTTTTGGACAAACTAAAAGAAGCGCTAGCGTAGCGCTTCTTTTCATTTGAAGTGAATTACATCATTCTTTCTTGATCTTTGTTGTTCATATAGTCTCTAGCTCTAAGTATAAGCATGCCAATTAGCATCAACGCCAATGCCAAACCTGCCTGAATCACTATAAAGAACAAGCCTACAGCTGGGTCCTCGTAATCAGAGCCAATCAAATAATATCGAATGGCAAAGGCTATGCCTTGTGCAAAGGCCACTGAAATAATCATTGCCCATGCATTTTTCCCTTGCTCTTCTCTGTTACACATCAATATGTTTAAAATTGAGATAATGATAATTAGTGCCATGTTGATGCCAACAGCTTTGACGCCAACAAGCTCTGCGACAAAAATAAATACAGCTGGCAAATAATTGAATACGTATAAAATCTTCTTTTTATCCATCAAACTACTCCTTGTACTTCATTACCCCCGCCCGACTATTCTACAACTTTATCCTTGTTTATTCTAGTTTTTTCTATATTTGTTATACATCAGGATCCTTTGTTTCCTTTAATATATCTTTTCTATTTTTTCCGTGATGTCATACATTTCTTTAAAAGATGCCAGATCATCGGGATTTTTAATAAGCATTACCTCTTCAAAAGAACCTGTATTAATGTCTTTGAATCCAGCTACCTGCTCTCCATTGCAGATACTAGTTTTTATTACAGGTTTTTTTGATGACTTATCGTAAGTTTTCTTTTCAGTCTTTTTCTTAAAAAACATAATAACCTCTAATTCAATTTCTTCGCATAAGTTGATAGATAACCAAATAGTTTGAACCAAACCACTCATCTCTTGATTCTAATAAAATACCAAATTAAAAACTCCCCATGCAAGCTCATTCCTTTCATGAGGAGTTATCATCGTAACAATTCTATTTTTTTATTTGCTGCATTAATTCGGCAAGTTCTTCTGGGGTTTTATTTAACCGAGCAGCAGCAATATCCTCTGAAATTATTCCATCCATTAGCAATGAAATAATTCCTTCAGTTCTTCCTTCTTCATATTTTTCTCTATCTCTTTGGAGTAGTGTCATATATTCTACCTCCCACTCTTCTTTTTCTCGAGCTCGTATTACTTCTCTATTAAGTCTTTCAGTAAATCCATCTGATGGATCTTTACCTGCTACATAATCTAGAAAAGCTATCTGTGCTGGGGTGAGACCTTTTCTATCTCCACCAGCATTAACAAATACCTTTGTTGCCGCATCGTCTAATAACAAATCTCTTTCTTCTAGGCAACAATTCTTAAACGTATATATGCTTCGATTCCTTTTAAATAAATCCTCTAAGCATATGAATACTACAAAAGACTCCTTTAGCTCTGAATAAGCTGCGCCTTGCTCAATCAAATTTAAATCTATCATTCCCTGATAGTAACGCGCACGCTTTGCTAAATCTCTTTTAAGAATAGTTTGCATCTCAATATCATATACCGTATTACCATCTTCAAGATATACATCAAGTCGAATTCCTTTTCCATCAAATGTTATCTTGATGTTCTTTTGCTCTTCGAGATACACTACATCCTTAACTTTGCAGCCTAACAAAAGCTCTACTACTTCTTTACAAATGTCTTTATTCGCCAACATGATTTTACAAAACATAAAATCATCGGTGAACCTTAATTCCTTGTAGTTCTTTTGATTCAATCTATTTCTCCTTTGATTATAAAATCTATTTCTATTTTCATCAAGGAGAAATCCTACGTACTATTCTCTTTTTTCACTTTATGTCCTCCTGTGAATTATTTTCAAACACACAAAAAAGGACCTAAGACATGAAATTTGCACCTAGAATCTAAAGAATTAATAT
>DBWZ01000089.1 GCA_002309345.1 Pseudobutyrivibrio sp. UBA1225
GCATTTAGAAAATCATAATCTTATGCGACGTAATTGAAACAGCGCAAGGTGCCAGGTGTGAGAGGGGCAAGCTTTATGAACATACCTTGCGGCGGTCCTAGTTATCATTCGTATTCTATTCCTATCATGGTGAGGCCGTGGGCTGGGGCGGTAGGCCCAGCCAGCTCGCGGTCGCGCCCCTTGAGAATCTCAAGCATGTACATTGGCTCCATTTCTCCAGCGCCAACCTTGATAAGGGTACCTGCGATGATTCGAACCATATTATACAAAAAGCCATCGCCCGTAAGGCGTATGTGGATCACATCATCTTCCTTATAAACCTTTGCGGTATAGATAGTTCGCACCCTTGATTTAACCTGCGCCTTAACTGACGAAAGCGATGTGAAATCGTGCTGCCCTATCAAGTATGCAGCCGCTTCGTTCATCTTGTCTACATCCAAGTGGTAATAATAATGGAAGGTATCCTTGCGCTTGGTTGGATCCGGCATCTTGCGATTTAAAATCTTGTATTCGTAAGTTTTGCGACAAGGCGCGTACCGCGGATGAAAATCATCATCCACCTGGCAGGAATATTGAACCACTATGTCGTCCGGTAAGCGCTGATTTAGCGCAAAGCTGATTTTGTCAGCTGGCATCCTAGAATTAGTGTCAAACACCGCCACATTTCCAAGGGAGTGAACCCCTGCATCTGTTCGACTTGCTCCCATTATAGAAATAGGCTCTTGCAATAAATCTGTAAGAGCCTCGTTAAACTTCTGTTCTATTGTTACTCCGTTGGGCTGAATTTGCCAGCCGCAATATCCGCTGCCGTCGTAGGCAACAACTATCATTACACGCATATTACAACAATCCTTTTGCTACATAAAAAACAATTATAAAAGCCACAATACATATGTATGCTCTTTGGTCTAACGAACTATATTTTAGAGGTCGCATCTTGGTACGTCCTTCTCCACCATTGTAACATCTAGCCTCCATGGCATATGAAAGATCAAGGGCACGTCTGAATGCTGACATAAAAAGTGGAACCAAAAGAGGAACCATATTTTTTGCCTTTTTGATCAAACCGCCAGTCTCAAAATCTGCGCCTCGCGCCATCTGAGCCTTCATGATTTTGTCGGTCTCTTCTATAAGAATAGGTATAAATCGAAGGGCGATTGACATCATCATTGCTATCTCATGAACCGGGAATCTGATTTTTTTCAAAAATCCCATAGACTTTTCCAAACCATCAGTTAGCTGATTTGGTGTGGTTGTCAGTGTTAAAAGCGATGTGCCTACAATGAGGATGACCATTCGTGCGGTCATGTATGCCGCATTCTTAAGTCCCACATCTGAAACTGAGAAAATCCAAAATGAAAACAGCTCTTTGCCCGGTGTTAGAAACATATTGAAAAGACCTGCTATCACAAGCAAAACCACTATTGAGCGAAGTCCTCTTACCATGAACGAAAATGGCACATGGCTAAGCTTTATTATTCCGAACAATGTTATTAGCACAAATGCAAATAAAATTGCGTTGTTTGCTGAAAACAAAGTGATAATAAAAATGAGCGTAGAAAACAGCTTCACACGAGGATCTAATGTGTGAAGTACTGATTTTGCCGGATAATATTGTCCTAAAGTTATCTCACGAAGCATGATAAATAATCCTTCTAAAGCTCAAAACACTTTGAACTAAAATTAATTAATGACTGAAAGTATTTCTTGCTTTGCCTCTTCCACTGTGGTTACATCAACATCTACAGCAAAGCCTTCCTCTTTCAAATCGTTCATTACATATGTAACCTGAGGTGCTGCAAGTCCCATTGACTCCAACTCCTTGTAATGGGCAAAGACTTCCTTTGGTGTGCCATCAAAAGCAGGCTTGCCGCCATCCATGACGATGATTCTATCAACGTAGTTTGCCACATCCTCCATTGAATGCGAGACCAAAATAACTGTGTCACCGCGTTTTTTGTGCATGTCTGAAATGAGGCCTAATATATCGTCACGGCCCTTTGGATCAAGCCCTGCTGTTGGCTCATCCAAAATCAAAACTGCCGGCTTCATGGCGATAACACCTGCGATTGCTGCCCGTCGTTTTTGTCCGCCAGATAATTCGAAAGGCGATGCCAAATACAAATCCTGTGGCAATCCCACCAGACCAAGTGCCTCGTAAGCTCGCTTAATCTGTTCCTTTTCGTCTAAGCCTTGATTCTTTGGTCCAAACTGAACATCCTTGAAAACTGTTGTCTCGAAAAGCTGATGCTCAGGATATTGGAAAACCATTCCAACTTGAGTTCGAAGGTCTTTGATGTCGTAGTCATTGTCATAAATATCCTGTCCGCGGTAATATATTCCGCCTTCAGTCGCTTTAATCAGACCATTTAAGTGCTGAACAAGGGTAGATTTACCACTTCCGGTATGTCCTATAATGCCGATGAATTCGCCCTCTTTTATAGATAGACTCACATCGTCTAGAGCCTTGATTTCGTAGGCTGTATCTGGACTATATTTGTAAGAAACATGATCTAAAATCAAAACATTATCTGCAGTGGCTTTTGCTTTAACTGCTTGTTTAACTGGTTTTGCTAACGCAGCAGCGGATGCATTAGCTACTCGTAAATCCTTTAGTGCAGCGACAAGCTCCTTGCGAGTCAAAATACACTCAGGCAATGGAAGGCCCGCCTTCCTAAGCTCGTACGCCAGCAAAGTAACTTGCGGAACATCCAAGCTGTGAGATTTCAGTGCTTCCACATCCTTGAATATTTCACGAGGCTTGCCCTCCATACAGACCTTGCCCTTTTCCATGACAAAGACGTAGTCGGAATCAACCACCTCTTCCATGTAATGGGTGATGAGGATAACTGTAATCCCCTTTTCCTTATTTAGAGTATGGACTGCTTGAAGCACGTCCTTTCGACCGTCTGGATCAAGCATGGCCGTCGGCTCATCTAAAATAATGCACTTTGGTTCCATGGCCATGACACCTGCAATTGCAACGCGCTGCTTTTGTCCACCAGAGAGCTTGTTAGGAGAATGACTCTTGTACTTGTACATCCCCACCATCTTTAAGGACTTCTCTACTCTCTTAATGATTTCATCAGTTGGAACTCCGATGTTTTCTGGGCCGAAGGCAACATCCTCGTCCACAACACTAGCGATTATTTGATTATCTGGGTTTTGGAAAACCATTCCTGCGGTTTGACGAACTGCAAATGTAAACTCATCGTCTGATGTGTTCATTCCATCTACAAACAGTGTGCCCTCAGAAGGGGTAAGAAGCGCATTGATATGCTTTGCAAATGTAGATTTGCCAGAACCGTTATGCCCTAAAACAGAAATAAACTGTCCTAGTTCGACATTGAGATTAACGTGATCAAGGGCAACCTCGATACCTTCAATGTTGCCCTCGTCATCACGTCTTATATATTCATGTACTAATTCTTTTGCTCGAATAATTGACATCTGTACCCACTATTCCTTCCAGTTGAGTCTATGCAAATCACCCTCGGTCTCTAACCCAAGGAAGTCGTTCTGTCTCAGAGCCTCGTACAAAACAATGGCTACTGAATTTGATAGGTTAAGTGAACGTATATCATGTCCCATTGGAATTCGAACACAGTTCTCTTCGTTGTCTACAAGGATTTCTTCAGGAATACCTGCACTTTCCTTGCCAAACATAATGAAACAATCTGGTTCATAATTCACTTGTGTGTGAGTTTTCTTTGCCTTGGTGGTTGCCATATATATCTTGGCATCTGGATTCTTTGCTTTGAAGTCATCCCAATCGTCATAGCGGAATACTTCTAGTTTGTCCCAGTAATCCATTCCTGCCCGCTTTACAGTTTTGTCTGTGAGGACAAAACCAAGGGGCTCTATCAAATGGAGCCTAGTCCCTGTAGCGCAACATGTGCGCCCTATATTACCTGTGTTGGCTGGGATTTCTGGCTCGTGTAAGACTATATTTAACATATTTTTCCTTTGCCCCTCATCCGCCCCATTCGGGGCACCTTCCCCCCAGGGGGAAGACATTTATTTTCTCAATTCTTTTATAAAATCTTCAATTCTATCCATAGCTTTCTTAAGGTTCTCCAAAGAATATGCATAAGAAATACGCACATTTCCCTCGCCGCTTTCTCCGAAGGCTGTGCCCGGAACAACGGCAACTTCCTTTTCCTTTAAAAGCTTGGTACAGAATTCTTCTGAAGTCATACCGAATTCTGCAACAGATGGGAAGACGTAGAAAGCTCCAAAAGGCTCGAAACACTTCAGGTTCATCTGCTTGAATCTATTTAACAAATAACGACGACGGTCGTTGTACTCTTCACGCATGTTTGCTACATCATCATCGCAGTCGCGAATAGCAGTAACCGCAGCATACTGGCTGGTAGTTGGTGCGCACATAATCGCAAACTGATGAATCTTTGTCATCTGCTGGATGATGATTTCTGGTGCACAGACATATCCAAGTCTCCAACCTGTCATAGCATGACTCTTGGAAAAACCATTTATGTAGATTGTACGCTCCTTCATGCCAGGGAAGCTAGCTATTGATACATGGCTCGTAGTTGTGTAGCTGAGTTCTGCATATATCTCGTCAGTAAGCACAAACAAATCGTGCTTTTTAACGAGCTCAACTATTGGCTCCAAGTCTTCTTTTTCCATAACAGCACCTGTTGGATTGTTAGGGAATGGCATAATCAAAATCTTGGTTTTGTCGGTAATAGCCGCCTCTAATTCCTCTGGCTTAAGACGGAAATCATTTTCCTCTTTGAGGTCGATTGGAACAGGAACACCTCCTGCAAGAATGGTGCAAGGCTCATAAGAAACATAACAAGGCTGAGGTATTAAAACCTCGTCCCCTGGATCAAGCATTGCACGAAGTGCAACATCGATACCCTCTGAGCCACCGACTGTCATAAGCATTTCTGTGATTGGGTCGTACTTTAATCCGTAGTGTCGATCAAGGAAATCTGCGATTTCTATTCTGAGTTCTTTAAGACCTGAGTTAGATGTATAGAAGGTGCGTCCACGCTCTAGCGAATAGATAGCCTCGTCTCTGACCTTCCATGGTGTATCAAAATCTGGCTCGCCAACACCCAAGGAAATAGCCTCAGGCATCTCTGCTACGATATCAAAAAACTTTCTGATACCAGATGGTTTTATTTCTGTAATCGTTTTATTAAGAGGGTTTCTCATAAGCTCACCTTCTCCCTCTCATCAACATGCTTTTCTGCCATGATAATGCCGTGGTCCTTGTACTTCTTTAAAACAAAGTTTGTCTGCGTAGAAAGCACTGAATCAAGTGGAGAAAGCTTTGCAGAAACAAAATCTGCAACCTCTCTAAGTGTGTGTCCTTCGATGGAAACCATGAAATCATAACTTCCAGAAATAAGATATACTGCATCCACCTCAGGATAGTTGTAGATGCGCTCTGCAACCTTGTCAAAGCCCATTCCTCGCTGAGGAGTAACTCTAACCTCGATAAGAGCTGAAACCTTTTCAACGTCTGCCTTGTCCCAGTTGATAAGAGTAGGATAGCCACAGATGATGTGGTCGTTTTCCATAGCTTCAAGCTCATTCATTATTGCAGCCTTATCTGTGCCAAGCATCATAGCAAGGTCGCTTAAATCAATTCTACTGTTATGTTCAATATAGCTTAAAATCTTTTCTCTCATATTAATCACCCCTTATCCGCCAGTTACGCTCTCAAGCCTGAGATATTGCTTTCGTTCACATACACGTTCACTGCAGCAACACTCAGAGCTTTATAGCTACTGGCTCATCTAAAAAGTTTAATTGTTCTGTTATTAAATGTTCGAATTAACGGCATATAACGCATCCGCTTTAGGTGGTTCTAGGAATCGTACCTCATCCCCACTTAAAACGCGTTTATCATTTGAAGAGTTGGACTTCCCGATAATGGCGGATGCAATCCCCGCCTCGTTAAGCTTTCTAACCAATCCGTTGCCGTCTTCTGTGGCGATAAGCATAGCCCCCGATGATATAAGCTCGTAAGGATTGATTCCAAAGAACTCGCAAACCTCGATGGTCTCTTGCTTGACCGGTATCGATTTTAAATCAACATCAAGTCCTATGCCAGAAGCCTCTCCCATCTCCCAAAGGGCTCCAAAAATTCCGCCCTCGGTAACGTCATGCATCGCCGCCACACCATGTTGTACTGCGATTTGACTTTCAGGAAGAACGCTTAAATATTTATCAAAACTCTTGGCTGTTTCCACGAGTGATTCTGGAAGCTTGGTCAAGAGCTGTTCTTCGTAATCCTTGGCTATGATGGATGTGCCCTCTAGGCCTATCCACTTGGTAAGGACTAAATCCATGTCAGGCTTGGCACCACCTGTAGATACCATCTGCCCCTTTTTTACCTTACCCACTGCCGTAACAGAAATCAGTGGCTGTGTCACTGCATCTGTCACCTCTGTGTGACCGCCAATCACCTGAACATTGTAACGCTTGCACGCCGCATCCACCTGCTGCATTATGGCCTTTAGCTTTGCCTCCCGCATGCGAGGAGTTAGAAGCACAGTAAGCAAGATGCCGATAGGCTCCGCGCCTGCACTGGCCAAGTCATTGACCGAAATGGTAACGGCCAGTTCACCGATATCAGAAGCTGTACCAGTGATTGGATCTGTAGATAAAACCATTTCTTCATCTGGACCAATCTGCACTGTTGCGCAGTCTTCCCCGATACCCGGGCCTGCCCCAACTTCTGGGCGCTTGACATGCAATTGTTTAATGACAGAGCGTTTTAATACGCTCTCAGGTAACTTTCCGATTTCCATAATATATGTCCTAAATATCTGTATTGGTTGGGCTCTCTGGAGCTGGGATGCCCTCAGGTGGAGCCTCTGGTGCAGCCTCCGGTGCTTCTGCGGGAGCTTGCTCCTGTGCTGGCGCCACTTCCTCCACAGGTGCGGAATTGGTCGCCGCTGGATTTGTAACCGAATACTTCGGTGTAATCACATATGGTGTGCTGTTGACAACCTCCGGCGCATAAGTAGCAACCGCTGCTGCAATCGCGTTAGGATCCTGAGTCGCAACCGCTTGAAGCATTGCGTATGAAAGGTTTGGATCTAGCGACGCCACGCCAACCGTAACTGTTCTATTAGATGGATTGTACTTGCTGTTGTTGACAACCTCTCGGCTGACCTCAGTACCATCCTCGTATACTATTTTCCAAAGCTTGGCAGACAAACCTGTGTGACCACTGGTGGCTGTTGATAGCTTACCTAAAGGAGCATTGCCGTCTGGTACCCATGAGGTGTTTTGCACAACGACCGAAGTGATTTCTGGTTCGTACACAACCTGATGCGAAGGCGAATCCTCTTCCTTTCCATATATATTGAAGTTGACTGTTTTGCCATCACAAAAGCCTTCTATATATACAGGATATTTTTTGTTGTTTTTTATGACAAAATCCTTGCCACCGCTCTCTGAAATAGCTGCATCCATAGATGGCTTTACATAAGTGACAAGCATGGAATGAGCAAATCTTGTGTCAACCTCCAGTTCTGCCTCACGAACAGCGCCATACAAGGTTGTTGAAACCTGACAGATACCGCCACCATATGTCTCGACTGTTGTGCCATTCTCGTATGAGCCGGCGAGCATATAGCCGTTTTCAGCGGTAAACGGTGTGATTGTCCTAAGAACTGAAAGCTTATCACCCGGATACAAAATCGTACCATCAATAAAGCTAACACCGTTTGAAACGTTGTTCTTGCGATTTGATGCAGATGAACTGTAATCTGTAGTGAATGAGCCAATCAAATCCTTGATTTCAGCAAGTTCTTCTTTGCTGCCGCGTGGCTCTCTAACCACTGTTGCAAGATCAACTGTGGCGGCCTTTCCATCCCATTTATTTTCAATATAGTTAACAAGAATAGCCGCCGATTCATCTATCTGAACAACTACTCCTGATTTACCCTCGTGAAAAACAAATTGATCATTCTCTCTGGTGAGATAATCGTCACATGCTTCATCATTAACCTGTGATGATGCTATGTCTAAAAATGATGTGATGCCTGCCTTGTCTGCACCAAGAGAAAGCTTGAAATCTTTGGTACGACCTTCTTTTAAATCGGTTTTCGCTTTGAATCGCTCACCTAAATTGCCGTAAGAACCATATGTAGCAGCCTTGACTGTAACATCTGAGTTCTTGGCACCAATGCAAAGATCCTTGCCAACTGCAGATATAGTTTGATCGTTGGCAGACAGTGTAAACTGAACATTGTCGTAGGCTGAAAAATACTTTGCTACGATTTTGTTTGCTTCGGTGACTGTCTTTCCTGAAACAGACTGCCCTTCAATTGTGATTCCCTTGGGAATAATTCTATCGTCTACAGCTTCTTCTGCTTCGACAGCCTCTGCCTCTTCATCTGCGAGCTCATCTGCCGTAGAAGCCTTTTCAGCTGCCCGTGCCACAAACTGGCCTGATGGAGCTGACATAAATAAGCCAAAAGCTGCAAGCATAGAAACTAATACTTTGTATTTTTTCATAACAACCTCTAAATATATCGTTATACTCGCATTGTCTAATTATACCACACTAACAAGGAACTTCATCCTTTAATTTTGCGGAAAATTGCCTTATACTGATACTATTCAAAGGTTAGGTCAATACTGCTGCAAAAGTTGTAAACACCATGCAGACAAGTACTACTGCAAGAACGATTCCTGCGATGAGTTGTTGTTTTTTTGTACGCTTCATATTGATACCTCACATAAGTAAAGGAGAAACTATGGGCTTCCCTATATTACCTTTTTTCTTAATTTTTTTGATTTGGTTAGCGTTTAGGCTAAGAAGTCTTGATGCCAAGCAAAAGCAGCAAGAAGATGACTTTTGGGCAAAGGAACGACAAGCCAATATCACGCCTGCTAAAGATATATCAAATCTTAGATATATTACCATTCCACTAGAGAAATTTCCATTAAATTTTACTGATGACGAAAAAGTACTCGAAATCGAGGAAGAGCTAAAGGAATTATCTACACACAGACTTTTAAACCTTATCGGGGTTACCAATACCGATTTAAAGCTCACCTATGGTGTTCCGAATTTTGAAACTATGAGCAAAATCGGAGACGATTTTGACAGAGTATGCGTGCTGCTAAATGCTTATGCCAAAGAACTCATGGCGGCGGAGCGCATCGACGATGTAATTACAGTTCTCGAGTTCGCTGTAGGCGTAGGCTCGGATATAAGTGAATCCTACACCATGCTAGCCGAGTGTTATGAAATAAAAGGGCAGCATGAAAAGCTTGATTTACTTCGCACTCAAGTAGCGAAAAGTAATCTTCTGCTTAAGAATTCCATTTTATCTAAAATCGAATCAAAAACTATAGTATCATCTGGCGAGCAGATGGTAGATATGAAATTATAGCACATAGTCAAAGAGGATTCAGCGGCTTGGACAGTCTCTGAATCCTCTTTTGTTTAGGTTATTGAATTGGATAATTAGCTCTTATAATTAATTTATTTTTTCTAACGTATAATCATCTAAGAATGCAAAACCATCATCATTATATACGCCTATAGTAACTCCTACAGTTCCATCTTCGTTTTGCTTAATGCCACCTGTAACTGAATACTTGGTTGCATCAGTTGCTTGGGTATCAACGGCATAATCGACTCCAAGGGAATCTTGTTCTTCCGTGGCAACTGACCATCCGCCATGCTCGCCAGTTGTTTCTATTGTTTCATTCTTTATTACAAGACCATATCCATACGAATTAATACCATTTGCTAAGATAGGATCGCTCTTGTTCTCGTAAGAAACTGTTGCAACAAATCTGTCATTTACTCCTAAAGGCCTTCCAGATTCGCTATAATTACCATAATATGATTCGTAGTCCGCTTTCGTGGCTGCAGATGTACTTTGTTCGTCACAAACAACCACTCCTACTGAAATTTCTTTTGCTAATCCTTGGAATTCTCCGGATTTTGAAACATCAATATTTCCTGAAGCATCTTTAGCGTACGTGGAATCTATTAAAATGATATTATTGCCACGACTGTAATCTACTCCATAATAGTCAGAAAAAGTGATAGCACCATTAACATTGGCAGCATCTTCTGCTTCGGCAAATAAATCATATCCCTTATCAGTATTAACTACATAGAAAAAGTAAAACGAATTTCCATTATAAGTTACTTCACCAGCATACTTTAAATCCTTGCATTTTTGTAAAGTAGATACTGTCGGTGTATCTTCTACTGGAACGAGAACAACAGGTTGTTCTGCATTAATAATTGGTGCGGCTTGAACAGCTCCACCACCGCCGCCAGAACCAGCAACTGGAAGTGCTAGTCTCTTAAGTACATTGTCAATAAGTTGATTATCTCCGAAAGTACTCTTTAATGTATACTCTATTATTGCTCTAGACTTATAGCATTTATTAAATGTTGTATTATACTTTTTGTCTGCTCCCGCCTGCAAATGATTATAGTAATCCTGATAATATGCAATTAAATTGTTTTTAAATGCCGCTCTTGCTCCGTCATCTAAACATGCATATGCAAATGGATCGAACTCTGGACATCCTACTCTACCTTCCCAAATACCTTTGTCGCAGAAGTGATTTAATAATGCAGCTTCATCTCCATTACATGCAGCGGCAACATCGCTATTTTGGCTAGCATAGAATTTTGCGTCAAACATTGAAGCTATCATGTCTTTCTGCTCTTTGGTAAGCTGACCATATTGAATTGCTTCTTTGGCAGCCTGTGGTGTTTGCTGAGCCTCCTGCACTGTCTGTGCATCCGCATTAACTGTTGTCGCACCAACTGCGACTGTTGCGGCACCTAACATAAGTGCCCCGACTAATAGATTGCGTTTTTTCATTTAAAAATCCTCCCATAAAAAAAGTGAAAAAAATAAGCAGTGAGTACCAAATTTCTTCGGACTCACTGCTCCCTACGTTTAATATGTTATACGATATAACGCCAATTGCAACAGGGTTGGCAAAAAGTGCACAAATTAGGCAAGAACTTCCTTTTTTATGTCTATATACAGAAAGACGAGGGCTTATAAAAAGCCACTCGCCTTTCAGTGAAAAAATATATTGGATAGGTTTTGGTTAGCATTATTCTTCTACTGCAGGTGTAGTCTCAGTAGTTTCTGATGAATTCGATTCTACTGTCGATTCTATGCTTTCTGCTGTATTTTCAACCGAGCCCTCAGTGATAATATCTTCGTCGCTTTTTTCTAGTATAATCGATTCATTTTCATATGATATATTTGTAGCATCTACCTTAGCTGCAGGTGCATTAACCTGACCATTGTTTGTTGAAGTTCCATTTATACCATTTATTCCTACCGGAGATTTACCACCATCTAAAAAAGTATTAAACGCATCTGTATTCTCATAATGCCATTCTCCTGGATTTTGGTTATCAGTAATCCTATATGCCGCAGGTTCAGCCGAAATATCATCGGTTATTGGAGAAACTGCTGTCGATTCAGCAGGTAATAGCACCGAACCATTTACAAAACCGCCTCCGACTCGAGATGACTCCTCAGCATAATTTAGCAACTCAGTACAAAAAACAGCTGAACCAGGAATATTTACTATGAAATCCGCTTGGAATTTATCTGTATTATTCACTCCTTTATCGCCAAGCAAATCATTAATAACTTCATCAAGTGATTTACTTTGCCATTTTCCATCATTATTCCTGTAACCATGGATTTCTGAAAGAATAGCACTTAATCCTTGTCTAATTACGCTATTATCTATTGAATAACCATTCTCTCCTTGTATTATTGCACTTCCTTGAATACCGTAACTACTCCTATAGGCTGGATTCTCTGATGCTAGGTACCCTAAGTACATACAAGCCAAGTAGCCAGAAACATAACTACTCGCTAGATTATCCTTGTTTTCATCCTTTTCACCATAGTTTAACTGAATATTAGCATTCGCCTTATAATTTTCCTCTAATGCATCAGTTTCAAATCCTGTCTTAACCCCATCACCATATAAATCGTAAAAGCCATACTTTTCACTCCTTATCAATTCACTTCGAAGCTGATATACATTATCTACCGTAGTTGCCATACCTTCTTTAAACCAGTTAGGGAATGTTGCCGAAGGATCTTCCTGTAACACATTAGATTCATTAATATCTCGCATTCCACTCATCCCCGATGCCGTATAGTCAAACATGAACATATGAAATAATTCATGAATTAATGTACTATCAAGTTCACCGCGCTGTGCAACTGTCGAATACCATCCAATATTTTCATCATATTGCAAATCACACTCGTCGCAGGCTGCGTTTATACAAATACTATACATATAATATCCATGCTCATCATTATCCGGTTTTACATATGCAACCGGCGCATTTGGAGATGCATCATAAAAAATATATAAACCTACAACGCTACTTAGCTCGCCATTTTTTAAAGCCTCATCAAAACATGGGAAACCATCTATAATTAAATTTATTGCTC
This sequence comes from Pseudobutyrivibrio sp. UBA1225, assembly GCA_002309345.1. Classification (GTDB taxonomy): domain Bacteria; phylum Bacillota; class Clostridia; order Lachnospirales; family Lachnospiraceae; genus Pseudobutyrivibrio. The sequence continues at coordinate 12,468 of DBWZ01000089.1, forward strand.
GTGGTTGGATAGAATAACGTATTAACTCAACTAACGCCGCTAATTCAGCAGCATCAACATTCTCAATTGCACTAGCATCGCAATGCATCGCAATAAGTTGCTGTTCTCTAGTTAATTCTGGTAAAGTAAACTCGCCACTTGGGTTCCTTCTCTCCTTTTCAATTTCACCATTATGCTTGACTACATCGGCGTAATTGGAAGCAGCTACTTCAGCCTTGAGATTTTTACCTGGTCCATCAACACAAGTGATAAAGACCCATCCACTTTTTGGATCTACTATTTTTACAATACTTCTTCCACCATATAAATCCGTTGCAACCTTGGGAAGTGATATTCTTTCTGTGAAAGTTGCAGCATCTTTAAGGGTATATCCCTGTGGTACATAAAAAGCAAACACTGGATAACTACTTACATTAGGTGCTTTAACCGTACTAATATTTCCAGCTTCATCCGCCCAAATCACAGGTATTTTCCATACTGCGCCATTGTCGGTTGTCACTACAGCACTAAAATCTAATAATTTTCCGTCTTGCGGATTATCCAAACCATCAATAGACATACTAGTAATTTCATTATTACCTTTATAATTTGCCGATTGAGTTTCCTTACTTGGCAAAACCATTGACACCTTTGAATCCTCACTAGGTAAAAATAACGCCGCAGGCTCTCCAGTAATAGCTTGTGCATTAGCATTAATAGTTGTTATATCAAATACTATGCCTGATGTAATTAATGCCGTCAGTAGGCACGCCAAAAATTGTTTTCGCTTCATTTATATAATTTCTCCCAATAAAAATTATTATTTTTGCCAGCTTCCATCTGTGAAAACGGCACCTGCTGTAGCAGAAGATTCAGCCATATCTCCGCCACCGCTAGTGAAGTAAGTATATGCAAGCGCAATACCTACAACGCAGATTAATATTAATCTTGCAATAAATATTCTTCTCGCCATATTATTTCCTCCCATAAATTAAATAGAACTCTGCTCTATAACGCAAAAATGAGCAGTGAGTACCAAATTTCATGGACTCACTGCTCCCCACGTCATTATAGTTACATAATGTAACAACAAATACAATAATTTGGCATGAACTGCATCGTTTAGGCAAAAACTTAATCTGCGTTTCCTAAATATAGTCTAAAATCGCACCCATAACACAATATATATAATTGTAGTTTCCAGTTCTAATTTCTTTCACAAAGAGTTCACAGTATCTTCCTAGATAAATATTATTTCTAGCATAAAATTAACCTATGGCGGCTCTAATCTGGCACGGTCGCTATTTATTGTAACTATCAATCATGTAAGAGGGGTTTATATGAGTAGTGAAAATTCTTTGGTATTTACGAACGAATCATGCGTAGGTTGCAACAAGTGTATCTCCGTCTGCAGTTGCTTGGGCGCGTGTATTTCATCAAAACCTGATGAAACCGGCATTTCTAAAATCAATGTTGATGGTACCAAATGCGTGGCTTGTGGCGCTTGTTTTGACGCATGCGAACATGGGGCAAGAGAATACCGTGATGACACCGAACGCTTTATTGAAGATTTAAAGCGTGGCGAAAAGATTTCATTATTAATCGCACCAGCATTTCTAGCTGATTATCCTGATGATTACGAACGAGTATTGGGCGGCCTCAAAAAACTAGGCGCCAATAGAATCATTAGCGTATCCTTCGGCGCTGATATCACCACATGGGGCTATATAAAATACATCCAAACACACAATTATCTAGGTGGCATATCTCAACCATGCCCAGCGGTAGTTGGTTATATCGAAAGGTACTTGCCTGAGATTCTGCCAAAACTGTTTCCTGTGCAAAGTCCGCTTATGTGTGCTGCTATCTATGCAAAGAAAGAGATGGGCATAACCGACAAGCTAGCATTCATCAGTCCATGTATAGCTAAAAAAATGGAAATTGATGATCCGAACAATCATGGCTATGTAAGCTACAATGTAACCTTTAATCATTTGATGAAATACGTTCGTGAGAACAATCTTTTCGGTCCACCAATAAAAGATGAAATCGAGTACGGTCTCGGTTCAATATATCCTATGCCTGGCGGTCTGAAGGAAAATGTTTATTGGCTTCTTGGCAACGAAGTTTTCATTCGTCAGATTGAAGGCGAAAAGCGTATGTATCACTACTTACAGGCAAATGCCTCACGTATAAAGGGCAACCAAACTCCATTTTTATTTATAGATGCACTTAACTGTGAAAGTGGCTGTATTGCCGGAACTGGTACCGATCCAGATATCACAGGAAACGACGATCCTCTTTATCATATTCATGACATCCAAGAGATGGTTAAAAAGGATGATAAAAAGAGTGCTTGGTCTCGACCTCTAACACCAAAGCAGAGGTTGGCTGAATTAAACAAGCAGTTTGAAAAACTTAATCTAGAAGATTACTTGAGAAAATATACAGATCGTTCCGCAGAATGCAAGCTCAGTATACCATCTGAAAGTGAGCTAGATAAAATCTTTAATGAGATGGGAAAGACTACGGAAGAATCTCGAAAAATCAACTGTTCTTGCTGTGGATATGATTCTTGTGAATACATGGCAACCGCCATATACAACGGTTTCAACCACAAATCTAATTGCGTTCATTACTTGAAGGATTTGGTTGAATACGAAAAGGTTGAAGCACAACAAATGGTTGAGAAAGAGCGTGCTCTTCTACTTAGTCGGCAAGAAAGATTGTTAAATACAATCGATGAAATCAACAAGCACTTTGATTCAGTTAGTGCCTCTGTCAAAGAGGTTACTGATGGAAATAATGATAGTGCTCACCAAAGTCGTGCCGTATCTAAAGAAATGGCTGATGTTGAGGAATACTGCGAAAACCTAAAATCATCTGTTGATAATATTAAGAACCATTTGATTGCTTTGAAGGAAAACAATGATTTGGTTGTAGATATTGCAGATCAGACCAACTTGCTAGCCTTGAATGCCTCTATCGAAGCCGCAAGAGCTGGTGAAGCCGGAAAGGGATTTGCCGTTGTTGCAAGCGAAATCAACAAACTGGCATCTGATTCAAAGGATACCGCCCAAAGCAGTGGCGAAGCAGATAAGAACATTGAATCTGCCATTAGTAGCATCTCAGATGCCACAGACAGTTTACTTGCTACAATTGATAAAGTAAACAGCCGCTCACAGAAGCTAGCTAAGTCTACCGAAGATATTTCTATTGCAACAAACGATGTATCTGAAACTATTGAGCAAGTACGACAGGAATTAAAACTTCTAGTCGAGCACAGCGACACAGAAGGATAACTTACAAATAATGTTTAAGAAGCCCCGTAACACACTGTACGGGGCTCTTTACATATGTTGGTTTTAGTCTTCTACTGTGTCAGGCTCTATATCTTCGTCTGAAATATTTATGTCTTCTTCTGCCTCTATATTTTCTTCAGCCTCTATAATTACTTCTTCATCTGTGCTTTCTTCTGCACCAGTATTGACTTCTTGCTCTAATTGTTCAGTCATGTCTGGACTTGCTGCTGTCGACTGGCTAATAATAGCTTCTTCATCAGAGGATTCGCCATATAATGTATTTGTTTTCCCACCGTCCAAATGATTGTTCTTGGATTCAGATTTCTCGTATTGAGGAATCCCTACCTCAAAGTCTTCTCTGTTAGGAATCATATATGCCAGTGGTTTTGTTGGTTCAACATCTTCTAAAATATTTTTTTGAGTGGAATTAGCTGGCAAGAGCACAGATCCATTGGCAATTTGGCCATCCACAGATGCATCTTCGAAATATTGCAGTAAATCTGCACAAAACTCTGCTGACCCATCTAAATTTGTTATGAAATCCGCTTGAAATTTTTCAGTTGTATATGGTCCCTCTATTAGCTCATCTATAACTTCGTCAAGGGACTTTGCTGACCAAGTTCCATCTTCCATTCCATGTCCATGTATCTCTGAAAGAATAGTGCTTAATCCCTGCGCTATAACGTCATTATTAATTATATAGCTTCCATCTACAATAGTTTCTTTTGCATGCCCATTAATTCCATATTTATCTCTATAAATATCATTCTCAGATGCAAGATAACCCAAATACATACACGCTAAATACCCCGATAAATATGTACTATAAACATAAGATCTAATATTAGTTCCATTTTGTTCAGTTCTCATCTCTCCATATACTAACTGCAGCTCCTCCCTATTGCTATAATTAGCTTTAAAATCTTCAGCTGTATATCTCCCAGCATCAGCATCCTTCGCATATGCTTTTACAGAAGTATTATAATACTGATATGGACTATTTATAGTTGTCGCAATACCCTCTAGAAACCACTTAGGAAAGGCAATGTTAGCATCATTATCCCATCCATTCTCCGTTCTTCTTGAACCAAGCATACCAGCCCCTGTATAATCATACATAAATGCATGTAGCATCTCATGAGCTATATTATTCGCCAAATAATTTTTAGCAGAATCGTTTAGTTCCCACGCCCCCGTTTCTGTATTGAATACATAGCCATCATTTATATAAGAATTACCTATATTAAGTGCAATACTTTCATACATTATGCCGGACTCAAATCTTCGACTGGCATATGCAGCTGCACTATTCCAATCCCTGTATTCCCAGACCCCAGACTTCTTAAAAAGTGCCTGATTATAATAAACATAAAGACCTATTCGATCACTCAATTCTTTATTCTCTAATGCAGTTTCAAAACATTTAAAGCCATTTAAAAGCAAACTAACAGCTCTAGGCTGTATATCATATCTAACAAGCTCCACTAATGCCGCAAGCTTATCTGCATCTACATTTTCAATGACATTTTTATCGCAATGCATTTCAACAAGCTTTTCACCGGTAACCTTCTCAGTATCAGAGATATATTTATCCTTATTCGCTAATGATTCAGATTGCCATTCAGATGGCCACTCAGATGGCATCCTTGGATATTCAACAACTGTGCCTAAAGCGCTTGCTTTTTCATTATTTTCGTTTTTCTTAATTTGCTCTAAATAAGCATCAATCTCCGGCCCTTGAAAACAGGAAATAAAAATAATCCCTGTTGTTTGGTCTGCTATAGTAACAATATGTCTACCTTTGAATATTTCAGTCGCTACACCTGACAAAGTAATAGAATTCATAAGTCCAGATTTTGGTTCAAATACATATCCCTTAGGAACAACTAGTGCAAACACTGGAAATACCTTTTTGTCCTTAGGACATATTTCAACTATATCACCCGTTTCATTCACCCATATTACAGGAATCTTCCATATAAAATTGTCAGCTTTTACTCTAATGCTAGAATCTAGTTTTTCCCCTTCAACTAGTTCATTCAATCCTTCCATGACAAGCTTATCAATCACTTTAATTTCAGATACTTGACTATTTTTGTGTGAGATAAACTGGATGCCATAATCATCCTCAGCGTGCGCTTTAATCGTTGTGGTGATAAACATGCTAGTTGAAATCATCATTGCAAGTAGACACCCTAAAAATCTTTTTCTTTTCATAAAACAATTCCTTTCATTACTTTATCCAAGTTTCAGAAATACTTAAGCTTGATGCTTATTTATTTCCTAGTTTAAAAGTAAACGGTAAATCATCCGTACCTTT
>DBWZ01000087.1 GCA_002309345.1 Pseudobutyrivibrio sp. UBA1225
TGGAACTATTTCTTTTAAATATATTTTATGTCCGCGCAGGGACACACTTTCCTGACAGAATTGTAAATAGTTGAACGCACACCTACAAATAAAGATGGTGGTATTGGCATTTTTAGAAAATCACAATCTTATGCTATGTCCGCAGGACCCCTAGGGCTGCAGGTAGGGTGGGCCGGGGCTGGTGAAAAGTAAGCGAGGGCAGGGGGCTGCTGTCCTAATCACGATTACAACAGAGAATAGTAATAAAAATAAAAAACCTATCCTTTTTAATGGGGGGCTAATACGATATAATTAGGAATGAGTTTTATTAGGCTTAATCATGGAGGTGTTTATATATGGTATCCAAAAAACAGAAGTTTAGAACGGTAATATTTATACTGATTCTTGCTGCGGCAATCGTTGGCGGCGTTTTTGCAATCAGTTACTATAAGGGCGGCGTCACCTTCCCTTGGCAGGTGAAATCAGATGCCAAATCAGGAGACACAGCTAAGGATGATTCCGACAAAGCTGACAAACAGGAGATAGTTGTGAGAGTAGAAGAATCAAAACCAAACGCTGAAGATACTAATTCCAAAGAAGACAATTCAAAGACTGACGATACAGCTCAGGTTCAAAATCCAGCACCAAAGCTTGAGTACTACGGTCCTCTTGCAGTGGAAGATGGCAACCTTGTCGATTTGTCTGGCAAACCGGTTCAGCTTACAGGTGTTAGCTCACACGGCCTCAGCTGGTTCCCGGATTTTATTACAGCCGATTCAATCAAGTCGCTGAGAGAACAGTGGGGAATCAATGTTATCAGACTTGCCATGTACACAAGCGACTATAACGGATACTGTGTGGGTGGCCCTGAAAATCAGCAGGTCCTTAAGGATAAGATCGATGAGGCAGTCACTGCAGCTACCGAAAATCAGATGTATGTCATTATCGACTGGCATATTTTAAATGATAACAATCCAAACGAATACAAAAAAGAGGCTATTCAGTTTTTTGGCGAGATGGTTCGTAAATACGGTTCAAATGAAAACGTAATTTACGAAATCTGCAATGAGCCAAATGGCGATACTTCATGGGCAGATATCAAATCCTATGCAAACGAGGTTATCCCTGTCATCCGAAACGTCGATGAAGATGCAATCATACTTGTTGGCACACCTAGCTGGTCAAGCGATTTGGCATCTGTTTTGGATAGTCCGCTTCAGTTTGACAACATTATGTATACATATCATTTCTATGCTGCAACCCACAAATCAAGCGAACGCACCAAGCTTACCGAGGCGTTAGATAAAGGGCTTCCGGTATTCATTTCCGAGTACGGATATGTTTCTGCCGATGGTAACGGCGCCGTTGACAAAAAAGAGGCTGCCAGATGGAATGACGTAATTACGGATTATAATTTGTCATCCTGCATATGGAATCTTTCAAACAAAAATGAAGGCTCGGCTCTTATTAATTCAAGCAGCCTTGCGACATCAAACTTTACATATGACGACCTGTCAGATCAGGGCAAGTATTTCTATGACAGACTGCAGCAGGAGAAGGCTGAGAAAAATCAGCCAGAGGCTACTGTAGCTGAGTCCTCTAATCAAGGGACAGATAATACCAATAAAGATACAACTGAAGAATCAGACAAAGATAAGAAAGATAAAATCAATGAATCAGATAAAGACAATAAGGACAGATAATTCTGAGAAAGTACATGATGTTGAACAATTAATGAGAGGTGAAAGCTTCTTAGAAAATAGATACCTAGATGGAGCATATGTGTAATGACTACTAACGAGAAAATTGCAAAACTTCGCGAGCTGATGAGAGAGCGTGGGATAGATATGTACCTTATCCCAACAGATGATTTTCACTCATCTGAGTATGTGGGGGAGCACTTCAAGGCTCGTAGCTTTATTACTGGATTTACAGGCTCGGCTGGTACTGCAATTATCACTTTGGATGAAGCATATCTCTGGGCAGATGGCAGATATTTTGTTCAGGCGGCAAAGCAGATTGCTGATTCAGAAATATTCCTGCAGCGCATGGGTGAGCCTGGAGTGCCGGAGATTGACGAGTTTATAGAAAAGAATTTCAAGGATGGCGGATGCCTAGGCTTCGATGGCCGCTGTGTATCGGCCAAGAATGCAATCAAGTATTTTGAAATCGCTCAGGACAAAGGCGGCGAGCTCTACACGTCTGAGGATTTGGTAGATATGATTTGGGAAGACAGACCTGCGCTTCCACAGGCAACCACATGGGTATTAGAGGATGAATATTCTGGGGAGAGCACAAGTGACAAGCTTGGTCGCATCCGTGCTCAAATGAAAAAGAAAAAGACGGATGCCCATCTGCTCACTAGCCTTTACGATATTGCATACATCTTAAACATCCGCGGCGACGACATCGAAAACGTGCCTGTATTCCTTTCATTTTTGTATATCACAGATGAAACTGTCATCCTCTTTACAGACACAACCAACTGGCCGGAAGAGGTTATGAGTTACCTTAACGACAACAGTATCAAGCTTTATCCATATAGCATGGTCTATCATTACATGCAAAGTGCTGACGTGGCAGAGCGTCGAGTGCTTCTCGATACAAGCATTGTCAATTACAACTTGGTTAAAACAATCAAGAATTCAGCCAAGATCGTGGATGATGTGAATCCGTCAGAGCTTATGCGCGCAATCAAGAACGAGATCGAGATAAAAAACACCAAGCTTGCTCATATCAAGGATGGTGTGGCTTGCACCAAGGCAATCAAGTACGTCAAAGAAAACATTGGCAAGACTCCGATGACGGAAATCACTGTTTCAGACTATTATGAGGCAAGGCGAAAGGAACAGGACAATTTCTTGGATCTTTCTTTCGATACAATTTCAGCCTACGGCGGCAACGCTGCCATGATGCACTACAGTGCTAAGGCAGGTTCAGAGGCAACCCTCAAGCCAGAGGGATTCCTACTTGTGGATTCAGGAGCCCATTACCTAGAGGGCACAACTGATATCACACGTACAATAGCTTTAGGACCACTCACCGACCAGATGAAGGAGTATTACACTGTGGTTTTGCGCTGCCATCTTAGACTGATGGCGGCCAACTTCCCTAAGGGGGTCACAGGTGCCAACTTGGATGTTCTTTCCCGCGGACCAGTGTGGGACATGGGGTTGGATTATCGATGCGGCACAGGTCACGGCGTGGGACATATCCTTAATGTTCACGAGGGGCCAAATGCTTTTCGATGGAGAGTTGCCAAGGGGCAGAATTCGGCAGAGTTAGTTCCCGGTATGATTACCACAGATGAACCCGGCCTCTACATCGAGGATGGTTTTGGTATTCGCATCGAAAACGAGCTTCTTTGCGTGGCTGGAGAAACTACCGAATATGGTGAGTTCCGTCACTTCGAGGCAATCACCTACTGTCCAATCGACTTGGATCCAGTCATTCCAGAGATGTTGACTCAAGCGGAGAAAGATACTCTCAATCAATATCATGCTATGGTTCGAGATACCCTTAAGCCGTATCTCAGCCAAGAGGAATTTTCATGGCTAGAGCGCGAGACAAGAAATATATAATTCCCTCATCCGAGCCCTCTGGGCCCACCTTCCCCCGGAGGGGGAAGGCAATAGATTATCTCTAAATCAAGGCTTCCCCTTGAGAAAGGAGTCAAAAGGATGATTGCTTTAAGCAATCAACTTTTGTGCTCTAGTAAGCTTTAGCTTACATTAAAGGGAGCTGTCAAACGGGTCAAATGTTTATGAATAAACATTTGCGCCCTAGTAAGCTTTGCTTACATTCAGCTTGCTGACTGATGAGGGGAAAGTTATTCTTAATGGGATTAATCAATCAAAATACACTACACGAGGATTACATGAGCAAACTTTTACTTATGGATGGCCATAGCATCCTAAACCGTGCATTCTATGGATTACCAGATTTGACAAACAGCGCAGGGGAGCACACAGGAGCAATCTTTGGCTTCCTAAACATGATGTTCAAATTTATAGATGACGAGCAGCCAGACAACTTTGCTGTGGCGTTTGATGTGCATGCACCTACATTCAGACACAAGATGTATGATGCTTACAAGGGCACTAGAAAACCAATGGCGCCAGAGCTTAAAGAACAGGTGCCTCGTATGCAGGAGATGCTCAAAGCGATGGGAGTTCCTGTTATTACCATCGAAGGCTGGGAGGCAGATGATATACTGGGTACTCTTTCCCGAATAGGCGAAGAGCAGGGCATGGATGTTACTATCGTTTCCGGAGATCGGGATTTGCTTCAGCTTGCAACTGAAAAGGTCAAGATTTCCATTCCAAAGACCAAGAAAACCGGGACAGAAATAGAGCAATATTTTGCCAAAGATGTTGAGGCTGTTTACGGTGTTACTCCAAAGCAGTTTATCGATGTAAAGGCTTTGATGGGAGATTCCAGCGACAACATTCCAGGTGTTGAGGGAATCGGTGAAAAAACTGCATCAGCCCTTATCGCTCAGTACGGTTCTATCGAGGAGTGTTATGCTCACGTGGAAGAACTGAAGCCACCTAGAGCCTCAAAAAATCTTGCGGCTCAGTGGGACACAGCAGTGCTTTCTAAGGAGCTTGCTACCATCAATCTTCAGGCACCAATTGAGCTTGAAAAGGGAAGCACTAAGCTTGGCAATCTATTTACAGAAGAGGCTTATTTGCTCTGCAAGCGCTATGAGCTAAAAAAGCTTTTGCCAAGATTTGAAGGTGCAGATACAAAAAAGGTTCAGGATACAGCTTCCGAATCCTTTAAACGTATATACGAATTAGCAGATGTAGAAAACTTCTTCGATGATTTAAAGAAAAGCGGCAAGGATTTCATCGGTGCCAGTATAATGGCAGATGATAGCCTTAAAATAAAAGGCGTTGCACTGTCATCCGCGGATGCGACAATCTATGTGGACTGCGCTGGTTTTATCACGCCAGATTATGTTGCACACAAGCTTATGGATGTGAGTCATGCCGGTGTGAGGCTTTGCTTCTGGAACCTAAAGGATGCAATGCACATCATCTATTCTCTTTTGAGCGATAGTGAAGAGGCTGAGGTGTTAGAAAAAGGCGGCAAGGCGAAGATTTTCCCTAACGCTGTAGATGTTGCTGTGGCTGCATACCTTCTAAATCCAACCAAGAACGAATACACTGCAGACGATGTTGCAAACGAGGCTCTTGGAATTATCATTCCTGCACCAGCAGATTTGTTTGGAAAGAAAAAGCTTGCCGACGCGCTTGAAGACGACAGTCTAATTGAGCAAGTCACAACCTATGCTTGCTACAATGCATATGTTGCTCAAGGTGCATTTGGAAAGGTAATAGAAGAGGTAGAAAAGGCAGGTATGATTCGTATATACGAAGATATCGAGATGCCTCTTGTATATACATTATTCGATATGGAAATCCAAGGTATTGCCATGGATACAGACGAGCTTCACAAGTTTGGTGAAACTCTTGCAGTTCGTATAAGCGAATTAGAAAAAAGTATCTATGAACAGGCGGGTGAAGAGTTTAACATTAATTCTCCAAAGCAGCTTGGTATCATACTTTTTGAAAAGATGGGAATTGAGGGAGGCAAGAAAACAAAGACTGGTTATTCTACCGCAGCAGACGTTTTAGAAGAATTGTCTGCCACAAATCCTATAATTTATGATATATTAGAATACAGACAGTTGGCAAAACTGAAAAGCACATATGCTGATGGGCTTGCAGCCTGCGTGGCAGATGATGGCAGAGTCCATTCAACCTTCATGCAGACAGTTACTGCAACAGGTCGCATCAGTTCTACTGAGCCAAATCTGCAAAACATCCCTATCAGGATGGAGTTGGGGCGTCAAATCCGCAAGGTATTTTACCCAAAGGATGGATGCGTATTCATCGATGCAGATTACTCGCAAATTGAGCTTCGAGTGCTTGCCCACATGTCAGGTGATGAGAATCTTATAAACGCCTTCAAGGCGGGACAGGATATTCACCGTTCAACAGCTTCGTTGGTGTTCAATACACCTTTTGAAGAAGTTACTGACATTCAGCGCCGAAGCGCTAAGGCAGTAAATTTTGGTATAGTATATGGCATCAGTGCATTTGGTCTTGCCAAGGATATAGGAGTTGGCCGCAAGGAGGCTCAGCAGTACATCGACAATTATTTTTTGGCTTATCCAAAGATGCACACATTTCTTGAGGGGCTCAAATCAAGCGCCAAGGAAACGGGCTATGCTATAACAATGTACGGTCGACGTCGACCAATACCTGAACTCAATAATTCCAATTTCATGACACGCCAATTTGGCGAGAGAGTAGCTATGAATTCACCAATTCAAGGCACTGCGGCAGACATCATCAAGATTGCCATGGTCAACGTCCATGACAGACTCTTGAAGGAAGGTCTCAAGTCCAAGCTCCTCTTGCAGGTACACGATGAACTCTTGCTTGAAACTGTCGAGTCCGAGCGTGAGCAAGTTGAGAAGGTGCTTGCAGAAGAAATGGAAGGTGCAGCCTCACTTTCTGTGTCACTTGAAATAGATATGAATTCAGGCAAGAATTGGGCAGATGCCCACTAGAGTTACACTAAAACATAAACAATAGGAGGGAGAAATTTTAAAATGAAATTTCCAAGAAAACAAATCAAAGCAAATGCTAGAATTGCACTATCAAATCGCTATGGCGGATCAGTAGGTTGGCCACTTTTGGTAGGTATTATTTTGGTGCTTGCACTTTCTATTATTGACGGTGCTGTCATGATAGCTTTTGGATCGTGGAAGATTACTCAAACGTTGGCAGGTTTTCAATATACGTGGGTTCCATATGCTCTTTCAGGCTTAGTTATTTATTTTGCAGTACTATTATTACAAATGTTTGTCTCATTTGTGATTATAGTAGGAGACGCTAAATTTCACTTGAATATATACAGAAATCAGCCTGCAGGATTTGGCACCTTCTTTGAAGGCTTCAAGAGATTTGGCCATGTGTTAGGTGGAATGCTTCTTATGGTTATCAAATTATACCTTTGGACATTGTTGCTTATAATTCCAGGTATCATCAAGGCTTATCAGTATAGAATGGTACCATATCTTTTAATAGACCGCCCAGAGCTTTCTGTGAAGGAATGCTTCAAAGCTTCTAAGCAGATGACAGATGGTCACAAGTGGGATTTATTTGTTTTTGATCTTTCATTCATCGGATGGGCATTACTTACATCAATCACACTTGGTCTCGTAGGTATCTTTTATGTATTCCCATACATTGGAATTGCAGATGCAGGATGCTACGATTATCTTTTGAACGAAAGACTGTTGCAACCTGTTCAGCAGGAGACATTTAAGGCACCAGAACTTTAATAGCTTTATAGCTGTACATTAGTCGACAGTGTTACATCAGACAATAGAATAACTACATTTTATAATATGAAATTTATTGGAATCACAGGGGGCATCGGAGCTGGCAAAAGCACGGTGCTCTCTTTACTAAAAGAAAACTTTAATTGCAAAGTGCTGCTAGCAGATGAAGTTGCAGCAGATCTTATGACACCAGGTCATCAGTGTTTTGAAGATGTGGTGGCTTTGCCGTGGCCTTCATCCATCCGCGCAGTCGATGGAACAATCGACAGACCTCTTATGGCAAAGTATATGTTTGAGGATGACAATCTGCGCAAGCAGGTAAATGCAATAGTTCATCCTGCTGTGGAAAAGGAAGTACTAAATCAAGTAGAACTAGAAAAATCAAAGCACAATATAGAGTATTTTTTCTTGGAAGCTGCATTGCTCATAGAATGTGGATATGGTAAACTTGTGGATGAGATGTGGTATATTTATGCCACCAAAGAAGTCAGGATTCAAAGACTTATCGAGTCCCGGGGCTACAGCAAGGAACGCATCGAAAATACACTTTCTGTACAGCGCAGTGACGCCAGCTTTAGAGAGCATTGCGACCGGGTCATTGATAACAGTGGCTCCAAGGAGCAGACACTCAGTCAGCTTCGTGCCATATTAGATTAATCAAAAGCACTTCATACGCTCAGGCGAAAATCTTTATCTAGAGGGGATTAGTTAGATGGAAAAGAAGGATATTGTATTTGGCTTAGATATTGGTACCAGAAATGTCGTTGGTACAGTTGGATATCTGGATGGCGACGAGTTCCATGTCATCGCCCAGAATCTTAAAGAGCATGACACCAGAGCTATGTTGGATGGTCAAATCCACGATATTGCTCGTGTAGGTGCTACTTGCGAAGACGTCAAAGTCGAATTAGAGCAAATGACAGGCCTCACCTTAACCGAGGTTTGTATAGCTGCCGCTGGTCGTGTTCTTCGTACAGTCACTACCCATGTTGAGATGGAATACCCAGAGGAGACCGTTGTCACAGGGGAAGACTTGCATACTCTTGATATGATGGGTATCGAACAAGCCGGCAAAGAAATCAAAGGCGACGAAGACAACAAGTACAAATTCTTTTGCGTTGGCTATTCCACAGTCAAGTATTACTTAAATGGCGATCCATTTACATCGCTAGAAGATCACAAGGCGGATGTAATTGGTGAAGATATAATCGTCACCTTCCTACCAGAGGATGTTGTTGACGGTCTTTATGCAGCAGTTGGCAAGGCTGGTCTTTCAGTTGCCAATCTTACTTTGGAGCCTATTGCGGCTATCAATGTTGCAATCCCACAAAACTTTAGAATGCTTAACATAGCACTTATCGATGTTGGTGCAGGTACATCCGATATCTGTGTCACTAGAGACGGCAGCATCATCGCCTATGGCATGATTCCTATGGCAGGCGACGAGCTTACCGAGGTGCTTGTTCACGAATATTTAGTCGATTTTGCCACTGCTGAGACTATCAAGAGAGCTTCAACCGAGGGCGGCGAAATCACATACGAGGATATCATGGGCATCAGCCACACCATCTCATCCGAGGATGTATGGAAGCTTACAACTCCAATCATGCAGAAGATTGCAGCTGAGGTTGCATCCAAAATCAAAGAGTTAAATGGTGGCAAGACAGTTTCGGCTGCCTTTGTAGTTGGAGGTGGCGGTAAAATCCACGGTTTCACAGATGTTCTTGCAAAGGATTTAAAGATAGTTCCAGAGCGTGTTGCTCTTCGTGGCGAGGAGGTCATGAAAAGCATCATCTTTGAACAGGATGATATTCAAAAGGATTCTCTTCTTGTTACACCTATCGGAATCTGCTTGAATTACTATGAGACAAAGAATAACTTCATCATGGTTCACTTCAATGGCGAGATGATGAAGCTTTACGATAATGGTCAGCTCACAATTGTTGATGCTGCTATGCAGGCAGGATTTTCTGCCGAGCAATTATTCCCACGCCGCGGTCGCGAAATCAACTTCACGGTTAACGGTGTATCGCGCATGATTCGTGGAACCGAGGGCGAATCTGCGGTAGTCACAATGAATGGCAAGCCAGTGGGCATCAACACCCCACTAGAGTTTAATTGCGAAATAGAGCTCACCCCATCAACAGTGGGGGCAGGCGGCAACGGCACAATCGCCGACCTTGCAGAGTTCACCACAGAGTATCTCTACTTCACCGTGTGTGGACATCGTGTTAAGTGTCCAAAATTCGTTGAGGTCAACGGTTCTATGGAGCCACCAACATACTCTGTGAAGGAAGGCGACGTCATCGAGACTCGCCCATTCTATACCGTTGGTCAGTTGGCAGAGTTTATGGATGTCACCATCGACGATAGATACGAAATCCTCGTAAACAATCGTCCTTCCAACAAGGACTCTTTGGTATACGAAAACTTTGTCATCGATTGGACAACCACCAACCAAGTGGCGTACTCAGGAGACTACATCGCCGAGGAAGGCGAGGGTTTACCAGAGGACTACGAGCCAGCAACAGATGAACCAACAAATATCACCGACATCCGTACCAAGATGAAGGTAGAAACCGTTGATATGCCAATCAGAATCAACGGACAAGATATGGTGCTCTCAGGCAAAAAAGATTACATCTTTGTTGATGTTTACAACCTCATAAACTTCGACCCATCAGAAAGCAACGGAAGACCATTGGTTATCAAAATCAATGGACAAAAGTGCGGCTACTCCGACGAACTCCATGCCAACGATGACGTAGAAGTTTATTGGCAAAATGATGTTTAAAATCGAACGAAGTGAAGATTTTGAACATCAGGAGACCAAAGGTCGACGACGAAAATGATGTTTAAAATCGACCGAAGGTCGACGATAAAATGATGTTTAGTTAGGATTATACAAAATGGATTTTTTTAGTATTGCAAGTGGTAGCAGCGGAAACTGCATTTGTGTTGGAGATGACAGCACACATGTAATGATTGATGCTGGAATATCTGGAAAACGTATCGAGGCTGGGATGAACAAATACGATTACACCACAGCCGATATGGCGGGGCTACTTGTCACCCACGAGCACTCAGATCACGTGTCTGGGCTAGGGGTGATTTCCAGAAAGTATCATCTTCCAATTTATGCAACTGCTGGTACCATCAAGGCAATACGTTCTATGAAAAGTCTTGGGGCAATTGATGACACACTCTTTCATGTCATCCGTCCAGACGAGAATTTCTCTATAGGTAGTCTACAGATTCACCCATTTAGAATCAGCCATGACGCGGCAGATCCAGTTGCATATCGTATCGAAAATACCAAGTCAAAGGTTGCAGTCTGCACTGACTTGGGTTACTATGATGGCTATATTGTCGACAATTTGACAGGCCTAGATGCTATGCTCTTGGAAGCAAACCATGACATTCATATGCTTGAAGTGGGTGCTTATCCATACCAGCTAAAGCAGCGTATCTTGGGAGATTTTGGACATCTTTCCAACGAATCCAGTGGCAAGCTGCTTAGCCAGGTTCTTCACGACAACATCAAGCATGTCTTCTTGGGACATCTCAGCCATGAAAACAATTATCCAGATCTTGCGTACGAGACAGTTCGCCTAGAGGTTACTATGGATCAAAGCACACCATATTCAGGTGGCGATTTCGATATCACTGTGGCATCGCGTAGTGAGGTCTCTGAGCGAGTAGTTTTATGATATTGGCATTAAGTTGAGGAAAACTCTTTTAAATGACTAATTTTTGGACTATTTAGACAATACTATTTATGTGTATATTGGTATAAAATTAAGTGGATATTTTAGGAGGAATGACACCCAAATGGAAAACAAAGTTATTATTACGGTAGTAGGCAAAGATACAGTTGGTATCATCGCTCGTATTTGTACTTATCTTGCAGACAACGGAGTTAATGTTTTAGATATTTCTCAGACAATCGTGCAAGGGTTCTTTAACATGATGATGATTGTTGATATCACAAAGGCTTCTCGCAGCTTCGGTGATATCCAAAAGGATTTAGAGACTCTCGGAGAAGAAATCGGAGTTCAGGTTAAGGCTCAAAAGGAAGAAATCTTCCAGAAGATGCACCGATTATAAATAGGGGGGACATACATTCACATGGTAAACATAAACGAAGTAATCGAAACCAACAAGATGGTGGAGGAGCAAACTCTCGATGTCCGCACAATCACCATCGGTATTAGCCTTCTTGAGTGCATTGACTCAGATCTTAACAAGGTTAATGAAAACGTATACAACCGCATTACTACTGTGGCCAAGGACTTGGACAAGGTGGCAATGGAAATCGAAAGAGACTACGGTATTCCAATCGTAAATCGTCGTATCTCGGTTACACCAATCGCACTTGTAGGCGGCGCAGCATGCAAAAAGCCAGAGGATTTTGTCACATTGGCACATACTTTGGACAAGGCAGCTGCAGCTGTTGGAGCCAACCTTATCGGTGGATATTCTGCCTTGGTTTCAAAGGGCATGACTACCGCAGATGAAATGCTTATCCGCTCTATTCCACAGGCTCTTTGTGAGACTGAGAGGGTATGTAGTTCAGTAAACTTGGCCTCTACCAAGACTGGTATCAACATGGATGCTGTTCGTTTGATGGGCGACATCCTATTACAGGTTGCTGACCGTTCAAAGGATAGAGATTCCGTTGACTGTATGAAGCTTGTTGTATTCTGCAATGCTCCAGACGACAACCCATTCATGGCAGGCGCCTTCCACGGTGTTACAGAGGCTGATGCAATCATCAACGTAGGTGTATCTGGCCCAGGCGTTGTTAAAAGAGCTCTTGAGCAGGTTCGCGGCGAAAGCTTCGAGGTTCTTTGCGAGACAATCAAAAAGACTGCTTTCAAGGTTACTCGTGTCGGACAGCTCGTGGCGCAAGAGGCATCAAAGCGTCTTGGAATTCCATTTGGTATTATAGATTTATCACTTGCTCCAACTCCAGCAGTTGGGGATTCAGTTGCAGATATTCTTTGTGAAATCGGTCTTGAATACGCAGGTGCTCCTGGTACTACAGCAGCCCTTGCTATGCTCAACGATCAGGTCAAGAAGGGCGGCGTTATGGCTAGCTCTTATGTAGGCGGCCTTTCAGGTGCATTCATCCCCGTATCAGAGGATCAGGGTATGATTAATTCTGTTGAGGCTGGTGCAATCACACTTGAAAAGCTTGAGGCTATGACATGTGTTTGTTCAGTAGGTCTTGACATGATTGCAATCCCAGGAGATACTCCTGCTACTACTATCTCAGGTATGATAGCAGATGAGATGGCTCTTGGTATGGTCAACCAAAAGACAACGGCAGCTCGCCTTATTCCAGTAATCGGCAAAGGCGTAGGCGATACAGTAGAGTTTGGTGGTCTTTTTGGATATGCTCCAATCATGCCAGTCAACAAGTTCTCTTGTGCTGATTTCATCAATCGACAGGGAAGAATTCCAGCACCAATCCATTCATTCAAGAACTAGTTTTGGTCAGCAATAAACATCAATCATAATAGAGTTGATATAAATCTCAACAAGATAAAAATACGGGGAATCGCGGTGAGTGCGGTTCCTTTTTTTGCCATATTTCGTGCGATTTTGACAGGGCTTTGTGAACATATTGTGTCCGCGCTTATTATATGGTATAAATATGAAAATAATTTTCATAGAGTTTTATATAGTATTTGCAAGAAGGGAGAAATTTTATGAAGAAGTTATTTAAGAAACCCATTAAAAAAAGATGGGTGGTTTTGGCTGTTATTTTATTGTTAATTATTGCCTTCTTTTGGTGGGCACTAACTGACGATGATTTAGACACAGGCGATTTAAATGATACTGAAGAGGAGGAGATAACTCAAAAGAGTAATGCTGATACATGGACTAGCGATAGAGGAATTACCATGCAGGCTAGTCAGTCTGACGAAAGCATAGAAATCGATCGTTTCGTACCTGAGCCTAACCCTGATAAGGGTGACAAGGATACATGGACTATTTTTGTATATATGTGTGGAAGCGATTTGGAATCAGACTATGGTTCTGCTTCATCTGATATACAAGAAATGATGGATGGTTATACATCTGATTCAGTACGATTTGTAGTGGAAACAGGTGGGGCAACAGATTGGCAAATGGATGGTGTTTCAGCCAAAGAGCTCAATCGATTTGTTGTTACCGGTGGCGAAATAGAAAAGGTGGACAAGCAGCCTCAGGCAAGCATGGGCGACACATCTACTTTTTCAAGTTTCCTTACATGGGGTGTAGAGAACTATGCTTCTGAGCATATGGGTGTAATACTATGGAACCACGGTGGTGGTAGCACATTTGGTGTATGTATTGATGATAATAGCGACGAAGATGTTTTGCAACTTCCTGAGATGGATAGAGCCTTCTTTGAAAGCTATTCCCAAACCGGTAGAAAGTTTGAGTTTGTAGGTTTTGATGCTTGCCTAATGGGAACTGTTGAAACCGCTAACATACTAGCGACTTATTCGAAATATATGTATGGCTCAGAGGAAACTGAGCCAGGCGGTGGTTGGGATTACATAGCAATCGGAGAGTACCTCGATTCTGAACCAGATGCCAATGGTAAGGATTTAGGTAAAGTCGTTGCTGATACATACAAGGAATCATGTGATTTATCACCGTTTCCTAACGAGACAACATTTTCTATAATTGATCTTTCAAAGATGGACAAATTATTAGAAGAGTTCAACGCTTTTTCAGCGGGAATGTACCAAGCTAGTGATGATAGTGCTGCACTAGGTAGTATGGTCAGAGGTATTTTTAATGCCGACGATTTTGGCCCAAATAATGATGTTGATGGATACTTCAATATGATCGACATGGGCGGTCTTGTTGATGCTTGTGCTCCATACGTAGATGGTGCCGACAGTGTCAAGAAGGCGTTAGACGATGCAGTTGTATACACTGTAAGTGGCTCAGATCATAAGGGTGCTTCTGGTCTAGCAATGTTTTATCCTAAGTGGGAAATTGATTCCGAAGAGCTAAAAACCTTTGGACAAATATGTCTTAACCCAAATTATCTTGCTTTCGTAGATAAACAGGTTCATAATGCAGCAGGCGAACCTTCAGGCGGAGAATATGTTGACGACAACTGGTATGGAGAAGATGGATATTGGGAATATGGTTCAACAGATGATGAAGAATATTGGGACTATGCGGCAGATTATGAACCAACAGGAACAAGTCAATATATCACATTCAAACAAGCACCTACGATAGATGATAATGGAAATTATTGGTTCCAATTAGATGAAAACGGTATTAACAATACCTCAAAGGTTACTGCGGAAGTATATCAAGTTACAGATGACAGAAAAGATCTTATTCTTATTGGTGAAACTATAGATGTAAATGCTGATTGGAATACAGGTATAATTAAAGATGAGTTTAGTGGATATTGGTTTTCTCTTCCAGATGGACAGGATTTATGCCTTTATATAGTTGATAATAATGATGATTACATGGTATATTCGTCTCCAATCTATTTAAATGACGAAAAAGTCAGCCTTCGTATAAGATATTATTTTGAAGATGAAACTATAGAGGTCGAAGGTGTTTGTGATATATCCGATAATAATATGGCTTCTCGTAATGTTCGTAAACTAAAGGATGGCGATGTTATAGTTCCATATTATGATGCTTGTAGCTTTGAAACAGGTGAGGCTATAGATTACTTTGGTGCTGAGTATGTTGTATCTGGTGATTTACAAATAACATACGAAGCTATGGATGTCTCTGATTATATCTATCAGTTCTGTATATACGATATATATGGTGACTATAGCGAAAGTGAAATGGTTGTGTTCTCTGTAGATGAAGAAGGTAATTTGTTCTATAATCTTGATTTAGAGGATGCATTTCCAGAATTAAAATAATGGAACAGTAATTGCGAGGGATATTATTTATGAAAAAAAGATTACTTGTACTAGTTATGACAATGCTTTTTGCTGCATCAACATTGGTTGGTTGCACAAGCGAATCAAAAGAAAAGACTGCTAGCGGCAATTCTTCGACTCAAGAGAATTCGGCAACTGGTGACGCTCAAGCTGAAGAGTCACAGGAGGCCAATCCTTGGAAGGAATCATCAGAAGAGGAAATATTAGAAAAGCTTAATGCTGGTATCTATGTGCCAGATGATGCCAAGAATGCAAAAATTAGTATCAATGAAAAAGAAAAGATGGCACAGTTAAAATTTGAACTCAATGGAGTTGACTGCACATATAGATTTAAAGTGTCTGATAAATTTGAGGATATATCTGGCTGCAATTATGATTGGAACAAAGAAGAAGATTTTAAATTTGGTGGATATCCTGCAATTTCAAAGAGTTATAAAGGTGATAAAGAGTCGGTTGACCTTATACTATGGAGCATCGAGGAGGCTGGCTATGTGTTCTCCTTCTCAGCATCAGCACCTGATTTAGCTGGATTTGATATTAATGAAGTCGCTGGAAGTTATATTTGGGATATAGGTATATCAGATGATGAGCCAAACGATTTCTTGCAGATTCAATCTGAACGAACTGAGTTTAAAAACTATGACGAAGTAATTTCATGTCTGAAAAAAGGTCAAGGCTATGCTTATGCTGAGCTTGAAGGATATGATGGCAAGGTGCTAATAGTTTCTGAGAAACTATCAGATGATGGCAGTGGAAACATGGTTTCCAACGATGCATCCATTTATTGTGAATGGAATGGCAAAGCTGAACAAGTTGGTTTTGTAAATAGCATATCGACTAATAATCCATTGTTATACGGAAATGGAATGATATGTGCAATAAGCACTGAAGGCAATGATTACTTCGAGGCTAATACAATCAATAGCAGCAATCATCAGTTGCTACACAAGGCATATATTTACTATTCGGATTACCCTGGAGATGAGGGTTACCAGGGAGTTCATAGTGATAACGGCGAACAACCAAAAGACTTTAGTAGCAGCGATGAAGCGAAGCAGTATTTAGATAAGCTATTAAAAGAAAACAAAGATAATAAACCTTTAGTATTTACAGTTGTAAAGTAAAATTTAAGCCCACCAACAAAATTGCTGGTGGGCTGATTTTTTGATTATAAGGGAATTATTATGTTATTCCTATTTTTGATTAGTGGTGGTGATGATGTGAATGGTTGTTTCTGCTTGAATGTCCACTGTTGTGACCACTACTACTGCGGCCTCCACGTCCGTTACGATCATGGCTGCTTGGTTCATGGTGACCTGCTCTAGGATCTTTATCTGAAGGTGCTTCAGGCTCTTGAACATCTTGAGTTGGCTCTTCTGTAGTTTCTTCTACAGTTGTGTCCTGATCTGTTACTTCAGTAGTTTCGTTTGTTTTATCTTTGTCATCATCTTCTGGTTCAGTAGTATCCTCAGTTGTTTCACCAGTTAAATCACTTGCAGTTGGAAGAGGTTGACCATTTGTGTATGCTTCATGCTGCTTTATGAGGAATGCCTGCAAAGCATCATTATCTGTTATTCTATCTTTAACAGCTTTGTATAGATTATCTACATCAGCATTTATTATGTTAGCATTTCTCAATTCGTCTGTAGATACTAGGAATCTGTCTTCGATTGTTTTGCTAGCATTATCAATTACAACAACACCAACTGAAGGCATGCGAATACCTGTAGATATAACAGGTTCAAGTGCTGTGTTAGGCTTATCATTTTTTCCTAACTCTTTAACAGGTCTGCCTTCGCTGTCGAGATATCCACCTCCTGCAGTTAAGAGAGTGTGTGAGTGTCCATCTAATATTAAATCGATAGGATTATGGCCAGTTTCGTTATTCATTAAATCATAATACATATCCACACTTCTGTTTGTCTTTAGAGAGCTTCGACTATCGTCGCTTTTTACACCTAGATGAGATAAGCAAATGACTAAATCCGAATTAGCCTCTAAATATTCAGCTTGCTCTTTGGCTGTAGCGCTTAATGTTGGTATTCCTTCTTGTTGTTTATCTTCTCTGTTATCACCGACAGAAATGCCTTTTATATTACCAGATTTTTGACCCTTTGTTTCAGGAGCGGTCATTCCGAATAAACCTATTTGGAAATCAGGAGTAGACGGACTTTGATATATAAAGTTTGGAGCATATATCAGAGCATTGTTTTTATACAGATTTGCACTTGTTATTTTAAAATTGGCATTATCTGTATATGTCTTTAATTTATCAGCAGAAAATTCAAACTCATGATTACCAATAGTTGCATAATCATATCCTACTGCATTCATTAAAATCATAGGAGCAAGTCCATGAGAATCATTTACATATTCATATTGATTAACCTCTGGATCGTTTGAATTCTCTTTTGCATACAAAAAATCACCGCAATCAACTAATACAACATCAACATTCTTAGTGTCCTCTAATAATTTGTCTTTTAGACCTCTCACACATGAATATTTGTCGATAGCGCCGTGTACATCTGTTGTTTGTATGAATACAGTTTTATTTTTTGAATAATCGCTATTATCTGTTCCTTGAATTGCTTTTAAAATAGCGTCATAGGATCTTGTATCTACGTCTGAATTTTTGTATTCCTTGTAATTATCACCTGCTTGTGCAGTTTGTGCAGTTATAGGTGTTCCCAGCGCAAGTCCGGCTATCAAACCCAATGACATAACACTTCTAAAAAATTTGTTTTTTATCATTCGTTTCCCTCCTGTTGCATAATTGAAATAATTTTATGTTACAAACATTAAATTTATAACAAATATGTAACAAATTGTCAATTTTTTGTCATTATCTTTGCATACTTGAAACGATATTCCCAGTAAACTAGAATATTAAAAGATACAAACTAAATTGAAGGAGATTGAACATGCGATATCCAGATTTTATAAACGAAAAAGGCACAATAGGTTTGGTGGCACCATCCTTTGGTTGTTCATTTGAGCCATACAAAAGCTGTATGGATGCAGCAATTAAGAGATTCAAGGATATGGGCTATCAAATAGTCGAAGGGCCAAACTGTCGTAAGAGTGATGGAATTGGAATTAGCTCAACTCCAGAAAACTGCGGCAAGGAGCTCACAGATTATTACATCAGTTCAGACAATGATATGCTTATCACCTGCGGAGGTGGCGAGCTTATGTGTGAAACTTTGGATTACGTAGATTTTGATGCCATCAAAGCTGCCAAACCAAAGTGGTACATGGGATACTCGGACAATACCAATTTCACCTTTTTGCTTAACACAATCTGTGATGTGGCGGCAATCTATGGACCGAGCATTGGCGCTTTTGGTCAGGATATTTTGCATGAATCTTTGCAGGATACTATTGATTTATTTACGGGGAAAAATTTAACTGTCAGCGGATATGATAAATTTGAGATTGAATCGCTAAAGAGTGAGGACAATCCTTTTGCCTCATTCAATGTGACTGAAAAGAAAGAGCTAAAGCTATTTTCAGGCAGTGCTCAGGTGAATAGATTGCCAGAGTTTTCAGGGATTATCACTGGAGGGTGCTTGGATTGCTTGGCGAATCTTGTTGGTACAAAGTATGACAATGTAGAAGCATTCAACGAGAAATACAAACAAGAGGGTGTGATTTGGTTTGTTGAGGCATGTGATTTAAATGTTATGTCAATCCGTCGAGCTCTTTGGAATCTAGACAGGGCTGGATGGTTTAAATATGCCAAGGGCTTCATCGTAGGCCGACCAGCTGCAGCCTGGAAGGAAGAGCTCATGGGGCTTGATCAATACAGCGCAGTTACAGGAATCCTCGGAAAGTACAATGTGCCAATAGTGATGGATGCAGACGTAGGGCATCTTGCCCCAATGGTGCCTATTATTTCTGGCGCCTATACGAAGGTTAGCACCGAAAATAACAACATAAAATTGGAATATAATCTATAGAAAACACAATATTTTAGAGTTTACTAGTGTCAAATTTGATTTTCTATTATCAATATTGATACTACAAAACCTTAAAAATACACGGAATATCCTTGCATCAGCCTCATAGCTATGTTATTGTCAGAAAAGTTACAACCTTTTTATAGGTGTGCTATTTAAAGGAAAGGGGAAGGTATCTTTTCAGAAGGGGGGAAGGCAAATGAAAAAGATGCATAGGATTATGGCAATTGCTACGTCTCTTGCTATTTCCGTGAGCCTCACAACTATGCCAGCTTCGGCATATGTACGTTTTGAAGGCACTTTGCCTGATACAACAGGCAAGACGTTATCACTTGTTATGACAAACACAGATAACAGTTTATCAATCTCTGGTATTGTCAAGGACGGTATTTTTGACGACTATTCTGATTTATATGGAATGAAGACCAGAGAAGGAATTGAAATTAATGCTAGTAATTTGCAGGAAATTTGGGTCAACGCACATAGTCACAATCCGCAGTATAAATGGGGAGATTGGACTTACGGCACCTACGAGCTGACTTGTGTTTACAATGATGGAAGCCAAGATGCAGTTTGGGAGTTTGGTGCGTATCGTGTTATGCCTGATTTTCCAGTAGAGAAGGAAGTCACTGATTGTGGCCACTACGAGAATTTCGGCACTGAAAATCAAAAGAAGATTTCTGACAGAGGCGATTATCACTTCTGCAAGCAGGCTGATGGCACGTTAAAGTGGACAAACGGAATCTACAATCATAAAGAGTTGGATGTTCCGTACACAGTCCTTGCAACTAAGATGGAATGTGTAACCTATGTTCGCAATGACGCAGAGCCGATGCCTATTGATACACATGTCTACAAGACAATTACAGAGCGTGACATGTATCTATCATCATTCCGTACATTTAGTAATGCTTATTCATTGGTATACGAGGGTGAATTTGCTGTACCTACACTGTACGAATTCAGTCAGACTAAGCTAGATGACAGCTTCAAGAATCAAGTTATTCATTATCGTTTGATAGATTTCTATGACACCCACTACTTCGAGGATGGTTATATCACCTTCGGAGAGGATGGCTTAGTACAAGAACGCTATGTTGAGCGAAGCGGTGAGATGGGACCACCTGATGCAGGCTTGATCCTGTTGACAGATGAGACCCCACAGAAAAATGAGTACTTCTGGCCAAAAGAAGTTGAAGTAACAAGGCTTAATGAGAATGGCGTGGAGGTTCACGACTCTACTATGAAGGTTCCTCAGCCTAAGAATAGCGGCGTCATCGTTAAAGGTGATGTTAATGTTGATGGCAAGGTCAACCACTGTGATTTGGTAATATTCAAGAAGTTTGTTCTTGGAAACAACAACCTCAAGCTTGGCACATTCTTGAATTCAGATATGAATTCAGATGGTCAGGTTGATGAAGCAGATTATGAGTTACTAAAACAATCTGTAAAATAATAAAAACAGTTAAACAATAGAATCAGTTAAATATAATTCTTCTTTCCTTAAAATTATTAAGAAAATTTATCGCCGAACTGCGAGATAGTTTTCTTGAAGAAAGAGAGGAGTTCTGCTAATCTACTACTGGTTAGAATTTTCTAACTATGCGTAGATTATTGCAGGGCTCCTTTTTATCTGTATATTCTCCAGCTAACCTATATTTAAATTATTTGATATAATATGTATGTATCTTGTTTCTGTAAGGGATAAAGATGATATTAATATTTAATATAGAGGAGTATATAATGCGTAAAACAAAAATCATTTGTACAATCGGACCTGCAAGCATGAACGAGGAAACTCTCACAGCGATGGCGCAAGCTGGTATGAATGTTGCGAGAATGAACTTCTCCCATGGTGACCATGAGGAGCAGGGGATGAAGATGGATTTGGTCAAGAAGGTGCGTGAGAAGCTCAATCTTCCAATTGCAATTATGCTTGATACAAAAGGTCCAGAGTATCGCATAGGTACATTCAAGGATGGCTCTGTTACGGTTAAAGAGGGGGATGTTTTCACATTTACCGTAGATGATGTGGAGGGGGACGAGACTAAGGTTTCGGTTAGTCACAAGAACCTCAACAAGGATCTTGCTGTTGGCGATACACTTTCAGTTTGCAATGGCATAGTTTTCTTTGAGGTTACAGATATCAAGGGCAACGATGTAATTACCAAGTGTACAACAGGCGGAACCATGAGCAACAAAAAGTCCATGAGCTTCCCTAATAAGGTTATGTCGGGCCCATATCTTTCTGAGCAGGACAAGAAGGATATTTTATTTGGTATAGAAAACGATGTTGATTTCATAGCTGCTTCATTTGTTTCGACTAAGCAGGATTTGCAAGAATTGAAGGATTTCCTGCATGCAAATGGTGGTGATGATATCGATATAATCGCAAAGATAGAAAATCAGCCAGGAGTAGATAATATTGCAGAAATCTGCGAGCTCTGCGATGGTATCATGGTTGCACGTGGTGATCTAGGTGTAGAGATTCCATTTGTTAAGCTGCCAGCAATCCAAAAGGAGCTCATCTCAAAATGTAGACTTCTTGGCAAGCGAGTTATCACAGCAACAGAGATGCTTGAGTCTATGATTACAAATCCACGACCTACTCGTGCAGAAATATCAGACGTAGCAAACGCTGTCTATGATGGTTCGTCAGCAATTATGCTTTCAGGAGAAAGCGCTCAGGGTAAATATCCTGTTCAGGCTGTTCAGGTTATGGCAGAAATTGCCGAAGAGACAGAGGCAGATATCTCTTATGTGAGACGATTCCGCAAAGAGGATGTTGCGATTCACTCAACACAGGATGCTGTCAGCCATTCAACCTGTGCCATGGCTATCGATGTGGATGCCAAGACTATCGTTGCCTGCACGATGTCTGGTCGTACAGCGCGCATGGTTAGCCGCTTCCGCTGCCCAGTTGACATCGTTGCAATGACTACGGACAAAAAGGTTTGGAGAAAGCTTGGCATGAGCTGGGGCGTTACGCCAGTCCTTGTGGACAAGTTTACATCCCTTGATGTTATGTTCTATTATGCAGTGGGCAGAGTGCAGCAGATGCTAGATTTAAAATCGGGGGACAATGTTGTTCTCACAGGTGGACCAATCGATGGAAGTGTTGGAAATACTAATACTATCAAGGTTGAAACCATACAATAAAAGTTAAATGACAATTTAAATTATTCACAGACAATTCACACTTTAGCCACCACTTTAACATAGTTATCAGTTAATATATAATTGTCTCGAAAGAGATACAATTTTTTCATAACATTATTCTCCCTTTTGAAAGAGACGCTCCGCTGGCGTCTCTTTCGTATTGCCAAAATCGGTAAAAATTACATGTAAGAGGGGTAATTCTTACATGAAACCTAAAATATTAGAGGTATTTGTTAGAATAATTTTCGAAATGAATGAATAAGGTGTGGGGCCTTATTATTGTTCTTCTCATTGATAAGTGATTTTACATTTATCTTTACTCCTTTAAATTGGATAACTTCCAAAACCTTTATTTAATTCCTTTAAATGTGCAAAAGCCTTAGGATTACTCCTAAGGCTTTTGTCTTTATCTAAATATTTAATTCCAAATTAAAGCAAATTGAATATATCTGTGATTTAGTCGTCAGCTAATTCATCTTCAGAAAGCTCGAGGACTGTACGCTTACGAGCCATTTCATCAGATTCAAGGTACTCGTCGTATGTAGTCATCTTGTCAATCATCTGTCCGTTAGGAAGGATTTCGATGATACGATTGGCTGTTGTCTGTACGATTTCGTGGTCACGAGAAGAGAAGAGGATAACACCTGCAAACTTCTGAAGACCAGTGTTGAGTGCTGTGATTGATTCCATATCAAGGTGGTCAGTAGGTTCGTCAAGCATGAGAACGTTGCTGTTTTCGATCATCATACGTGAAAGAAGAACTCTAACCTTTTCACCACCGGATAATACCTTCATCTTTTTGGCACCGTCATCGCCAGCGAAAAGCATACGTCCCAAGAATCCGCGGACGTAAGTTGCGTCTTTGATTTCAGAGAACTGTGTAAGCCAATCTACGATGAGAAGCTCTGTATCGAAGATGCTTGTGTTGTCCTTTGGGAAGTATGACTGAGAAGTTGTAACACCCCATTTGTAGCTTCCCTCATCTGGCTCCATTTCGCCTGAAAGAATCTGGAACAATACAGTCTTGGCGCGTTCGTTTGAACCAACGAATGCAATTTTATCTTCACGACCAACGTTGAATGAAAGGTGGTCAAGTATTAACTCACCGTCGATGGTCTTGGTAAGATCTTCAACTGAAAGAACCTCGTTTCCGATTTCGCGAGCTGGGCGGAAATCGATATAAGGGTACTTACGGCTAGATGGACGGATGTCATCAAGCTGAATCTTCTCAAGGGCACGCTTACGTGATGTAGCCTGCTTTGACTTTGAAGCGTTTGCTGAGAATCTCTGGATGAATTCCTGTAATTCTTTAATCTGCTCTTCCTTCTTTTTGTTAGCTTCCTTACGCTGCTGGATGATGAGCTGTGAAGACTGATACCAGAAATCGTAGTTACCAGCGTAAAGCTGAATCTTGCCGTAGTCGATATCTGCTGTGTGTGTGCAGACCTTGTTTAAGAAGTAGCGGTCGTGGGACACAACGATGACTGTGTTTTCAAAGTTGATGAGGAATTCCTCGAGCCAGCCGATAGCATCTAAATCAAGGTGGTTGGTAGGCTCATCGAGAAGAAGTACATCTGGTGAACCGAAAAGTGCACGAGCAAGAAGGATCTTGACCTTTAATGCACCTGGAAGCTCAGACATGAGAGAGTAGTGGAACTCTGTATCAACACCAAGTCCGTTAAGGAGTGTAGCGGCATCTGCCTCTGCATTCCAACCATCCATCTCGGCGAACTCTGCTTCTAGCTCGGCTGCGCGGATACCATCCTCGTCCGAGAAGTCTTCCTTCATGTAGATAGCATCCTTTTCCTTCATGACGTCATAAAGATGCTGATTACCCATGATAACTGTGTCGAGAGCTGTGAACTCATCGTACTTGAAGTGATCCTGCTCTAAGAATGAAAGACGGTTGCCAGGACTCATTGTTATTTCGCCGCTGGTAGGCTCTAGCTGGCCAGATAAAATCTTTAGGAATGTAGATTTACCTGCGCCGTTGGCACCGATGATACCGTAGCAGTTTCCCTCTGTGAATTTGATATTAACCTCTTCGAAAAGGGCTTTTTTGCCAAAACGAAGAGTGACGTTATTTGCTTGAATCATTTGGATTGTCCTTTCAAATATTCCATATAGGCTGCGAATTGTTTTCGAAAGCCTGAAATATCATATCAGAAAATCGGAAAATTGTCCATAAAATTGCGGAATTTCATGCAGTCTGATTATTGCATTTTAGGGCGTTAAATTATATAATATTCAATAAAAAATTTTACGGAAAGGCGGTGATTTCATGGCTATTCATACCAAAAATGAGCTAGAACAGCTAGATAGCAAAGCAGCGTTTGCTAACCATGGTGTCATCGCTACAGAAGACTTTGTTGATCCTGACGAGCTCTACAAAGAGCTCATTGATAGAGTGCGCAAATATCACCCAAACGCAGATATTTCCATGATTGAAAAGGGATACAACCTTGCTCGAAATGCTCATGAGGGTCAGGCGCGTAAGTCTGGTGAGCCATATATCATACATCCGCTTTGTGTGGCTATTATTCTTGCAGATCTCGAGCTAGACAAAGAGACTATCGTTGCAGGTTTATTGCACGACGTCGTGGAGGATACTATCTACACCAAAGAAGAAATCGCCGAAGAGTTCTCTGAAGAAGTCGCAGAGCTAGTTGATGGTGTCACCAAATTGGGTCAGTTGAACTACGATGCGGACAAGGTAGAAATCCAGGCTGAGAATCTGCGCAAGATGTTCCTTGCTATGGCAAAGGATATCCGCGTCATTCTTATCAAGCTTGCCGATAGACTTCACAACATGCGTACCCTCAAGTACATGCGTCCTGAAAAGCAAAAGGAAAAGGCTAAAGAGACAATGGAAATCTACGCTCCTTTGGCACAGCGACTCGGTATCAGCAGGGTCAAAATCGAGTTAGATGATTTATCTCTCAAATACCTCGAACCAGACGCATACTACGACTTAGTTGAGAAAATTGATCTCAGAAAGAGTCAACGTACCGAATATATCAACTCCTTAGTAGAGGATGTTTCTAAGCATATCAAGGCTGCAGATATACAGGCGGAGGTCTATGGCCGCGCCAAGCATTTCTTCAGCATCTACAAAAAGATGGTCAATCAGCACAAGACCATCGATCAGATTTACGACTTGTTTGCAGTCCGCATCATTGTGGATTCAATCAAGGATTGTTACGCTGCACTTGGCGTAATTCACGAGATGTATACACCTATCCCAGGTCGTTTCAAAGATTATATTGCTATGCCAAAGCCTAATATGTACCAGTCTTTGCATACAACGGTTATCGGTCCTAACGGTGCTCCATTCGAGATTCAGATTCGTACATACGAAATGCACCGCACCAGCGAATACGGTATCGCAGCTCACTGGAAATACAAAGAGAGCGGCGAGGGATCTACGGTAGTCGGCGAGGAAGAAAAGCTTTCTTGGCTTCGCGAGATTCTGGAGTGGCAGCAAGAGATTTCCGACAACAAAGAGTTTTCATCACTATTGAAATCAGATTTAAACCTGTTCTCGGATACAGTATTTTGCTTCACACCATCCGGTGATGTTAAGAATCTTCCAAATGGTTCAACTCCTATTGATTTTGCCTATGCAATCCATTCTGCCGTTGGTAACAGGATGATTGGCGCCAAGGTCAATGGCAAGCTTGTTCCTATTGATTACGAGATACAAAATGGTGACCGAATCGAAATCGTCACCTCCCAAAATACAAACGGCCCTAGTCGTGATTGGCTCAACATCGTCAAGAGCTCACAGGCAAAGAACAAGATTAACCAATGGTTCCGTAGCCAGTCCAAGGACGAAAATATCGCCAAGGGCAAAGAGCTTATCATCAACTCAGCCAAGCAAAAGGGCGTAGAGCTTAGTGATATCAACAAGCCTAGATACCAAGAGCTTGTCAAAAACAAATACGGCTTCCACAGTTGGGAAGACACCCTTGCTGCAGTTGGACAGGGTGCCATCAAGGAAGGTGCTGTTATAAATAGAATGTTTACAGCTTGGCAGAAGGATCATCCAATCAAGAAGACTGACGAAGAGGTTCTTGCAGAGCACACAGCTGGCGATGAAGAAAAAATCAAGCCAAAGTCTAAAAATGGCATCACAGTCAGTGGCTTATACGATGTGTCTGTGCGCTTTTCTAAGTGCTGCAATCCGGTGCCAGGTGATGAGATTGTTGGCTTTGTTACTAGAGGCCGCGGTGTTTCAATCCATCGTACCGATTGCATCAATATGATTAATCTTCCTGAGTTTGAAAAGGAGCGCTTAATCGAGGCCGAGTGGGCACAGGATAGCGAGGAAGAAGGCAAGCGCGGTGGTGTTTATCTTACCGAAATCAACATCTATGGCAACAACCGTACGGGCTTGCTTGTTGATATCACACGTATCTTTACCGAGCGTGAGATCGATATCGATTCTATCCATTCCAAGACTAGTAAGCAGGGCGTGGCTACCATCACCATCAAGTTTGGTACTCAAAGCCGCGAGCAGCTCAGATCCTTGGTTGAGAAAATCAAGCAGGTTGAATCAATCATCGATGTAGAAAGACCTAGAGGATAATTATGAAAGTAATGCATGTGTTATTGCCAGTATGTGCGATGAATTGCTACTTGGCAATAAATGAAGACACCAAAGAATCAATTATTATAGATCCAGGCTCAGCTCCAGAACGCATCAAAACTGCTGTGCAGCAGTCGGGCACCAAGCCAGTTGCAGTTCTTTTGACGCACGGTCATTTTGATCATGCCGGCGCAGCCGCAGAAATCGCAGCCGAATACGGAGTTCAAGTGTATGCCTACGAGGACGAAAAGGAGACCTTGGAGAATCCAAGCATCAACCTATCATCCATGATGGGGGCACCTGAAGCATACAAGGCAGATGTTTTCCTCAAGGATGAGCAGGAGTTTGAATTGGCTGGACTATCCATCCGCTGCCTTTACACGCCAGGTCACACTGCTGGTGGATGTTGTTTCTATTTCTATGACAATGGCATCGTATTTACTGGTGACACATTGTTCTGTGGCTCGGTTGGCCGCACTGATTTCCCAGGTGGTTCGATGTCTAGTCTTATAGGCGCAATCAAATCCAAGCTTATGACCTTGCCAGATGATACAATCTGCTATACAGGTCACGAAAGCGCCACCACAATTGGAGATGAGCGCCAATACAATATGTACTTATAGTAGCAATTAAAAGGTCAGGTTAGCCTGACCTTAATTTGTGGTATGGAGCAATTCTGAAATGATATATGTAAAACTTAACGAAGATAATTTTGAATATGATATATACTCGCTTGTAAAGGCTTTCTATCCAAAAGAGGAAGTAAAAATAGGGACAGAGGATACTATCAATTTGGATGATATCCTTTTTACTATGGAGGTGCAGTATTCTCAAAACACACTCACTCTAGATGGTAAGCAGATTGATATAGATTACTCCAACAGGCCGGACACCAAGAATCGCTTAAAGCTTGCTATATACGAAAGCTTGCATCAGCGCACAGGAAAGGATTTGCCTTGGGGTACCCTTACAGGCATTCGCCCTACCAAGATTTCTCTTGGAATGATAGAGGATGGAGCCAGCGACGAGGCGGTTGCTTCCTATATGAAGACAACCTATCTCACTTCACAGGAAAAGATAGATCTTAGTCTAGAGGTTTCCCACAAGGAGCATCAGCTTCTATCAAAGATTGATTATGATAATGGTTATTCTGTATATATTGGGATTCCTTTTTGCCCAAGCACATGCCTGTATTGTTCCTTTACATCTTATCCGATAGGATTGTGGAAGAAAAAGCTTGATGATTACATTGCAGCACTCGAAAAGGAAATGGCGTTTACTGCAGAAGCGTGCAAGGACAAAAGTCTCACAACCATCTACATAGGTGGTGGCACACCAACATCTTTGGATGAGGAGCATTTAGAAAAACTCCTTAGTACCATCGATAAATACTTTGATACCAAATCTCTTTTGGAATACACAGTCGAGGCAGGGCGACCTGATTCAATCACCTACGAAAAGCTTCAAGTGATGAAGAACCATCCGGTGACTCGAATTTCAATCAACCCTCAGACGATGAATCAAAAGACTTTGGATTTGATTGGTCGCTTCCACAAGGTGGAGGATATTCATCGAGTGTTTGGCTGGGCAAGAGAGCTAGGATTCAAAAACATAAACATGGATTTGATTTTGGGATTGCCAAACGAGACCATCGAAGATGTTCAGTATACTTTGGATGAGGTAAAGAAGCTTGCGCCAGACAATCTAACGGTTCATTCTCTAGCGCTAAAGCATTCGGCTAGGCTAAACTATGATAGGCAAGCCTATGAGGATTACCTGATTGAAAACTCACAAAAGCATATGGATATTTGTCTTGTGGCGGCAAAGGATATGGGGATGAGCCCATATTATTTATACCGTCAAAAGAACATGGCGGCCAACTTGGAAAACATAGGATATTCCACTCCTGGAAACGAAGGATTATATAACATCTTGATAATGGAGGAAAAACAAACTATAATGGCACTTGGCTGTGGATGTGCATGCAAGTTTGTGGCAGATCATGGTAAGACAGTTACAAGATGTGAAAATGTCAAAGACGTCCAGCTTTACATGGACCGAATTGATGAAATGATAGATAGAAAACGTGAAAGGCTTAGAGAGGATTTGAAATGGCTTTAAACAAGAAACCAGTTAACGGAATGAAGGACATACTTCCATATGAGATGGAGGTTCGCGATTATGTAACTTCTATTATAAAGGACACATATCGTTCATTTGGATTTACACCAATTGAGACACCAGCGATGGAGTCTATTGGCAATCTTTCTAACAAACAGGGCGGTGAGAACGAAAAGCTCATCTTCAAGGTAATGAAGAGAGGTGAAAAGCTCAACATTCCAGAGGCAACCACCGAAGAACAGGTCGTTGATTTTGGTATGAGATACGACCTTACAGTACCACTTTGCCGATTCTATTCAAATCATGCTAACGAGCTTTCATCACCATTTAAGGCACTTCAGATTGGCTCAGTTTGGAGAGCAGATAGACCTCAGCGTGGCCGCTACCGTCAGTTCACACAGTGTGACATAGATATTCTCGGCGAGCCAAGCAACCTTGCGGAGATAGAGCTTATCCTTGCAACAACTACAACTCTTGGACGCATTGGTTTCAAGAATTTTGAGATTCGCATCAACGAGCGCCGTATCCTCAAAGCTATGGCTGCATATGCAGGATTTGCTGAAGACAACTACGATTCTATTTTTATTACACTTGATAAGATGGATAAAATCGGTCTTGAGGGCGTATCTGCAGAGCTTCTCGAGTCAGGCTATTCAAAGGAATCTATCGATAAATATGTTGGACTTTTTGAAGCATTGAACAACGTTAAGGATGTTGCAGCTGGAATGGATATTCTTCTTGGCAAACTTGGAGAGTTCCTTGATGTTGAGGTTGCAGATTGGATGCGTGAGATAGCTTCAGCCGTTAACGCTACAAAGGAAGCACAGTTTGAGCTAGTGTTCGACCCAACACTTGTGCGCGGAATGAGCTACTACACAGGCACAATTTTTGAAATCGCTATCCCAGAGTTTGGCGGAAGCTGCGGCGGTGGCGGAAGATATGACAAGATGGTTGGAAAGTTTACGGGTCAGGACGTACCCGCATGTGGCTTTTCCATCGGATTTGAAAGAATCGTTCTGCTCCTCATGGAGAGCGGCTTTAAGGTGCCGACCGCACCTGCAAAGGTGGCTTATCTTGTGGAGAAGGGCGTTGCAGGCGATAAGCTTTGCGAAGTTATCGCAAAGGCACAGGCAGAGCGCGCAAATGGCAAGCAGGTGCTCGTTGCAAGAATGAATAAGAACAAGAAGTTCCAAAAGGAACAGCTCCAGGCCGAAGGCTACGTGGAGTTTGAAGAGTTTTACAAAGAGGGATTAAAGAATTAGAATCGAGGACTGGTAACATGGCGGAATCAATGAAGGGACTAAAGAGAACCTGTCGGTGCGCGGAGCTTAGCGTAGAGAACGTAGGGCAGACCGTGACCGTGATGGGCTGGGTGCAGAAGCAGAGAAATAAAGGAGGACTGATCTTTGTGGATCTGCGCGACCGCACCGGCATCGTGCAGCTTGCCTTTGACGATTCCACGGCGAAAGACGTGTTTGACAAGGCCTTCACCGTACGCAGCGAATATGTGCTGATGGCGCACGGCACGGTGCGCGAGCGCTCCAGCAAGAACATGGACATTCCCACCGGCGAGATCGAAATCGCCGTGGACGACCTGCGCATTCTGGGCGAAAGCGAGACCCCGCCGTTTGAGATTATCGAAAACTGCCCCACGAGCGAGCTGACGCGGCTGAAATACCGCTATCTGGACCTGCGGCGTCCCGACCTGCAAAAGAACATCCTGCTGCGCCACAAGATCACGAAGGTGACGCGCGACTACTTCGATGAAAACGGTTTTATCGAGATCGAAACGCCGATGCTGATCAAATCCACGCCCGAAGGTGCCCGCGACTTCCTTGTGCCGTCGCGCATCCATAAGGGCAGCTTTTACGCGCTCCCGCAGTCGCCGCAGCTGTATAAGCAGCTGTCGATGGTTGCCGGGTTCGACCGCTATATGCAGATTGCCCGCTGCTTCCGCGACGAAGACCTTCGAGCAGACAGGCAGCCCGAGTTCACTCAGATCGACGTTGAAATGAGCTTCGTCCAAATGGAGGACGTCCTTTCGATGATCGAGGGCTTCATGGGCAGACTGTTCAAAGAGATCCTGGACGTTGACGTCCAGCTGCCGCTGCCGCGCCTGACCTTCAAGGACGCGATGGAGCGCTACGGCTCCGATAAGCCGGATACCCGCTACGGCATGGA
>DBWZ01000059.1 GCA_002309345.1 Pseudobutyrivibrio sp. UBA1225
AAGCCCTGGAAGGCAATCTTGTTCTCGAAGTGAGCAAGCAATGCACCAAGCGATTCAGGAGTGACCTGTTCACCGGTAATGATGCTGGAAGGACGTCCGCCCGCAAAGTACTTGTTGGGATTTTCGTCATCCTTGCCGCAAGCAAAAGCCACGATCTGCGCAGCTACGTTTGCACAAAGCTTTTGCTGACTGGTGCTACCCTGAATATTCACATCCACGCCCAGCTGATTCTTGCGATAGCCTACAAACTGCAGAGGTACGATATCGGTACCCTGATGCAGCAACTGATAGAACGAATGCTGCCCGTTGGTGCCGGGTTCACCGAAGATTACGGGACCGGTGGGATAGGATACAGGCTCGCCGAAGCGGTTGACAGACTTGCCGTTACTCTCCATATCCAGCTGCTGCAGATGCGCAGGGAAGCGGCACAGTGCCTGGGAATAAGGCAGCACAGCGGTGGAGGGGTAACCAAGCACGTTGCGCTCATATACACCGATCAGCGCATCCAGCATGTCCGGGTTGCTGCGAGGATCCGGATTCGTAGCCAGCTTATCCTCTTCATGTGCACCAGCAAGGATGCGGGCAAACACTTCTGGACCAAAGGCCAAACTGAGAATGACACCGCCAACACAAGAGCTGCTGGAGTAACGGCCACCGATATAATCATCCATGAAGAATGCGGCAAGATATCCACTGTTCTTTGCCAGAGGAGAAGTCTCACTGGTGACAGCGACCATATGCTTGGCAGGATCCAAGCCCTGACGACGCAGAGCATCCTGTACAAAGGTCTCGTTGGTCAGTGTTTCCAGCGTGGTGCCGCTCTTGGAAACGAGCACGAAGAGTGCGCGGGAGATGTCGATGCCCTGCAACACGGCAGCAGCATCATCAGGATCGACGTTACTGATGAAACGGGCTTCCATCTTGAAAGCATCGTTTGTCTTGGCCCAGTTTTCAAGTGCCAGATACAGTGCACGGGGACCGAGGTCACTGCCGCCGATACCGATCTGCACGGCATATTTGAAGGACTCGCCTTTTTCATTAACGATTTCGCCGGCATGCACGCGACGAGCGAAGTCGGCGGCCTTTTTCTGCTGCGCAACATAGAAATCACGCTTGTTCACACCGTCAGCTTCAACATCCTGGCCCAGCTGCCCGCGTGTGAGATGATGCAATACGCGGCGCTTCTCACCGGTATTAACGATTTCTCCGTTATATACAGCGGCAAATTTATCGCCCAGCTGTGCTTCGGCAGCCAAATCACAGAGAGCATTCAATACCGTTTCATCTACTGCCTTGGCAGCATAATTGTAACGAAGACCGGCGGCCATGGGCATATCGTATTTAGCAACACGGCATGCACCATCCTCAGCAGACAGAGCAGCTTTAACATTTACACGCGGTAAAGCACGCAGCTTTTCGTAGGTGCTCAGTGTATCCAAATTGTTCCATGAAATCATCTCGCGCACATCCTCTCTCATGACGCCGAAGCGCAATGTTTTCTTTATTATACAAGTAAAAACAAGTATACGCAACTTCAGAATCAGAAAAAGATGCTCTAGAGATTAGAGTTGAACGGATTGAAGTATGACACGAGAGTAACTGTTGTTATTATGATGGTATTATAGAATTATCCATGAATCTGAAAGCTTGAACTAGCTGGCGTTTTTTGTGTATACATTCCATTTTATGGT
Source organism: Pseudobutyrivibrio sp. UBA1225 (assembly GCA_002309345.1). Lineage (GTDB taxonomy): Bacteria > Bacillota > Clostridia > Lachnospirales > Lachnospiraceae > Pseudobutyrivibrio. The sequence continues at coordinate 1,692 of DBWZ01000059.1, forward strand.
TAGCTATTGTTTCTTATCCAAGTTGATAGTATAGTAGCTGTGATGAAGGAACTTCACAGATTAAGATCAATCTGACAGACTCTGGAAGAAATCGGATAATGCTATAAATCGACAACTCATTACAGGGCTTGAGTGCATGTTCCAAATTAATGGAATGCTAATCCGCAGCTTATTGAGAGCTTGTCAAGGTCAGTTTATAGTTGATCATATCAATCAGCAAACAGGATAAAGTACCCTATAAAAAGGAATGAATAATGGCTATGTATTTTTTTAAAAACAAACTTTCAATACTAGACTCAAAACCAATACGGTTCCACAACATAAAGTCAAAAAACCTTGCTCTTATTAATCGATGTAAGAAACATGTAAAGAGTTGCTGCAATCTTTTGAAAACATTACAAAAAAAGAAAGGAAGCATAGGAAATAGATTTCATGCAGATAATTCTGACAACTTGGTTTTCAAAAAGGATTCGGTGTGGCAAGATATTTTCCCCGGTGACTCCTCAAGCGAAACAAGTGTATTAAAAACGATTATTGTTGTTTCCATGGTAAAAAACGAAGAGCACATCATAGAATCTTCAATACGCTGGTGGATGACATTCTCTGATAAAGTAATAGTATTCAATCATCATAGCATGGATCGTACGTTGGAAATAATACATCAATTACAAGCAGAATTTGAATCACGCATTATTTTGTTTAATCCGTCTTTCGATACTCAAGAATATGCCCAAGTAAAAATAACAAATGCAATGATAGAGCAAGCCTTTAACAGCTTTGATGCTGATATAGTAATGCCATTAGATGCAGATGAATTTCCATATCTTCAGAATAAAAAGATAAGTATGAGAGAATACCTCAGTACTTTAGATCAACAATACTGCTATCGTACGTTTTGGATGCAGTTTGCTCCTTTGCGGTCAGACGAAAAAGCAGATATGACAATGCTATTGCCTCTTTCTTTTCACAGAAAGAAATGTAGACCGCTTGAAAAATGGCCCAAAGTGATCATTACCAGAAATGCATACAAAAATGGTCCAGTTTTGGTTGAAAAGGGAAACCACACATTGAACAGAGTATCGGGAGATTCTGTAGAAAGAATAAGTACTAAGAATCTTTGCCCGGATATATGCTATGCACATTATATGTACCAAGACATGTTGCATTTTAGGAGAAAGGTAACAGCATGCTGGAAAGCATGCATAATGTCTTCAGACTATCAGCCTGGAGTAGCTGAGCATTATAGATTAGCGTATGAAAAAATCAAAGAAGGGACTATTGATGATGATATGCTGGACTATTATACCTTATCAGTTTCAGGAATGACTGGTGAAAGTATGGAAGAGATCAAGCAAACCATAGTAGAAATCGATCCCCAAACAATATTTGGTGTGATCAGATTAAGATATACAAATGCATTCAAGTGATTAATTTCAACAAAATACCCTGCCTTATCATTGATTGATTTGGCAGGGTTTGCTTGTTAATTTGATTTGTGTTGCTTTTTTCTTTCTTCGAAAACCTGAAGCATGAACTCAAAGTTCTGTCTGTTTTTACGGTTGTTTACGTCCAAGATTAATCCTCCAAAGAAAGCTTGAATTGCAGCCATGCTCAGAAAACCACAAACAATCAACGTGGGGAATCTCGGCACTAATCCTGTTTTAAGATATGTGATGCCGATAGGGACAAACAAAATGGTAGCTATCAGAAGAAGCAAAGCGGCAATGAAGCTAAAAAAGGAGAGAGGTTTATATGTGCGGTAAAGACGAAGAATTGTTCGAAGAACCTTAAAGCCGTCCGAATATGTGTTTAGTTTAGACCTACTACCTTCAGGTCGATCACGGTAATCGATAATTACATTTTCTATATATAGGTTTTTGTCTACCGCGTGGATACTCATTTCCGTTTCGATTTCAAATCCCTTGGATAACACAGGGAAGGTCTTTGCAAAATTATAGCTAAATGCTCTGTATCCTGTCATGATGTCTTTGATGTTGTTATGAAACAGGACATTGATGCTTTTGCGTACCAACGCATTGCCCAAGTTATGAAAGGGACGCTTGTTCTCGGCGTAATAAGTTGATGACAATCTGTCACCTACCACCATGTCAGCTTGCTGCTGCAGTACTTTTTGCACCATTTCTGGAGCAAATTCTGCCGGATATGTATCATCCCCATCTGTCATGATATAGCATTCAGCATCGATTTCGCGGAACATACGACGAACAACGTTACCTTTGCCTTGTTGATGCTCATAACGCACAACAGCACCAGCAGCTGTCGCAATAGCAGCTGTATCATCTTGAGAATTGTTGTCATAGACATAAATCACCGCTTCGGGCAACGCCTTGTGAAAATCGGAGACTACTTTGCCTATTGTTTGTGCCTCGTTGTAACATGGGATTAGCACTGCGATTTTATCCATGGAAAAGCACCACTCTGTTAAAGTCCGGTCTGTTATGCCAGTATCTGAAGCAATTCTTTAAAATCCATTCCATGTGCTGCGGCTACATTCTGGTTAGTTAAACTGCCTAGATATGTGTTGACACCAGAAGCTATTACTTCACTCTTGCGGCAGGCAGCTTCCAACCCTGCTTTGGCAATTTGAAGACCATACTGTAGTGTCGCATTAGTCAATGCAACAGTGCTGGTGTGCGGTACTGTACCGGGCATATTACCCACACAGTAGTGTACAACACCATCAACAATATAAATGGGGTCATCATGTGTAGTGGCGTGGCTGGTTTCACTGCATCCGCCTTGGTCAATAGCCACATCAACAAATACAGCGCCAGGCTTCATTTCCGATAGATATTTACGTTTAAAAATCTTTGGAGCTGCACCGCCTGGAATGAGCACACATCCAATGACAAGATCAGCGTCTTTGATTACCCGCTCAATATTGCCCTCATTGGAAACTAGCGTCTGAATATGTGCACCAAACTGGTTATCAAGCTCTTCGAGCCGTTTCAGACTGATATCTAGGATGGTTACATTAGCACCCATACCAACGGCAATTTTACATGCATTCATGCCGACGGTTCCACCACCCAGAATAACAACATTAGCCTTTGGCGTGCCAGGGACACCTGCCAATAAAATACCCTCGCCGCCATAGCGCTTTTCTAAATACATTGCCCCTTCCTGCAGTGACAGGCGGCCAGCTATCTGTGACATTGGAGCTAAAAGAGGCAAAGATCCATCTTTTTCCCGCAAGGTTTCATAAGTTACTGAGTTTACCTTGCCAGCAAGTAATGCTTCTGTCAATTGCCGGTCAGCTGCTAAATGAAGATAGGTGTAAAGAATCAAGCCTTTATGGAATAACGGAAATTCTTCTTCCAAAGGCTCTTTAACTTTGACCATCATTTCTGACAGGTGCCATACATCTGCTGCATTTTCAATCAGAGAAGCACCGGCGTTCACGTATTCCTGATCTTCAAAACCAGAGCCTTCTCCTGCACCTTTTTCTATATATACTTGATGCCCTGCTTGCACGTATGCCCTCACATTATCCGGAGTTAGTCCTACACGATATTCATTGTTTTTTATTTCTTTTACACAGCCGATTTTCAAATGTCTCATCTCCCCGGTCTGTTTGCATGCCACACAAGTTATTGTTTCAAACTCTATGTGGTTATTGCTATTGATTTTACCTAATATTTTGCGATTTGTCTATCTTTACTTTTATTTCGAATGGTTTTCTATAACAAAATGAATGTATCGGATGTGTTTTGTGATGATAGCTTTTGTATATCGTTGAATGACTTTGTTGCAAATGGTTTGATGCTATGCCATGGCATGAGTTTATAGCATAAGTTTCTTTACTTTTCTTTTTTCAGATGATATGATAACAATGTATCAGTATGTCAATAAATTATTTGAGCACAAGCAAAAAAACACAATACTTACCGGTACATCATGGAATATGAATATGCATATGATGATCATGAAGTTGACGTAATAGCGAAGGCTCGTTTGAAAAGCAAGTTTTTGCATGTTGAGATGAAATAAGATAGCATTGGTAGTTCGAGAAACCGACACTGCTCTTGACTATTATAGAGGGAATGCGTTGCTTTTCTTCAGTGGTAAAAGAATGCAAAGGATGTTAATGTATGAGACGTTTCTGGGAAGATGTAGTACGCCCTTGTTTTGAAGCTACGCATGTGCGCCGGATAGTTGAAATTGGTAGCGACAGAGGGGAAAACACAGTTAAGCTGGTGAATTATGCTATAGAAAAGGGCGGGTTTGTTTATGCCATCGATCCCGCGCCTCAGTTTGACTATGAAGAAGCATTTCGTGGGAAAGAGAACTATTATTCTTTTCTGATAACAACTTCCATCAACGCATTACCAAAGATACACGAATATGATGCCATATTGATTGACGGTGATCACAATTATTATACTGTTTATACAGAATTGCAACTAATCTTGAAGAATACAGAAAAGTTCCCTTTGGTTTTGTTTCATGATATTGGTTGGCCTTATGACCGGAGAGACTTATATTATGATCCAGATACTATTCCTCAGGCATGGCAAAATACATATAAAATAAGCGGAATAGATCCTGACACAGAACAATTGTCCGATAAAGGCTTTAATCATAAGTATCGCAATTCAGTTTCATATAATAAAGATCATTGTGGCGTTTTGACAGCTGTTGAAGACTTTATAAAAGAAAATGATTCTCGTTTTACACTTATCAAAATCCCGATTATGTCGGGCTTGGGTATTATGCTTGATATTAAGCAGAATTACTCGGAAGAGTTTATTGCGTTGATTCATGCCTTGACGCCATCGGATTCACTGATGAATCTGATGAGGTATTCCGATAAATGGTTTGCTAAGACGCATTCGCGTTTGGAACAGTATATTGAGGCAAATCAGCGACTAAAGAATCAGGTGATTGAAAGAGATCAAGAGATAAATACGCTGCAAGCAAAACTGGCCGAAGAAAAATCAAAATACCTTGAGCAGGTTGCATTAGAACAGAAAAAACGTGAACAGATCAATACTTTTTACGAAAAAGCCTTGAATGAACGTGATAATCTGAGCATGCAGCTTGCTGACAAAGAAAAAAAGATTCAAAGGTTGTCTAGCGAACGAGCTAGTTTAGAAAACTATTATCTCAATTCAATTAGATTCAGAATCGGTACAGCATTCGTCGACGCTTCGCATTCTCCTAAAGAATTACTAAGACTTCCCAAAACGCTTTTTAGCCTATATAGGGCTGGAAAAGAACAAGACGAAAAAGGAAAAATCGCAAAAATAAATGGGGTTTCTTCAAAAGGTAGAACCGCTTCAGTCGTGGCACTCGAGAAAGAACAGATAGAAACTTCACGTTTTTCGAAAAATGAGCTGAAAGAACTTCATGTGGCACGTATCAAACCCTATTCTGCTGCAGATAAACCGTTGGTGTCCATTATTATACTGAATCGAAATGGTTTGCATCATTTAGAGACGCTATTTGCTTCAATGAAGCAAGCAAAATTCTACGATAATTATGAAATGATTATTGTGGATAATGGGTCCACTGACGGCTCTCAGGATTATATAAAGAGCCAGTCTTTGGGAAAAACAATCCGGCTGATTGAGAATCAAACCAACGAATCGTTTTCTTATGCGAATAATCAGGCTGCAAAGAATGCGGCTGGCAGTTATCTGCTGTTTATGAATAACGATATTGAAGTTGTTGATGGTTGGCTTGATGAACTGCTGAGGGTTGCGCTGGACAAAGAAAACTGTGGTGCTGTAGGTGCCAAGTTGGTTTATCCTGAAGGCATCGGTGGACTCAATGCTGGAAAGGATAACCTTATTCAGCATAGAGGAATAGGATTCCGTTACGATAGCTTTAATGGCATTGATTTTATTCGCCCATATAATCTTGGAAATGGGGAACAAGCATGGCCCGATGAGGGAGCAGAACGAAAAATCAGCGCTGTAACGGCAGCAGTGTTACTTGTTTCAAAGGAAGCATATGATGCTGTTGAAGGCTTTGATGAGCAGTATGTATATGGATATGAAGACGTGGACCTTTGCTTGAAGCTTTTAGAGCGTGGATATAATAACTATTATAATCCCTTGGCAATGCTGTTCCATCATGAGTTTGGCAGTCAAAAAGACGAAAAGAATCAGACTGTTGTTGCCAGACGCACTAATAATATTGTTCATTTCCAGGCAAAATGGCAGACAAAACTAAACACCTGGCTGAATCAGGATCGCTTAAATGGAACGCATCTGTTTTCAGACAGTGGCCTTTGCTTTGCATTTGCAGTAACTGAAGCCGGAGAAAATGTATCTGCAGGCGACTATTTTACAGCGATGGAACTGGCAACCTCTTTGATTAAGCATGGCCATCGTGTGAAATATCTGTGCCGGCGTGGCCCGACTGATTGGTATGATGTTGGGGAAGATGTTGACATACTCATTTCTATGTTAGATGCATATGATTTAAACAAAATGTATCATACTAAAGATGACCTGTTTACAATTGCTTGGGCACGAAACTGGTTTACGCGATGGGTCGTCAATCCTTCTATTCAGCGATATTCATTAATATTTGCTTCCAGCAAAACGGCTTGTGGCTATATGGCGGAATCTACAGGACTAAAAGTAGAACTTTTCCCTATTGCGACAAATGCCGACCGTTTCTTATCTGCTCTAAACCAGCCTGAAAATCCAATTGAACGGGAAAGATTTGACTGTGATTATGTTTTCACGGGTAGTTATTGGAATGCTCCTAGAGAAATCATGGATATTCTTGACCCTGGATCGTTACCTTATCATTTCCGTATATTCGGAAAGAATTGGGAAAATGTACCGAAATTAGCCGATTATACTGGCGGATTCCTGAAATATGAAGAAATGCCACTCGTATATAAATATACGCAAATAGTGGTAGATGATGCTAATGGCGCGACTATAGAATATGGTGCAGTGAATAGTCGCGTGTTTGATGCTTTAGCTGCTGGGCGTCTTGTGCTGACCAACGGATCAAGAGGAGCAGAAGAGACTTTTGAGGGAATGCTGCCTGTTTTCCGCAATGCTCAGGAATTTAAAAGCCAAATAATTCATTATTTGGAAAACCCAGATGAACGAAAAGCTTTGACTGAAAAGCTGCAAAAGTTCGTGCTAGAAAACCATACGTATGATATTCGGGCAAATACTCTGCTTGGTTTTGTGAGAAACTCATTAAATGCTGAAATTCCGGCCGATAAGAAGATTGCTATTATGATTCCTGTCCCCAAGTGGAAAGAAGCGGAATCATGGGGCGATTATCACTTCTCTGTTGCGATGAAAAAAAGTTTTGAAAAAAAGGGCTATCACGTAACGATTCGCATTTTGCCAGAGTGGGAGAAAGACTTTGATGGGAAATATGTAATTGTATTACGAGGACTGAGTGAATATCGTCCTAAGAAAAAACATGTCAATCTGATGTGGAACATTTCTCATCCAGATGACATAAAGCCAGAAGAGTACAATCAATACGATGCAGTGTTTGTTTCTTCTCTAATTTGGGCTGAGCATCTGAAACCGTTGCTAAAAGTTCCAGTATATCCCTTGTTACAGTGCACGGATCCTGATGTGTTTAATGGCGAATCATACGAAAATAAAGAAAAGAAGTATGAATTGCTCTTCGTTGGGAATTCTCGCAAAATTTTCCGCCAGATAATCAAAGATGTGTTGCCAACGCCCTATGATTTGGCGGTCTACGGCACTAATTGGGATGGCTTGATCGATGCAAAATATATTCGTGGTGTGCTTATTCCCAATAATCAACTTGGCCAAACATATCATGATGCTGACATTTTACTAAATGACCATTGGGAAGATATGAGACAAAAGGGCTTTATTTCAAATCGTATCTTTGATGGACTATCTGCTGGTGCATTCATTATTTCAGATGAAATTGCAGGGATAGACGATGTACTGAAAGACTGTATCGTTACTTATCATGGACGTGATGATCTCGCTGAAAAAGTGAAATATTTTATGGAGCACCCAAAGGAACGAGAAAAAATAGCTAACTACGGCATGACTTTGGTCAGGGAAAAACATACGTTTAATGCTCGTATGGAAGTAATGTGCCAGTTTATGGAATCTCAATGAATAAATTGCATAGGGTCACTCATGATTTGCGAGAAAGCTGATGATTAATCCATGGTATAACTTTTGATCTACGATTTAGAGGTTTCTGGTGATATGTAATAATACAATTTCTCGATGAGTTTTTATTGTTTTTGATAGGGTAAGGAGAAATAAGAAAATGACTAAAAAGGCATTTATTATGTATTGGATATGTGTATTGCTGCTTTTTTTGTCGCTTTTTTCTTTCTTGCTTTTAGGGAAACTAGACCCTATTCTTTATAATAACAGCTCTATAGTTATTTCTTCAGAAAAGCTATTTGCAGACGCTAAAGATTTTGTGATAAAAAAGAATCGATTACGTTCTACTAGTACTGATTCATGGCTTAGAATAACAGTCCCCAAAGGCGTATATAAGAGCATTGATATTAATGTTAATTCAATGAGTGTTAAATCAACCAAGTGCGCTGTATACTATCGATTAAGCGCGGTGGAGAGTTTTTCTGAAAAGAATAGCGTTTATACTGTGTTGGAACAGGGTATTATATCAATTCCTTTGCCAGACAAAGAAATTGACAGCTTGAGAATTGATTTGACTGATGAGAAAAGTATAATAATTGAAATTGATCAGATTACATTGAATTGTAAAAAAACTATCTCTTTTAGAAATAGTTTCCTTTTGCTCTGTGGTATATGCGTCCTCATTATTGGCCTTGTGCCGATTTCTTCTATTTTGCCAAGAATATTCTATTCATGTCATAAGACATTTATGCACATAGCAACTCAAAAACCCAAAATATTGTTGACGTTGCTTATGTTTGTTTCTATTATTATTTGCTTTAGAACATTTTTGACTGGAAATGAATATTTTGCTTATTTGGATATTGGTAGCGATACAGTTTATGTCTATCAACCATTTTGGTTTTCAATAGCAGATGATTTAAAAAAATGGAACATTTCTGAATGGACCATGAATTATGGCCTTGGGGCTTCAACTTTAACTCAATTATCATGGCTGGTGGACCCCTTCATTTGGCCAACAATTGTTGCATATTTATTGTGTGGCTTTTCTACAGCTCAAGTGATTGCTGCGTGGATGCAAGGCGTGAAGTTGCTATTATGTGCTCTTGTTTGCTATGATTTCTTAAGTGAATATTCTTTAAGCAGAACAGCAAAAGTCATTTCTTCTTATGCTTATGGATTTTGTGGATTCGTTGTTTTATGGGGCCAGCATTATGCTTTTTCCACCGCTTTTTTTATCGGAACTTTGACATTGTTGCTTTTAGAGCGATGCTTGAAAAACTGTACACTTAATAAAAATCATTTTTTTCTTTCATTATCTATTGCTTGGCTAGTTGGCAAAACGTACTATTTTGCTTATATGATCTTAATATGTTTGGCTAGTTATACAATCGTTCGGCTTTTTCTAAGGTTTCCAATAAAGGCAGTAAAAAAATGGATAACCTGTGGAAGCTGTGTTCTTTTATCTGTGCTAATTGGCTTTGTTATCTCCAGCATACTATTATTGCCACAAATTTTCGAAATCACATCTGTCAGCGATCGAATACAGAGTGACTGGAATTTATTACAATACTTGTCAACATATCCCAAGGATCACAACATCACAATTATAAGCAGGTTTTTATCTAATAATCTATTGGGGACAACGAAATTCATAGGTTATTCAAACTATTATGAAGCTGAACAGCTTTTTTATACTAGCTTTTTACCTTTGTTTTTTATAATATATATATATATGGGGCTTGATGAAGGGAGAAAAATATTTGTTGAGCGACTTTTAGCTTGTATCGCGCTTAATGCGTTACCATTTATTCCTGTAACAGGCTACATTATGAATGGGTTTGTTACGCCCGTTGGAAGATATACGTTTGTCTTTGTTCCTATCTATTCTGTTGTAGCGGCAAAATCTATCGATGGAATTATTTCTCGCAAGGTTAAACTACCTGCACTTATTACTACAGGGATTTTATATTTGGGTGTAGTATTTGTTATCTATAATCACTACCCACAGTTCTCTGTAAATCTGTGTGCTTTGATACTTGTTGAGTTTCTTATTCTAGCAACATTTATAGCGTTATATCATGTTTTGTCAATAAAAAGTCAAATCATAAGAATCGCTATTATTATGGTGATCATGCTGAATGTTTTGGGAGATGCAATAATTACCACAAATGAAAGAAGGACTCTTACTGATAGGTATGACAAAAATGAAATTGAAGTAACAACACAAGAGATAAAGGCTATTGTCCAAAGTATAAGAGAAACTGATCCGGAATTGTTTCGCATTGAAAAAGCTTTTTCGAATTATTCTTATTTCAACGATGCTTTAGTTGAAGATTATTACGGAATCTCGTATTATAACAGTACTATTAATTATAGAATTAAAAATTTCTTTATAAACTCATGGGATGCAGTTATTTTCAAAAACAAAGGTGCTTATATCCAATTTGAAAAGGATTATTCAAATACAAAGATGGCGGCATTACTTGGAACCAAATATATTATTTCTAAAACACCAATTGACAATAACCCAGGCTATCAATATGTTACTAATATTTCCGGGAAAAATATTTATAAGAACCTTGATTATATGGGATTTGGACGTTTTTATACTGGTGCAATAACATATGATGAATATGTGGAATATCCGCTTGAGGAAAGACAAAAGATTCTTCAAGATTATTTGATCATGGATGAAAAAAAAGAAAAAGCTGATGCAAATGCTAAAGTTGTAATAGAGCAGCCTTTATCCGAGGATCATTTATTAATCGATGTATCTTCTTCAGAGGATGGATTTTTGTTTCTTCCAATTCCTTATGAGAAAGGATGGGAAGCGTATTTGAATGGCCAACAGCTGAATATTCTAATTGCTGATTATGGTTTTATGGCAATTCCGTTGCTTTCTGGTGATAGCCATATTGAGTTGCAATTCCATATTCCTTATTTGAAAATAGGGGCTTATATTTCTTGTACAGGATTGTTTATTCTGGGAACAATATACTTAAGTTGGTCTCTGTATCAAAAGAAGAAAGGGGTTTGCTATGATAGATTTTAACATTCCTCCATTTACTGGTAAAGAACTTGAATATGTTAAGCAAGCCGTCGATGCTCATAAAATCTGTGGAGACGGACAATTCACAAAAAAATGTAATGCGTGGCTAGAGCAGCATTTTCATGCTCAAAAGGTTCTGCTGACTACAAGTGGTTCCTCGGCATTGGATATGGCAGCCCTTCTCTGTGGAATTCAACCTGGAGATGAAGTAATTCTACCTAGCTTTACATTTTCTAGCACTGCCAACGCATTTGTGCTGGCTGGAGCTGCTTTAGTCTTTGTTGATATACGACCTGACACGATGAATATCGATGAAACTAAAATAGAATCTGCTATTACGCAGAAAACTAAAGTGATTGTGCCGGTGCATTATGCAGGGGTGGCTTGCGAAATGGATACTATCATGGATATTGCTCGTAGATATGGCCTTAAGGTAGTGGAGGATGCAGCTCAAGGGGTTATGAGCTATTATAAAGGCCGTGCTTTGGGAACAATTGGCGATTTTGGATGCTATTCTTTCCATGAAACGAAGAACTACTCAATGGGAGAAGGCGGCGCTTTGGTAATCAATGATTGTAATTATAATGATGCTGCGGAGATCTTGAGAGAAAAAGGTACAAACCGTTCTAAATTCTTTCGTGGACAGGTCGATAAGTATACTTGGGTGGATTTCGGGGATAGTTATTTGCCTAGCGACATGAATGCTGCATATCTATTGGCTCAACTTGAAGTAGCAGAAGAGATTAATCAAAACCGTTTAGAGACTTGGAACGCATATTATAAAGCCTTTCATCCTTTGGAAGAAAAAGGTATAATAGAACTTCCGACAATACCCAAGGATTGTGTTCATAATGCACATATGTTCTATATAAAGCTTTCGTGTTTAGAAGAGCGAACTCGCTTCATCAATTTCATGAGAGAAAGAGAAATCTGGTGTGTATTTCATTATGTCCCATTACATTCTGCGCCAGCAGGACTCAAATTTGGTCGGTTTCAAGGACAAGATAATTGGACGACCAAAGAATCCGAACGCCTAGTTCGCCTTCCCTTATATTATAATTTGACTAAAGAAAATAGAGAGTTTGTTATTAAGTCTGTGAAAGAATTCTTTGGAGAGATTTAAAATGAAAGTATCTGTTGTGGTTCCTGTATATGGTTGCCCTGAAGCAATTCCAGCACTTTGCGAACGAGTGTCCAACTCGGTGCTGACTATTGCAGATGACTATGAAATAATACTTGTCAATGATTGCTGCCCTAAAGGTTCATGGAAAGCGATAGAAGCAGAATGTATGAAAAGTCATCATGTGGTAGGCATTGAACTGGCTAGAAATTTTGGGCAAATACGAGCGATTACTGCAGGACTTGATTATTGCGATGGAGACTGGGTTGTCGTAATGGATTGTGATTTGCAGGATCGTCCTGAAGGAATTGTAGATCTATATCGCAAGGCACAAGAAGGATATGATGTTGTTTTTGCCAGGCGAAAGGACCGCAAAGATAATGCTTTTGTTATTTGTATGTCTCGTCTTTTTTACAAATTCTATGATTATTTTACTGATGGAAAATATGATAGCAGTATTTGCAATTTTAGTATTTCCAAAAAAGAAGTAATTCAACAGTATTGTCAAATGAGAGAGCAAAACCGTGCATATACACTTTTCCTGAAATGGTTAGGGTTTAAGCAAATAGCGATTGATGTGGAGGCAGATGAAAGATTTGCCGGTAAGTCTTCATATAATGTCGCAAAAAAAATAAAGATGGCAATGGAGTTTATTACTGCGCAATCGAACAAACCATTATTATTCTCTGTACGTCTTGGCTTTTTCTTTTCGCTGGTTTCATTTTTGTTTATTATTTGGCGTGTAGTTTTATTTGTTGTTACAGGCAATGTTCCTTCTGGATGGACCAGTATTATTGTATCAATGTATTTTCTAGGTGGTATTATTATGGTGTTGCTTGGTATCATTGGAATATATATTGGATACATATTTAATGAAGTAAAACATCGGCCACTATATGTGGTTCGCTCAGTGTTGAACAAAGAGAAAAAAGAGAAAAATTAAAAAGGCTAGGTGAAATAAATGATTCTTGTTATTGGTGCCACTGGATATATTGGACGCTATTTTTGCGTAGAAATGGTTAATCAAGGAGAAGAAATACTGGCATTGGGAAGAAACAAACAAGTGGAACGATTCTTTCATGAGAACAGAGTACCGTTTCAATACTTCGATTTGCTGGAACCAGGTTGTTATGATTTGCTTCCAACTCAGAATATAGAAGCAATTATAGATCTTTCTGCTTGTTTGGCTGAATTAGAAACACCCGTACAGTCGTTCTTTAATATTAATACATTAGGCGTATACCATGTTTTAGATTTTGCTTATAGAAATGGAATCAAAAAGGTGGTGGTGACTTCAACTCACAAAGTATATAATGATATTCAAAAACCTATTATTTCTGAAAATGATGGAATATCCTTTACTGGTGATCATAGTCCCTATATTATATCAAAAATAGCCGCTGAAAACTTTGTTGAATATTATAACAAAGATATGGGAATGAATGCTGTTGTTCTTCGGTTAACTGGGGTGCACGGATATGGTGAAATATTGGGACATTTGAATGCAGATCATACCTATAGAAAAAGTGCTTTTGAAATTTTCTTTGAAAAAGCATTAAAGGGTGAGCGGATTGAGGTATGGGGAAATCAAGATATTCGCAGAGATCATATATATATTAAGGATGTAGTATCTGCCCTTCGGTGCGCTTCTCACAGCGGGAAGCATAAAGGAATTTGTACAGTAGCTAGTGGCGTTGGATATTCTCAATATGAAGAAGCCCTTGCCTTAGCTAAAGTGTTTGCTCCTTATCCGGAAAAACAGAGTGAAGTCATTTGCCGACCTGATATGCCCGGGTTAACTCGAGGTTATATCTATAATATCTCATTAGCTAAAGAGATGTTGAATTGGGAACCGCAGTATACAGATCTAATTACGATGTATATGGACTATCGAAAAGAATGGGAAAGCAAAAAATATCATAATTATCATATCATTCGAGAAGATCAGCAGCCAGCCACTTTATAAAGGAGACTTCCAAATGCTATATTATGATCCAATCAAGAATGTTGATGGACAATGTATCCCTGTTTCCAGAGCAGCAGTAGGTATTTACTTAGCTTTATCATCTGTTCAAACGGCTCAAAAAAAAGTATTGGTACCTGCTAATATATGCTATGCAGCGATTTTCCCTATTCTATACCTAGGGATGAAACCCGTTTTTTGTGATGTCTCTCCTGAAAGTGGAAATGTGACTTATGATACGGTGTCCCGTGCTATAGAGGATGAAATGGTGGCCATGATTATCCCACATATGTATGGGAATCCTGTGAAAGACCTTATGTCTATTGCTGCATTGTGTAAAAATAAAGGCATTTTGTTAATTGAGGACTGTGCTTCAGCAATGGGAGCTACTCAACCAGATTATACTTTGGGCTGTGTGGGCGATTTTACAGTATATAGTACTGGCTATTCAAAAACCTTGGATTTAGGATTTGGCGGGTTGTTAATAAGTCATTGTTTTGCTCTAGAAGAATATGAAAAAATGGAAAGGATGTTACCTTGTGTTACAGAAGAGGCGGAAGAGAACCTTCGTTTTTTTTCCTCATTATATCGACTGATTCGCAATCAAGGCGGGAGAAGCACGATTCCCCAAATGATATATAAAGGATTGCCTAACTGTGTTAAGCTAGGATTGATCCATAGCATCGACGAAAACAAGAAGGAATCATTAATTCATGGTCTATGTGCTTTGCCCCAAACAATTATAGAGAGACGGAAGGCATTAACCGACTATCAAAAGCAATTGACAGACATTCATGAAAAGAACAAATATTGCTTTTCAGAGGGAGCAGTTCCATGGCGGTTTAATATGCTGATAGATGATCAAGAGAAAAAAAAGAATATTATACGGCGTTGCATTTCTGAGGAATTGCCAGTAAGTGATTGGTATCCTGTGGTGACGCATATGTTTCAAGAATACAGCTCTTTTCCAGGAGCTATTTGGCATGAAAAACATATTTTGAACTTTCCATTGTTAATCATGCCAGAAAAAAGAAAAAGAATATGCGAAATCATTAAGTCATGCTATGTTGAAAACGAGGTAGAATAATGAAAAAAGTAGCCATTATTGGTGCATCTGAGCTGCAGAATCCCTTAATTATAAAAGCAAAAGAGATGGGATATGAAACGCATGTTTTTGCATGGAAAGCTGGCGATATAGGAGAACAAACAGCAGATTATTTCTATCCGATTAGCATAACAGAAGTAGATGAAATTCTATCCATATGCCGCAAAATCAAGCCGGCTGCCATTACGTCTATTGCTTCGGATCTGGCGTCTATTACAGTAAATAAGATTGCAAATGCTTTAGGGTTGCCAACTAACCCTGTTGAAACAGCGACTATTGCGACAAATAAATATGAAATGCGAAAGACATTCTTAGAAGCTGGTTTGCCAACACCTCGATTTGTTAAAGTTAACTTAGACAGCGATCTTTCTGTAGTGCGAGAAATGACAATGCCTATCATCGTCAAGCCAACAGATCGAAGTGGAAGCCGCGGAATATTCAAGGTGACGAGCCTTGATGGTTTGCCAAAGTGTGTTGCAGAGGCTTGTGCAAATTCATTTGAAAAACATGCAATTATTGAAGAATTTATTGAAGGAAATGAATATAGTTGCGAGTGCATTAGCCAAAATGGGACACATCATTTTTTAGCTATTACGAAAAAGTTTACTACTGGTTCACCACATTTTATTGAAATAGGACATATGGAACCCTCTGATTTGAATGCGGTGGTCATAAAAAAAGCTCTGGAACAGATTTTTAAGGCGTTAGATGCTCTACATGTATGGTGTGGAGCTAGTCATAGCGAGTTTAAAGTAACACCATGCGGAGACATTCGGCTAATCGAAATTGGCGCCCGCATGGGTGGAGATTGTATAGGTAGTGATTTAGTACAGTTGTCCACGGGTTATGATTATGTTAAAATGACATTACAAACCGCTTTGGGGGAGCCCTTGAATGTGGAGGCTTGTCCACGGCATGCTCAGGTAGCGGCTGTTCGGTATATTATGAATGAGACGGATTATAAGCACTATTTGGATGTTCAGACAACTCATGCTGAATCCATTGTACGAAAAAGCGAAAATAGCAAAAATGAAGGAGGATTGGTTACGGATAGTTCTACTAGACATGGATTCTATATTGCTACAGGTATGAATGGTCGAGAACTTTGTAATTTGTTGCAGCTTCCTATAGAATTATGAGCGATAAAATGATAATTAAGTCGAGAATGTTGACTTTCGGAATCATACAGATGGCTGTTGCTGTTTATTCTTTTGCTGGCGCAGCAGGTAAAATGGCTTCTGCCTATGCTTTCCTATCATGGCCTTTTCTATTATTATATGGGGCGGAGATTCTGTGTTTAGGAATATATGCTATTGTATGGCAACAGATTATCAAACGATTTGAACTATCAGTAGCTTATGTTAATCGTGCCATGTCTTTGCTATGGTCTTTGATGTGGAGCGCACTTTTATTTAAAGAACATATTACGATAGAGAACATATTAGGAGCTGCGATTATAATTGGAGGTATTATCCTTGTAAATACTACTGGTAAGGAGAGAGAGGCATGAGCTTTAGCCCGTATATTCTGCTTGTTTTGGCTGCGGTTATCTTGGGGGCTATCTCGCAGATTCTGCTCAAAAAAGGTACTCGGCAAAAATATGATTCTGTTTTACGTGAATATCTCAATCCATGGGTACTGGGTGGATATGCTCTATTGGTAATTGCTACTCTTCTAAACGTGTTAGCCTTTAGTAGAGGAGTGAAATTGAAAAGTGCTGTAGTACTGGAAACGTTAGGCTTCGTCTTGGTGATGTTATTGAGTAAAATAGTCTTTGGCGAAAGAATTACGCAACGTAAACTCGTTGGTAATATGCTGATCATAATAGGAATCATCGTGTTTTATATGTAATAGAATATAACAACCTGCAATCACTAAGTTTACATGAAGAATAATAAAGGAGGAAGTAAGTATGAAAGGCATAATCTTAGCAGGCGGAGCCGGCACACGACTCTATCCATTGACCATGGTTACTTCTAAACAGTTACTTCCGGTATACGATAAACCCATGATCTATTATCCCCTATCAACTTTGATGTTGGCTGGGATACAGGACATTCTTGTGATTTCTACTCCTGATGATACACCACGCTTTGAGCATCTTCTGGGTGATGGAAACAATTTTGGCATTCACTTACAATACAAAGTACAACCTTCTCCAGATGGATTGGCGCAAGCATTTTTGTTAGGCGAAGAGTTCATTGGAGACGATACTTGCGCCATGGTGTTGGGGGATAACATTTTCTACGGTAACGGGTTTAGCAAAATCCTACAGGCAGCCGTTCAAAATGCTGAACAAAATGGTCGCGCTACAATATTTGGCTATTACGTTAATGATCCTGAACGTTTTGGCATTGTTGAATTTGATGAAAATGGCAAAGTCCTTTCTGTAGAAGAAAAGCCTAAACAACCTAAATCTAATTACTGCATTACAGGATTGTATTTCTATCCCAAGCATGTATCTGCCATGGCGCATGATGTAAAACCAAGTGCCAGAGGTGAACTCGAGATTACTACATTGAATGAAATGTATCTGCGACAGGAAGCACTGGATGTACAGCTGCTGGGGCGGGGGTTTGCATGGCTGGATACTGGTACTATTGACAGCTTAGTGGACGCAGCAGACTTTGTGCGTATGATTGAAAAACGTCAGAGTATCAAAATCAGTGCTCCAGAAGAAATAGCATATAAAAACGGATGGATTGATAAAGAAACGCTGTTGGATAGTGCACAGCGCTATGGTAAGAGTCCTTATGGTCAGCATTTGCATGCTGTAGCGGAAGGAAAGGTACGGTACTGATGAAGCGAATTGAGACAAAACTTCCTGGTGTGTATATTATTGAACCGAAAGTGTTCGGAGATCACCGGGGATATTTCATGGAAACTTATTCAACTAAAGCTTTTTCAGACTTGGGAATTAATACTGTATTTGTTCAGGATAATCAATCCTTTACGGCTCAAAAAAGTGTATTAAGGGGGATACACTTTCAAAACGCACCCATGGCTCAAGCCAAATTAGTCAGAGTAACGAAAGGTGCTGTAATGGACGTAGCAGTAGACTTACGTAAAGGCAGCCCAACATATCGAGAATGGATAACAGTGGAATTGAGCGCTGAAAACAAGTTGATGCTGTATATTCCACGAGGATTTGGGCATGGGTTTAAAACCTTGACTGAAGATGTAGAATTCTGTTATAAAGTGGATAATCTGTATAATAAAGAATTAGACCGAGGAATCCGCTTCAATGACCCTGCTATTGGAGTAGAATGGGGAGAGGTGATTGAACATCTGCTCTCTCCCAAGGATATTTCGTCACCTCTGCTGGAGGACAGCGACTGCAATTATATCTTTGGAGAAGTATAAGGGGGATACGAGCATGACAATCATTGTTACTGGTGGCGCTGGGTTCATTGGCAGTAACTTTATTTTCTATTTACTGAAGGAGCATCCCGAATACCGTATTATATGCCTTGATAAACTGACCTATGCGGGTAATCTGTCTACATTAAAAGGTATCATGAACGAACCCAACTTTCGTTTTGTAAAGCTGGACATTTGTGACCGAGAGGGTGTGTATCAGCTTTTTGAGGAAGAGCATCCGGATATTATAGTCAATTTCGCAGCAGAAAGTCACGTGGATCGCTCTATAGAAAACCCCGGTGTGTTTTTGGAAACAAATATAATAGGCACTGCTACATTGATGGATGCTTGCCGAAAATATGGAATTCAACGGTATCATCAGGTATCCACTGATGAAGTGTATGGTGATTTACCCCTGGATCGTCCAGATTTGTTTTTCACGGAGGATACCCCCATCCATACATCTAGTCCTTATTCTTCTTCTAAAGCAGGAGCAGACCTACTAGCAATGGCGTATCATCGTACTTTTGGATTGCCGATTACGATATCCCGCTGTTCCAACAATTATGGGCCCTATCAATTTCCCGAAAAGCTGATTCCCCTAATGATTGCCAACTGCCTAAACAACAAGGCTTTGCCTGTCTATGGTGAAGGCTTGAATGTTCGCGATTGGCTGTATGTAGAGGATCACTGCAGGGCTATTGACCTGATTGTTCATAAAGGTCGAATAGGAGAAGTGTATAATGTAGGTGGCCACAATGAGATGAGAAATATTGACATTGTGAAACTAATATGCAGAGAACTTGGGAAGCCTGAAACCTTGATTACTTATGTTACTGATCGAAAGGGTCATGATATGCGATATGCGATTGATCCCACTAAAATCCATAATGAATTAGGGTGGTTGCCGGAAACCAAGTTTGCTGATGGAATTAAGAAAACTATTCGATGGTATTTGGATAATCGCGATTGGTGGGAAGAAATCATCAGTGGTGAATATCAAAAATACTATGAAGATATGTATGGGAATCGCTAATGAGAAATGAAAGCGTTTGTTGCTGATACTAACACTCAATTGAACTATGAAATGCTAAACTGAGGGCGTTTTTTATCATCAAAAAAGAGCTCTTGCTTGGAAAAACGTTGCGAATAATAGATTTATAATTTGATTTATCTAAATAAATAGTAGGGAGTATTCGTTACACTATCAAGTGATGCTTTCATGGCATTTTGTGCATAATCGCATTTGACTTTTGCAAGAGTAAGTTATCTATCAGCGAAAGCTATAGACGATGCTGATGATAAAAGTATAATGATACCTCTTGCTCTTTTATAGTTGTTTACACTAATCATCATTACGTGATAGAATAATAAAGCAAGTAATACTTGCTTTATATTTGTGAATCCAAATATGCTAAAGACCAAAGAAACGAGGGGTGGATTGTTTGCAGGAACCAATGAGCCGCAGAATCCGCTTGGGATGGGATAACTTTCTGAAATATATTCCATTGCTGAAAGTGCTAGTAGAGCGGGATCTTAAAAAGAAGTATCGTACAAGTGTGTTGGGTTATATTTGGTGTGTTCTCAATCCTTTGCTGGTTATGCTGATCATGACATTAGTTTTCACCTACATGTTCCGTAATCAAATTGAGAACTTTCCTGTTTATGTCTTTATTGGGCGCATGATGTATACACTGTTGTCTGGAGGACCGGGAACAGTAATGCGTTCATTAGTCAGTAATGGTGGGTTAATGCGCAAAACACGTGTTCCATACTATGTTTTTCCATTGTCAAGCTTCTTTTGTGTTTTTGTGGATTTTCTGTTTAATCTTGCCGCGTTTGCGATAGTCCTAATATTTACACAAGCTAAGATCACGATTCATGTCGTAGCATTCCCAATAGTAATTCTAGAAGCTATGTTGATGACGTTTGGCTTAAGTCTGTTGCTGTCTATTGCACATGTATTTATACGTGATGTAGGCTATATTTGGGGAGTGTTTTGTACAGCATGGATGTACCTTTCTGCCATTTTTTATCCGTTATCCTCGCTGCCGGAAATGGTACAGCGTTTAATAAGTTTTTATAATCCTTTGTATTGGCTGATTGACCAAACACGAACAATTTTCTTGCTGAATGCATGGCCACGTTATGGCAATGTACTGAAAGGCTTTGGAGTGGGTGGCTTGATTTTTATTCTTGCATTATTAGCCTATCAGAGCTCGAAAGATGATCTTATTCTATATGTGTAAAATATACCTGTAGAACGGAAAGGTATGGATTGTTTCAATGGATGATATTGTTGTTAATATTCAGCATGCAACTGTGCGTTATAATCTTGCCATAAAAAAGCAAATGGGATTAAAAGAATATATGCACGCACTGTTGCAGCACAAGCTCTTTTATCAGGAATTCCTGGCGATACAGGATATTAATCTGCGAATCATGCGCGGAGAAAGCTGGGGCTTTGTAGGTAAAAATGGCTCAGGGAAAAGTACGCTCCTCAAATTGGTTACTGGTATTTTACGGCCATATAAAGGAACGGTGACAGTTTCAGGTTCAGTAGCTCCATTGCTTGAACTTGGAGCGGGATTTGACATGGAACTAACGGGTAAAGAAAACATATATTTGAATGGCCTCATTTTAGGCATGCCAAAGGCAGAGATTGATGCACGATTTGATGAAATCGTAGACTTTGCAGAGTTGGAAAAATTTCTGGATGTGCCTGTTAAGAACTATTCTTCAGGTATGAAATCACGTTTGAGCTTTTCTATTGCTACATGTGCAAGAGCCGATATTTTGATTGCGGATGAAGTGCTGGCGACTGGAGATAAGCAATTTCAAATAAAATGCGAGCAACGTATGCAGAAAATGCTGGAAGGTGGAACAACATTGTTGTATGTTTCACATTCTCCAGGAGCAATAACTCGCTTGTGTCAAAAAGCTATGTGGTTAGATCATGGATGTTGTATGATGCAAGGCGAGGCAAATGATGTCGTCGAAGCCTATGAAAAAGCTAAATAATAAAATGCGAGTTGTGCACAAGAGAAAACTAGCTATTCTGCTGGCCACATATAATGGCGCAGAGTTTTTAAAAGAACAATTGGACTCGTTATTTTCTCAGCAAGAAAAAGAATGGGATCTGATTATATCGGATGATTGCTCCAAAGATAATACGCCTGCGATATTGCGTGAATACGCAGAGCGCTATCCGGAGCATGTTTTTATATTGGAAAATGAAATATCTTCTGGTAGTTCAAAGAATAATTTTTTCCGCCTGATGCAAAAGGCAGATGACTATGATTATTTGATGTTCAGTGACCAGGATGATGTATGGAAACCGGATAAAGTAGCACATACATTGCAAGCTATGAAAAGACTAGAGAGTGGCGAAAGAGATGTTCCCTGCCTGGTTCATACGGATTTGAATGTAGTGGGAGCAGACCTTTCCTTACTGCACGAAAGTTTTATTCAAAGCAGTATGCTGGATCCTTCACGCTGTGATCTGAAACAATTGGTAATCCAGAATATTTTTACAGGCTGTACGATGATGATAAACGCGGCTCTGCGAGAAAAGGCTTTATTGCCGGCTGATATGGACAGCATTCGCATGCATGATGCTTGGTGTGGACTGTGGGCAGCAGCAGTAGGGCGTATTGGCTTCGTTCCTGAAAAGACAATTTTTTACCGCCAGCACGGGACGAACGTCGTAGGTGCAAAAAATGTTGGCAGCCTGCGTTATCTTGTTGGTTACTTGCGCCGCGGACGGCAAAATCGGCAGGCATTGGCTGATGCAGAACGTCAGGCTGGTGCATTTCTGGCTGCAGCGGGAGATGCTCTAAATGAAGAGCAAAAGCAGATGCTTTACGATTATTCTACCCTGCGGCAGAAGAAAAAAATAGAGCGCATACGCGTCATAGCCAAATATGGTATTTGGAAAACGGGATGGCGTCGGTGTGCTGGTGAGATCATACAAATATAAACTGACTTAAGGATGGGAAAAATGATATGCCAACGGTGAGCGTGGTTTTGCCTACTTATAATCGTGAGGCAACGATTGTTCGCTCGGTCAAGAGTGTGCTTGCGCAATCATATGCTGACCTTGAACTGATTGTTGTAGACAATGGTTCTGTTGATCACACGCACGAGCTGTTATCTGCAATTGATGATAAGCGCATGCGCATTGTTCTTTGTAACAAAGAACGCGGTGCATGTGCTGCCCGTAACGCGGGTATAGAAGCAGCAATTGGTCAGTTTATCGCATTTCAGGACAGTGATGATGAATGGGATAAAGACAAATTGCAGCTGCAGATGAATGCTTTTGAAGAGAACGTCGATTGTGTATTCTGCAATGCATATCGTGTTTTTGAAGGCAAAGGGTATGGCGCAAAGATGGTACCGGAAAGAATCCCGGAATATCCTTCCCGTGATCTCCTGCAGTCACATAGCTTAGTTAGTACGCAGACGCTGATTGTACGGACCAAGTGCTTGAACGAAGAGCGTTTTGATACGAAAATGCCACGTCTACAGGATTATGATCTTGTGATCCGCCTCGCAGAGAAATATCGCTTTCGTTATGTTGATCGCTCTTTGGTGAATGTGTATACACAGATCGATTCTATATCAACAGATCCGAATAAGGCTATTATAGCGTGTAAAAGAATGATTGAAAAATATCCGCAGGTAATGCATCGCAATAAAGCGGCATATCAAAACATGCTAACCATTATTTCGGTAGCGGGTAAACAGAGAGGAGAGCCAGAAAAAGAAGCTGAAGAGGCATTGAAATCCCTGGGTGGCCCTTCTACTTCGGGATTAGTGCATAAAGTAAAAACGATTTGTAAGCTGCTTTTTCATGGAGGCATCAATAATGTACGTCAGGCATTTGCAATAAAGAGGAAACTTAGAAATAAATAAATGATTAAAAACAGCATGATTAGGGCATGCTGTTCTTTTATGCTTTAGCAGAATCTAAAATATCAGAATCCTTGAATGCTGTCTTTATCCAGCCTCCGGATTATTTCTGCGGCAAGCTTGATTCCATTGCAGAAATCTTCGAAGGAAGCAATGCCGTAATGACTGTGGATATAGCGCACAGGAAGACCGATAACGATACAGGGAATGCCCAGATTGGACAGATGAATGGGTCCACCGTTGGTTGCACCGCCGCTGCGTACTGCTTCCTGTACAGGGATTTCCAATTTCTCTGCCAAGTTAAGCGCATAGCGCTGAAAACGAGGATTGGTAATCATGCGGGCATCAATGTGACGCAGCATGGGACCTTTATGAATGGCAGTTTGTGACAACCAGGGCTCTACGACAGTATCGTCAGCAGGGCTGCCTTCAAAGACAATGGCGATATCAGGCTTTACCCGGCGGGCAGTAACGGCAGCACCGCGCGTGCCCATTTCTTCCTGCGTTGCCATGGCGCCTACCACATCTACAGCCAGAGATTCCTGCCCGAGCATATCCAGCGTAGCTTGGATGGCAGCGCAGCCCAGACGGTTGTCAAAGGCTTTGCCAATCATCAAGTCATGCCTTTTATCATATTCAAAAGTCACATCCGGTACGACAGGAGCTGCTATACGAATGCCAAATTCTTCCCGAGCTTCCTCCAAAGAACTGGCGCCTAC
>DBWZ01000048.1 GCA_002309345.1 Pseudobutyrivibrio sp. UBA1225
GGAATCGTACTAGACCTACTTTTTCATGAAATGGAAAAGTAGTCTGGCAAAGCCAGATTTCTGCTGGCAATTTCATCATCTGCCAGCAGAAAGTCATCATTAATTATATAGAAAATCCTGTAAAAATCAAGATTTCCCTCATCAGTCAGCTTCGCAAAATATAAGCAAAGCTTACTAGGGCACAAATGTTGATAAATCAACATTTGACCCGTTTGACAGCTCCCCCCTAGGGGAAGCCTAGATAAATATTCTATATACTCCAGAAAAGGGGGAAGCCTAGGTGAGCATTCTATATACTCTCGCGAGAGGCAACCCAACCACGTTATTGTAATCGCCCTTTATGCTTTCAACCAGCACTGCGCCAAGTCCTTGGATACCGTAGGCACCAGCCTTATCCATAGGTTCACCAGATACAATATAGCTTTTGATAGCCTCTGGCGAATTTGGATACATGGTAACCTCTGTACATTCTGAAAATGTATTAATATTGCCATTCGTATCTACGATAGTCACCCCGGTATAAACCTGATGTGTTTTGCCAGACAAATCCATAAGCATTCTAAATGCATCTTCCTCATCCTGAGGTTTGCCAAGTATTTTATCCTCAAAAGCAACAACTGTATCTGCTGCTAGAACAATCTCCCCTTTGTGGTTTGCAGCAACTGCAACAGCCTTTTGGCGACTCAAATCCTCTACAACCTTGCTAGGAAGAGTCTCGCTAGTCACTTCTTCTATATCGGCTGGTTCTACCGTATATTCGATATTTGCCTGTTCTAGTAGCTCACGTCTTCTAGGTGAGCCTGATGCCAAAATCACTTTCATAACAACTTCCTTTATCTAAGCTTCATCTTGAAATCTCGTTCAGCTTCGCGCTTCATATCCTTCTTTTGGATGTCAGCACGCTTGTCGTATAGCTTTTTACCCTTTGCCAAGGCTATTTTAACCTTGACAAGACCTTTATTCAAATACACCTCGAGAGGAACTATCGTATATCCGCTTTCTTTTATTTTGCTAAACAAACGATTAATCTCTGCCTTGTGCATCAAAAGCTTACGGGGACGAAGTGGATCTCTGTTGAAGATGTTGCCCTTTTCGTACGGATTGACATGCATCTGATAGATGAAAATCTGTCCGTTATCAATTCGGACAAAGGCCTCCTTGATTGAGCACTGCCCCATACGCATTGATTTGACCTCGGTTCCGTGTAACTCTATGCCGGCTTCGTATTCCTCTTCCATAAAGTATTCGTGATAAGCCTTTTTATTGTTTGCAATTAGCTTTCTGCCTTCTTTGTTCATTTATATATTCTCCAAATTAAAACCTCTGAAACTCTTCAAGAATGAAGTCGATTGTTCTTGCCTGCTCGTCCACCGAATCAAGAATGACTGTTACAGGCTGACCGAGCTTAAAGGTGCGCCCTGTGCGCTCGCCAACCAAGGTTATATTGTCTTCAATGAATTCATAGTGATCATCATAAAGAGTCGATACATGTACCAATCCCTCGACAGTATTTTCAAGTTCGACATACATTCCCCATCCGGTGATGGATGAAATGCTTCCCTCAAATTGCTGACCGATGAATTCCTTCATAAACTGAACCATCTTAAGCTTGTCAACCTCACGTTCACAATCCTCAGCCCGACGCTCCAGCTTGCTAGTTTGATTTGCCACCTCTGGCAGGATGGACTCGTAGTGAGATATCTTTCTTTCATTCATGCGACCACGCAGATGATCCTTGATAATACGATGAATCTGTAAATCAGGGTATCTTCGTATAGGCGAAGTAAAATGACAATAGTACTGTGCCGCCAATCCAAAATGTCCCTTGCACTCAACATCATACTTTGCCTGTTGCATGCTGCGAAGAGTCATCTTGGTGATGACCGCCTCATCCTCGTGCCCCTTTAAAGACTCAAGCATCTTTTGAATCTCTTTAGGATGGATGCTATCCTTGTTGCCCTTTAACGCATATCCGCATGCACCCAAGAATCTGCCTAAAGACTGCATCTTCTCAGGATCCGGCGCTCCGTGAACACGATACACAAACGGTGATTCCATCAAGTTGAAGTGCTCAGCAACTGTTTCATTTGCTGCAAGCATGAAATCCTCAATAAGCTTGTGGGCATCGTTTCGCTCGTATGGAGCCAAGCCGACAACCTTGCCATCCTCATCAATAAGTATGTGTGTCTCAGGAAAATCAAAATCTATTGAGCCTCTCTTCTTGCGCTTTGCGCGAAGAATCTTGGAAAGCTCGTACATCTTATCAATCATTTCTGAAACATCCGCATAGTTACCACGCTCTGCTTCGTCGCCAGTCATAATTGCATAGACGCTAGTATAAGTCATACGATGATTGCTGTGAATCACTGATTCACAGATTTCATGATCTACCAAATTGCCCTTAGTATCAAAAGTCATAATACAAGAAAGCGCCAGTCTATCTTCACCTTCGTTCAAAGAGCACATGCCATTTGAAAGGGTGTGTGGCAACATAGGGATAACTCTATCTGCCAGATAAACTGATGTGCCGCGCTTTAAAGCCTCTACGTCAAGAGCCGATGACTCTTGGACATAGTTGGTAACATCTGCGATATGCACTCCAAGCACGTAGTTGTCTCCATCCATTTCAAGGGAAACACCATCGTCTATATCCTTGGTATCTTCGCCGTCTATTGTGATTACGCACAAATCTCGAAGATCCTTTCGTCCTGCCATATCTGCCTCAGATACCGGCTTTGCAACGGTAGAAGCCTGCTTGATAACCTTGTCAGGGAACTCTGTTTCAATCCCAAAGCTACGAACAATAGAAAGGATATCAACCCCTGGATCATTCTTGTGGCCAATTATTTCGGTAATCCGTCCCTCTGGCTTGTGACTATCATCCCCATAGTCATCGATATGGCAAACAACCTTATGGCCAGAAACTGCGCCCATGTCCTTGCCTGCGGGGATGAATATATCTCTATCAAGCTTATTGCTATCTGCCACAACAAAACCAAAGTTTTCGCTCTTTTCAAAGGTGCCAACAACATCAGAAAAACCATGGGTGATGATTCTGATGACCTTGGCCTCTTGTCGCTTGCCCGGCGCACCGAATGTAAGAACGGCAGCAACAGTGTCATCCTGCATAGCATAGCCCGTGTTGTCGCGACTGACGAAATAGTCTTCTTCGGCGCCCTCAACCTCGATGAAGCCATAGCCATCCTTATGAGAAATGAATCTGCCGATGATATCAGGTTCTAAATCGTCGTAACTAGGCTTATTCGCCTTTTTGGCAACCTGATTTAGAGATTGCTTTTTAGCGGCTGCCTCAGCCTTTGTTGGTTTCTTTTTGCGGTGGTCTTTAGTTTTGATGAATTTAGGACGATTCTCAGCGAGCTGATATTTGCCGCGCTTTGTAACTTCCACTAAGCCCTCTTCTACAAGCTCATTTAACACGCTGGCAAACTCTGTGCGCTTGTCCTTTTCAACATCAAGTAGTATCTCTAGGTCCTTCTTTTTCATTGGTATATAAGAAGAACTCTTAAAAACATCCATCATGAAATGCTTTTGTTTTTCGAATCCGTTCATAATCCTCCTGTATGTAAGCCCTTATAGAAATAATTCCAATAAATTAACAAGAGCCACCCTAAATGGGTGGCACCTATAATAAACTATTCTTAAAAACTTCCAATGTTGAGCACAGCTGAAAGCACGAAGAAAAGAATAACGCATACGCTTGTAAGCTTAACCAATAAGCCCTCGCGTGAACGCCCTTTGTTACGGCTCCAGTATGAATCGAACTGCTGACCTGATAAAGAACCAAGTCCGTTCTGCTTGCCTTCCTGGAAAAGAATAATAACTGTAAGTGCTACACAAATAACTATTAATAAAATAATAAGAACTAGTTTTAATGATTTCATAATATCTCCTATAAGGGTAAATTTTTAAAACTATCAATGCGACGCTTCGCAACATTTGAAGTATATCACAGCATTTTTGGAATTTCAACCCTTTATAATGAAGCATCAAAATTCATTCCAGCAAGCATTCCCGCCTCTGCAGCCTTGCGCTCTTTTTGATATGGATTATCCTCATTCGGATACTTGATTTGCGTTGTTGTTGTACCTCCAGAGACGTAAGTTCTTCCACACTCTGGACATACTGCCGTGTGAATAGCCACCGATGCATTAAGCACCTTGCCGCCGGCCTCCTTTGCTTTGCTGTAGGCATTATTCACATGCTCTTGCTCATGGCCTCTTACTCTGGCACCTGCGGCCTTGGGATTGATATGCTGTGGAGATTTGAACGAAACCTGCTCGTCACTACCATCTTGGTATTTGCGGGATGCACAAGTTTCACACTCTAATACACCTGCCCGCTTGGCAGCTCGCTCAGTGGCAAACCCCTTGGCAAGAGCCGGATTGCCGCCTTGCTTTTCTATCGCCTCGGCAACACGCTTCTGCCCTGGGCTTTGATAAGGCTGCGCCTGTACTATTCCATTCGAACCAATTCCTGATAATGATTTAATATCCATACTATCACCACCATAAC
This sequence comes from Pseudobutyrivibrio sp. UBA1225, assembly GCA_002309345.1. Lineage (GTDB taxonomy): Bacteria > Bacillota > Clostridia > Lachnospirales > Lachnospiraceae > Pseudobutyrivibrio. The sequence continues at coordinate 4,534 of DBWZ01000048.1, forward strand.
CGAATACTTAAGTAGGGTAATTATAGCACCTAAATAAGGAGATTTGATGATTTAGATATTTTTCCAGTCAAATAGACATTATGATTGGGCTTATACATATCATTATTTACACACCACTAGGAAAATGGTATGATATTCAACGTTACTGAAGTTTTATTACAGAATAGGAGTTATAGCTATGAAAAAGAAATTTGCTTTATTACTTGCAGGAATTGCCACTGTTGCTACCATATTCACAGGTTGCGGCGAAAAAGATATTTCAGGAAAATATTCATCTACTGTATCCTGCTCAGAAGTATTAGAAGAGGCAGAACTATCTGAATTAAAAAATGATGCTGGCTTAGATATGGAAAATTTGTCTTTAGATGTGATATTTAAGCTTTCAAAAGACAAAAAACTAACTGTTAGCTTTGACGCAACTAAATTAATAGACGAAGTGAAAATAGCATTTAAAAAATTAGCAAATAAAACTTTAGACGAAGAATTAGCAAAGGAAGGCTTGTCAAGGGAAACACTTACCGCAGAAAATCTTGACCCCTCACTATATTCAACACCAGAGGAATTCTTCGAGAATTTTGATAAAGAGATAGATTCACAAATTGAAGAGCTTTCATCAGAATTAGAAGACGAACTAAAAACCTATGATTATAAAGGAACCTACAATGTACACGGTGATTTAGTTACATTTGTCTCAGATATGGAAAAGGACGGCATTACGTTTGATCAGGGAACACTAAAAAAAGATGGTTCCATAAAAATTATTACAAGTGTAGATAATGGAAAAGATATTACTCTAGTCCTTAAACCACAAAAATAGGATATCTGCACGCTTTTATAGTCATCAATAGTTTATTTATGCATGTGCCGCTCGCAATTACAAGCGGCACATGCAGTTTTTTCTTTAAAGAAAAATGAGTCTCTAGTCTACAAAAACCGCACTAGCCCAACCATTCTGCATAAGCACAAACTTCAGATTATAATCCTCATCAACAGTGATTTTGCTTTCACTAGGATCAAGATCTGCAAACAAAAGTTTATGTTTCAGCATAGTCTTTATCTCATTAACTACTCTCTCATTATCTCTTCTCAAAGCCTTTGCATAATCAGATACACAAAACTCTGGATGATTTACCATTAATGGACCATAATCTCTAATCAAATCAATCGCATTATTAACCTTGCGATATCTTAAAAATTCGACTATTCCCAAAGCTATAAAAAATAACCCTATAGGCAAAAAGATGGCTATTTGCACAATTCCTAGCCCAATGGCAAACACCATCCCAATTTGTTTCATGAAGTTAAAATTAATTACTAAATATGCCTTTGTATTTTTCTTTCTAAATTTTTTATCAAGCATTTCCATCAATCTCCTTAGTTATCCGAATAAGCCAATCCACTATCTAACATCCCTGTACCATTACAGTATTCTTTTGCCTCAGCTCGCGAAATTTTCCTTGAATAAGTACATGCTGGACACTTAAAAACATAACGCGTATGCAATGGGATTATCGGTATGAAAAAGAATGAAAAATATTTTCTTTCTCTAACCACAATGTGTTTTGATTTTTCACCACAATTCATACATAACTCACTGCTAGGCGTTTCCGTGAGTAGTTTATCCTTATATTTAGTTCCAATAATAAAAAACATAACTTTTCCTCCAATTTTCAAACAATAATAGTTCTTTCATAAATGTGTCAGCTGCATTAGTTATTAGCAGCTGACACCGATAAAACTAAATCTCTCCTTAAGCAATTAGCAAATACAACTAAATAAACTCTTTCCAAATACTATATAGGTCAAATAATGCATTATTATCTTTCTCATTACCTAAACTTCTAATGCAATTAACTACTATTTCCCTAGGATTCATCTCCATATCAGATTTAAAACCTAGCAATACCGGTTGATTAACAGAAGCTCTATTCTTTGGTTTAGTATAATAACCCCAATGAATTCCAGAATTATTTCGAATTATTACTTCCGCAAAATAGATAGCTATATCGAGTCCATATATCAAAGTTTCCATAGATATACGTTTTTTAGATATATAAGGATGCATCCATTCTGGATACTCCTCAAGTTTAATCATATAGTCTTCCTCTGATAATTCTTCAAAAACAATAATGTTTTCAAACCATTCCCATATTTTTTTTAACGATTCAACTGAGTAATCAAGAACACACTTCGTATCCTCATTTATTCGTTTATTAAGTAACATAATTCTGGTTTCACATTCATTAACATACCAATCATAATAGATTTGTGCTTCTTCTTTTTTTAATTCTTTAAAACTCAAAACCCTAATTGGTGATTGAGAAATATAATACTCCATTTTTCACTCCTTTAATAATGAATAGTATATGGTATACCATTTTTGGTTAAGAAATCTAACAGTGGTTTGGTTCCACCTATTTTTCCAGTCACTTCGCTTCTGAAGAAATGCCAGTGAGCGCTTTTTATTGCTCTTTTCCTTACTAGTTCAGCATCCTTTAATATCTGGAGTTTCACATTTTTAGTCAGTGAAACTCTACCTACTTTAGACTCATGTGCAATACCGTCAGCCATTTGATCAATAAAACGCCCTCCTAATGACGTCCTTCTATATGACCTCGTTCCCGTGAGACTGTTCCCTCTCTCTTTGCAGGATGTTACGTATTAGCTGGATGTCGGCAGTCTATCTGTACTTCATATCTCGAACTAGGTTGTAACCTCTTAGAGCAGCAGGATTCTATCTATTAATCAAATAATCTTGTCTTCGGACTGGAAGCGACCGGCCACTACTGGTACACCCTTTATTCATTTTTAAAAGAACACAAATACACTATCTATGTTATAAACCCTATACAATCAGATTATTTTAGAAACTTTTATATCAGACAGGTCAAAAACGATTCCAAGGATTCATTTCTAATAGCCGAAGTAATTCGTTTTGGTAGATTCACAACAACAGACTTAGCTGATGAAGATATCCTTTCCTTAAGGCAGCTTTGTCGCTACAGAGAAGCTGTGATGTCGGCAAGAACCGAAATTAAGCTTAGAATACACACTATACTGGAACAAATCTTTCCGGAATACGAACATCTCTTTTGTGAAATATGGGGAAGTTCATCTATGGCACTTCTAAGCAAATATCTCCTGCCCGAGAATATAGCAAATGCCTCTCTTGATGAACTTCACACCATACTTCTAAGGAATAGTCATAACAGATTTAAGAACTCCTCTTCACTTGTTGCATATGCAGGCATTGATCCAACCGTTCGACAATCCGGCGAATACTGTTCTGCTCATAATCGAATGTCCAAACGCGGATCCTCTCATCTAAGGCATACTTTATTTCTCGCAGCAAGTTGTTGTGTTTTTCATAACAGTCCATTTAATGAATATTATCTTAAAAAACGAAGCCAAGGCAAACATCACCTGGTAGCTGTCGGTGCCGTATCAAGAAAACTGACAACTGTTGTATATGCGATACTTAAAAGCGGAAAGCCGTATGAGCCGATAAAATTTGTATAAAATGCATCAGGTAAAAATTAAGCATATCTATTCAAGCCTACCTGTCGGGAGGCTTATTAGTTGTGCCATTTATAGTAATTCTATTTCAAATACCAGTTTGTCAAAATCAGTATTTTTTCCAGTATCATTACAATAATACCTATAGATATTCCCTTTTTGTTCAAGAATCATTCCACTATATGCCATTTGGGAATTTCTTCTCATTATTCCCTGTTCATTCCTCTCAAATACATTGTAAACACTTAAATATCCTTCATCAGATAAACACTCTACTTCACATTCTTTAGGACATGTGTCTTCCCATAATACAAATTCTGTTCCCAACTCTCCATTTATTGTCAGATTTCCTTTTCCAACGTCTATGGCAATTCGTATTCCCTGACGGTTTTCGGAATTAGAGTTTATAAATCTAACCTTTAAACGTTGTCTATTATGAATAGGTAGTACTTCCCACAATATGATCGCACATTCATGATTTTCAAAATTTTCGTTATATAATCTTTTTGTTCCAAACCATGCTGGTAATTTTTTGTTCATCCTAATATCCCTCCGGTTTCGGACCTGTATAGTGTCTGAATTCATCGATTAAATCATGTTCCCAAGGCCAAACTTCTTGCAAATTTTCTATACTATGTGGATTTGCTATATTTCTTCCATTTTTATGATGCAGCTCCATTGGCACATTATACTTGCTATGTAATGGTGCTTGTCCTTTGCGCATACGTATCAAATCCGATTCCAAATAATCATCAGCATAGTAATAAGCCTTATTTTTCCAATACCTCGACCTTACAGTACTCCATGATGGTTCATTGCCAGCTTTTGTCAAGTTGTCAATCGGATCTCCTACTTTCCAACCCTTAGGTTTTGTCAAATTCGGACTTGACTTTCCATAGCTGGTCTCATATCCATTTGCATTCATCTTGCCTGTTGTAGATGTGTACTCTTCGCCAAAACTCTTAGCTTTTCGATTAAACGGATTATCCCCAAATCCATCACATGAATTATGCACCAGCACACCATGCTTACCTACAAAGTAAGTATAGGGTTTAGTTTTTCATCAGAAAAACTAAATTCGTACTCGACCAACATTTTTTTAAAAATGTTGTCCTGCAAAGCGGGTTTTTGACACTAAATTATATCAGAAATAAGACATCCAAGTTTCATAATTATTTAATAATCGACTAGCATCTTTTTCTTTAGCAGAACTTTGAGTGAGATTATAAATAATAGTCCTTGGATTTAAATCCATATTAGCCGTAAACCCTAATAAAGTTGGTTCATTTACTCCTGCTCTATTTTTGGGTTTTGAGAAATATCCCCAAGTAATCTGTGGATTATTCTTTACTATGATTTCACCATAGTATATTGCTATGTCCATAGCATACATTAAAGTCTCATATGAAAGAAATTTATCAGAAACATATGGTTTAAACCATTCTGGCGCTCTATCTAATGCCTCTTGATATAATTCTTTATCTCTATCCACATAATATATTTTTCCTTCAAACCAACCCCACAAACCAACCAATGAGTCGAGAGAATAATCAAGTTCAATTCCTGACTCTTCCATTACAACTGTTTTTAGCATTTCTATTCTTGTAGAAATCTCTGACATGTACCACGCGAAGTATTCCTCAACTTCTTTTTTCTTCATTTCCTTAAAAGCAACTTTTTTCATGGGCGGTTTCATCATGTAGTATTCCATAAAAATCTCCTTAATAATGAATTGTATATTTTATACCTTTTTCCTTCAACAAATCTAGCAACGGTTTGGATGCACCTATTTTTCCGGTCACGCCGCTTCTAAAGAAATGCCAATGTGCACCATTTATTTCTCCCCTAGTTATTAATTCAGCATCTTTCATAACTTGTTTTCTTACAAACTTTGTCAGACTTGTTCTTCCTACTTTAGATTCATGAGCAATACCATCTTCAGCTAACTGATCGATAAATCTCCCCCCCCCATACTTGTTACCTTGTAAACTTGAGACTCTCCTCCTACTAATTCGGCTAATTCTTTTTCAGCTGCTTTACCAGTCATAAATACTTTTTTTGCTTCGCTGATTTCATCCGTAGGATCTTTTAAGTTACATGCATTATGCACCAGCACACCATGCTCACCTACAAAGTAAGTATGGTCTTCCATGACACAGAAGTTGTATACAGTTACAGGTTCATCATGATGTACACATTCAACTGCATCTACTGTCGCTGTACCGCCATCTTCAGTGGTAAGTTCGTCGCCCGCTTGTAAGTCTTGGGCTTCAACTTGCTCACCATCTTCATCATAGAATGGGTGCTCGGCAGTTGTCTCGATATCCTCTCCATCAATTGTGACAATATAAGTCTCATCAACCTCATGTGAGAATACCTCTAGTACTGGAGCTGTCTCAGCATCTTGAGTTACATCTACTGATTGCTCAATTCCTATAGCCTCTTTTGCATATACTACATCACCTGGCTGGATGTTTTCAATTCAAAATCCACTTTGTTGTGGTTTGTTTCCAGCAACAAAGTGGATTTTAATTACTTTATGTTAGGCTAGTCTATACATAGGAATATAACTTTGTAATGTACATTATTTAATGCAAATACTATTGTTTTTCATCAGGATTAATAGGATGTCCTAACGATTCTGTCCACTTATTATCTCCCATTAATCTGTCAACAAGATGATGTCTATCCCATACAGCAGTTACTTCTAAATCCTTACATTCTTCATATTTACAAGGAATAATCTGTCCCTTGTAATATAATCTACCAATATGTGTCAATTGATCAATTGCACATGTTGGCGGCGGCCATGCATCTTCTTCATGTTCAAATGGTCTGCAACCAACAAGTTGCCATTCTCCATCTCGTAACAAGTCATCATATACTACTACATAAAATTGATATTCCTCAAAATCTGGCAATTCGTCTATAGTCTCACATATTTTACTATATATAGCAAGTGTTCCCTCCTTAAACAAACGCCCATATGCTTTCTTCCCATTAGGCAAAGGAATTTCATATATGTTTCCTAGTTTTAATCTTTTTCTACTCATCGCGTCACCTTTTCAAAAGCATCAGTAGCAGCCTTTATATAATTACTTTTATTCTTGTTATTTGGACCAATACCATTTATTGCATTACCCGAAGTGCCTCCAACAGATTTTGCACCACCATAATTCTCAATCAACATCTGTTCTCTACCTCTAATAGAATTATAATCTGCAGACGATTCATCCAAGATAGCAGGACCAAACCCCTTATCATTCATATGGTGATTTAAATCTCTTTTTTTAACATTATCTACGGCTGACCCATATCCACTTGTTCTTCCTGAATATACTTCTCCAGTTTCAGGATTAGTTTTTGTGTATGTTTGATATGTTTTTTCAGGTTTCTCACATGTATTATGAACCAGAACCCCATGCTCACCTACAAAGAAAGTATGGTCTTCCATTACCGCAAAATTATATACGGTTACTGGCTCATCGTGATGTACGCATTCTACAGAATCTACTGTTGCGGTATCGCCATCAGCTGTGGTTAGCTCATCGCCTTCCTTAAGGTCTTTGGCTTCTACCTGCTCACCATCTTCATCATAGAATGGATGCTCTGCTGTAGTTTCGATGTCTTCTCCATCAATGGTGACAACATAGGTTTCGTCTACTTCGTGAGAGAATACCTCAAGAACAGGTGCTGTTTCGATATCTTGTTTTACATCAACTGACTGCTCTATTCCTACGGCTTCCTTAGCATATACTACATCACCTGGCTGGATGTTTTCAATAGCAACCAAACCAACAACAGTCCAAACTAATGTACCTTTAACAAAACAATACGTAGGATTCTTAAACCACTCTTTAGCTGCACCTTTTGCACCATCAGCAGCACCAGCAGCAGTACCAATCATAAAGCCTGTTGAACCACTCTCCAGTATTGCTTGTCCTGAACCATCAAGCGTGCCATTTTTCTCATAATAGTTCATCGCACCAACTAGCATGCCGCCAGCTGTTCCTTTTAATGCACCCCAAAGTGCACCTTTCAATGCACCTTCGGCCATAACAGCTGCCAATCCACATCCGCCAGTCGCAACAACAGCCACCGCACATAAAGCTATTACAGCTACTCCAAGAAGAATATTACAAGCCACTTTATGCTTTTCATAGAACTTAGTTACCGAAGTTTTTGCTTTATCAATAAACTTTCCAACTGCACTATTCTCAAATTTTTCTTTAAGAACCGTAGTAGCTTTATTTACTTTATTCTCTAATGCAGTTACCGTCTTTCCTATAGCACTGTTGTGCTATACAGCAGAGGCTGCTTAGCTGCCTCATCTAGTTTCATTAGCAGTTGACACATTAAAAATAAATCAATCTATTTTAATCCATTTATTAATACCTTTGGATGAGAGTTTTTGTCTATAATCTGCTATTGACCCGTTGTTTATAGCCCTATATTCATTGATATCTGTCGTTCCGTCATCCTCCCATCCACATAATGGACATATATCATATCCTGTACCCTCTTCTTGATTAAAGATTTCCGTTAATGTATTGTAGCCACAGCATGGACACTTAAATAATTCTTCGACTTCACCAATTACTTCGACTTTATGGCCTGTAATAGTTTCAATGAGTGATGACAAGTATTCATTTGATATACCATATATCAACTCCGTATCGTCAAACTCATCATCTATACTTATGATAAAACTTAATTCTTTATTTTCTGCTATTTTTCTTCTTATAAAGTCAATTAGCTTTGCAACATCGCCTCTTTTTATTTCCATAGTCCAATCTCCTTTAAATAACTTATCACTGCATCGTCAGTTCGTCCATCCCATTTATAATAGGTTTTGATTTTTCCGCCAGACAGTGTTCCAACAAAAATCTCGTTAGTAGTAGGGTCAAATCTATATAAAAATGAACCTTTTTTAGCTTGAATGATATTTGGAGATTGTTTTATACCAAACTCAAGTGCCTTTCGCGAATATTCTGCACTAGTAGTTGCACCTACTTCTAATCCATGCTTCTCGAAATGTACTTTTAATTTTCCTTTATTCCATAAGCCATTTTTATTTTCTGCTGGACTCCAATTAGGGGCAAACCCATCCTTAATATTTTCGGCGCCAGCATTAATCCCATCACATGTATTATGAACCAACACACCATGCTCACCTACAAAGTATGTATGGTCTTCCATGACACAGAAGTTGTAAACAGTTACAGGTTCATCATGATGTACACATTCAACTGCATCTACTGTAGCTGTATTGCCATCTTCAGTGGTAAGTTCGTCGCCCTCTTGTAAGTCTTGGGCTTCTACCTGCTCACCATCTTCATCATAGAATGGATGCTCTGCTATAGTTTCGATATCCTCTCCATCAATTGTTACGATGTAAGTTTCGTCAACCTCATGTGAGAATACCTCTAGTACTGGGGCTAATGTAAAATCTTAGATATAATCAACTGATTATACTCCCTCGAAAACATCTTTATTATCAAGGATAGAGAATTACATTAGAAATTCTCTATCCTTAAAATAAGAATTTACATAATTGTTCCAAACTAAGTTTTTGAGATAACACAGCAACAAAGATTACACTATTTATGGGAGAACTATTAAATGCTTTAAAGTAATACTATTTTTCTGAAAATAACAAAAATTCTTCGCACTTATCGTGCAGTGTGGTCGATTCGTTCTCTATAGTATTATTCTGAGTGTTTTTGATCTCGTATTTTATTTTATCTGGTCCAAATCCGTCCAGCATAGCTAATAAAGCATATATTGTTTCATATGTTGTATCTTCAAGCATTTCTTGAACATTATTATATTTATCTGACTTAATTAACATTACATTAATTATGTCCTTCTGAATCGATTGTATGCTTTTAAAAAACTTATTATCCATAGGCCCCCCATTTTATTGATACTTTCCATTGTATAAATACTGATACAATTGTTTTACATCTAGCCTCTTTTGCATATACTACATCACCTGGCTGGATGTTTTCAATAGCAACCAAACCAACAGTGGTAAATATTAGAGTGCCTTTAGCGAAACAAAATACAGTTTTTTTCAACCACTCTTGAGCAGCTGTTTTAGCACCTTTTAATGCGCCCAATCCCGAGCCAACGAAAAAACCAAATGAAGCACCTTCTCAAGAAAACGAGGTTCCAACATGTGGAGCCTCTTATAACTACATTAGACCTTGGATTATTAGCTCTTCTCCAACCATAGTTCCAATACCTGTAATAGTTGCCACGCCAGATAAACAAACCATCTCTTTCTGCACCGAATCATTTCCATATTCATCAAAAAATTTGTTTTTACCAACGCTATAAAAACTATACTCAGCAATATTTATTGGTTTTTTATACTCGCCGATTTTATAAAAATATCCTCGAGTCCAATACTCCTTCCCAACGATTTCCGGTTTTATTAATAGATTATTTTCACAAATCTTATCTTCAAGGTATAACTCAATATCTACATCTCTATTAAAAATGCAAATCAAAAGTAAATCATCGCCATTTATATTATTTATATGATTTTTTAAAACTATCCCTTGAAACTTGATATCGTCAAGAACACTGATTTCAAATATATCTCCTACTTCTGGATATTTTCTTGACCCTTTTTGTTTATTCAATTGAAAAATTTCAGAACTAGCATCATAGTCTTTTATTTTTTTTTGAATTTCTGGTGACAAAGAATCAAATCGTTCTACCCATTTTTTTTTGAAAATATTTTCCATAATTATTGTACTCCTAAAAATCCTTCTGCCCATGTTTTCGCTTGACTATAGTATCGATGATTCTTGCTTATACTATTAATCTTATTAAACTCATTTGGACCGTTTTCAATAAAGTATTGTTCAACAGCTCTAGCTTGATTTCTTGTCAAGCCTTCATACTGAACATCTAAATTTACAAATGGTTTTCCATTATTTATATGCTGATTCAGTCTAGCAGAAGTGGACTGTTTTGTAATACCTGTATATCTAGCATCACCAGCTTTATCCACACCAAAATACACCTTATTATCAGCACTTCCTTTGTTCAACCACTTATTAAATCCAGCTTCCTTCTTGCTTGCTATATTTTCATTTGTCTTTTGAGCCCATTTCTCAACTTTGCCCATGCTTTCACCAGTACAATCATTATGCACCAGCACCCCACTCTTACCTACAAAGTAAGTATGGTCCTCCATGACTGCAAAGTTATATACGGTTACTGGCTCATCGTGATGTACGCATTCTACAGAATCTACTGTTGCGGTATCTTCATCGGCTGTGGTTAGCTCGTCGCCTTCCTTAAGGTCTTTGGCTTCTACCTGCTCACCTTTTTCATCATAGAATGGGTGCTCGGCAGTTGTCTCGATATCCTCACCATCAATTGTGACAATATAAGTCTCATCAACCTCATGTGAGAAAACCTCTAGTACTGGAGCTGTCTCAGCACATCAGATAGAGAATTTCAATAGAAATTCTCTATCTACACATGGCAAGTTTTTTTGTACGCCAAATTTAAAATATGTGTGTTCTATTCTCTTATGTGTAAGTTTAATTTGCCAAATTTAACTGATTCTAAAAAAATATCCATTTTTTCTGATACAATAATGAAACTAAAAGCCACCGCCTCGATATCATCTACATTTTTAACTATTGATTCTAACGTGCATTTCACCGTCGGAATATCAGAATTATCCCAAATAATAAAATACGTGTCCGATAAATCTAAATAATTTTTTAGTTCATCATATCTAACATTCAATTTAGCATTTTTAACTTTTTTCCACTCAATATGGCCCGATACAGACACAGGAACATGTTCAGATATTTCTTTAAATATATGCTCACTATCTTCATCTGATAGAAAATCAATATAGCTAATATTCCTTATAAATTCTCTAAACAAGACATTTTCCTTCCACATGTTTTGTCTCGTTATTTTTGTTTGTTTCTGTTTTAATAATTCATACCTTCGTTTAGTATCTTCGTCCATACTATATCCACTTCCTTAGTTCCACAAATCTATTATCTTCATATATTCATTTTGAGATATGTCAATAGGAATAACTTTTTTTACGGCATTTACACCTTTTCCAGCGGAAAAATCCTCAATATTGTAATGCGTGCCTATTTTATCATCAAAGTCAAGTCTCCATCTAACTTTTCCATCAAGCGATTGTCGTCCAATTTGCTTATTAAAGCCATAGCTTTTTTCTAATCTTCCAAAATAAGGTTCAGAACCATTAGAAAAAGCTCCTGTATCATCAAGTTCCTTCAACAATGTTTTTCTTGCCGAATCGTGTGTTTTTTCAGCTGGTAAACTAATTTCTCTAGAAGAACCATCACAACTATTATGCACCAGCACACCATGCTCACCTACAAAGTAAGTATGGTCTTCCATGACACAGAAGTTGTATACAGTTACCGGTTCATCATGATGTACACATTCAACTGAATCGACTGTGGCTGTATCGCCCTCTTCGGTGGAAAGTTCGTCACCCTCTTGTAAGTCTTGGGCTTCTACCTGCTCGCCATTTTCATCATAGAATGGATGCTCGGCAGTTGTCTCGATATCCTCTCCATCAATTGTGACAATATAAGTCTCATCAACCTCATGTGAGAATACCTCTAGTACTGGAGCTGTCTCAGCATCTTGAGTTACATCTACAGATTGCTCTATTCCTTCGGCTTCCTTAGCATATACTACATCATCTGGCTGTATATTTTCAATAGATACCAGACCTACGGTGGTCCATATTAGAGTGCCTTTAGCGAAACAAAATACAGTTTTTTTCAACCACTCTTGAGCAGCTGTTTTAGCACCTTTTAATGCACCTTCGGCCAAAAGTAACGAGCATAGCCCGAGCCGAAGGCTTGCCTTGAATTACTCTCATAGCCGACACGATGACATAATGATATGAAAGAAAAAGGCTTGGAGAAAATTCTCCAAGCCAAAACTCTTTTCTGCTAGAAAAAGTACTTAATATACTATGAAGTGCTCATCTTTCCACCCACACGGAAGGTGTCCGTGCAAATAAATATCTTCCATCCTATTAAAGAATTCTGAATCAAACACTTGCTCATATTTATATAGCATTAATATCGTCAACAAATTGAACTGAATATCTATCCTTGCAGAATCATCTAGCCCCTTTTCTTCTATTACCGAATTTACACGTTCCATTATCTCTTTTAATTCAGTTGCTTTTATTTCTTCTGTATATTTATTCCACATCTGATACTCTGAATTATAGTTCTTATGCAAGAACACTGTAAATTCGCCCCTATGTTCAAGAACTGCATTTTCCCATGCTTGTGATTTAATCTTCTTTTTCATTTCAGATTTATTCACAAACTCGACTTCAAAATCAAATGAATCACTTTCTCCAATTCTTGAAAGCCATTTGCATGACTGCATTTTGTTTATTATATCTTCCATTTTATTATTCCTTCTTTTATTTTAGCGGCATTCTACCAGGTATTCTAGGTACAAGACTACCATTCGATAAACCGTACTTTTGTTGTTGTTCGTATGCTAGTTTAATTGCTCTTGCCGCTTTATCATTAGACAATCCCGCTGATACTAACGAATCATACGCAGCTCTATTATATTGCCCAACGGTTGGCGTTGAGCCAAATAAATCGCCGCCTTTTCTATACTTGTCCCAGAATCCTTCAAGACTTTTATGAGCTTCATAATGAGGACTAGGAATATCCGTGCGAACATTACCTTCCAACTTAATCGTTAGGCCTTCATCATGAGGTATAACATCTCTAAATGCAGCATCTTGACTTATATGATGAGCCTGCCCTGAAACAGCAGTATTATTTTTATTCTGAGCATATGATTTAATATTCTTCTGCCATTCTTCTAGCTCTGATCCGTCACAATTATTATGCACCAGCACCCCACTCTTACCTACAAAGTAAGTATGGTCCTCCATGACGGCAAAGTTGTATACCGTCACTGGCTCATCGTGATGTACGCATTCTACAGAATCTACTGTAGCTGTATCGCCATCTTCGGTTGTAAGCTCATCACCCTCTTGTAAGTCTTGGGCTTCTACCTGCTCGCCATCTTCATCATAGAATGGATGCTCTGCTGTGGTTTCGATGTCTTCTCCATCGATGGTGACAACATAGGTTACGTCTACTTCGTGAGAGAATACCTCAAGAACAGGGGCTGTTTCAGCATCTTGATTTACATCAACTGACTGCTCTATTCCTACGGCTTCCTTAGCATATACTATATCACCTGGCTGTATATTTTCAATAGATACTAGACCAACTGTTGTAAGCACTAGTGTACCAGCTATGAAACAATATCCACTCGGATTCTTTGCATATTTTGCTGCACCAGCCACTGAACCGCTTATAGCACCACTAATAGATCCATCTCTAAATCCTTTAGCTGCACCTTCCAATATTTTGCTGCCCGAGCCATCCAAAGTATCATGCTCTTCCATATATTCCATGGCACTGTTTAATGCGCCTCCGGCAGCTCCGGTTAATGCGCCAATTAAGGCCCCCTTAAGAGCTCCTGATGCCATTGCAAAAGCTAGTCCACAAGTTCCAGCAGTTGCTACCGTAGCCACAGCGCATAGCGCAATTACAGCAACACCAATAATGATGTTTATTGCAGTCTTGTGCTTCTCATAGAAGGTTGATACCGAGTTTGCCACCTTGCTACAGAATTGTCCTACTGAGCTGTTTGCAAATTTCTCTTTCAGAACTGTTGCAGCCTTTGATACTGATTGAGTTATAGCCGTTACCGTTTTTCCGATAGCACTATTATGCCATGCTGCAGATGCTGCCTCTGCAGCCTTATTAAGTGCCTTAGAAAGTGAAGATTCACTCCACCATTGACCTACTTCCTGAACAGTTTGAGCTACAGATTGTTTTGCTTCAATCAATAAACGCAAACCATCTTCGGCTAAATCTTTCGCCTTTTCCCAAGTATTTTTTGCAAATTCGACTACAGCAGTCTTAGCCTTTTGTACGTAGTTTTTAACTGTCTCTTTGACTTCCTGGTATGTATCATATACCTTCTGTCCAAATTCTTTTACTTCATTGACGACAGTATTAACTACACCTTTTACTTTATTTACAACAGCCGTTGTAACCTTCGTGACTTCTTTTTTAACAGTGTTAACTACCGTCTTTGCTGTATTAACAACTTTTTTCGCTACAGTTTTTGCTGTATCGACAACCTTGTCTACAACATTGCTTGCCACAGACACCGCTTTTTTCACTACAGTCTTTACGGTATTTGCTGCAGTAGTAGCAAGATTTTTAACCGTTTTTGCTGCGGTATTTACGGTCTTTGATACTGTAGTCTTTACGTCATTAACAACATTTTTAACTCCAGAAGCTATCTTATCCAAAATTCCCGCATGACCTGAAGGATCCTGGTAAGCAACTGGGTTATTGTTTGCGTATGTGTATCTGTTTCTAGTTACAGGATCTGTCTTGTCGCCTAGGTATGTATCCTTACTTGTAAATGTTCCAGTTGAAGGGTCATAGTTTCTAGCTCTAAGATAGATTAATCCTGTTTGTGGAGTATATTGCTCTCCATTGTATGCAAATATTGGATCCTGCTTTGGCTCACCTGCAGTGATATTTCCGTATGGGTCATATCGTAATGTCGAAGTGATATTTCCATCTTCAACTGTTTCAGAAACAGAGCCTCGTCCATCATATACATATACACCATTTTCATCAGATGAAGTACGTCCTGTTGCACCATAATCAAATGCATCTACAGTCTCAAGGGTGTTAGGATTTGAATACTCTGCAACTACTTGAGCATTATCCATGGTTGGGTCATATAGATAGTTGACCGCCTCATAATATGCCCCGTCATTTGACTGATTTCTTTCAACTGTATCAATTAGATAGCTAAGCTCTCTATCTGAATTAGATTGATATAAGCTATCAGCCGACTGGCCAAAGTTTACATCCTCTCCACTAATGAAGCTTCCTATATCAGATGCAACCTGACGTAGATCCTGAGTAAAGTTAGGAACAAACTCGCTCCACTCATCCCAAAGAGTTGGTGCTACTGTACTTACGACTGAAGATACAGCAAACTGTGATTGGCTAGCATCACTTGTTATCGCATTTGCGTTATCAAGCTGCTTTCCATCTACAACATTTCTCTTTGAAACCTCTGAGTTATAATACTTAGACCATTCTTCAAGGCTTCTTGAATTTCTATTTTGAGATGAATTATCACCCTGCGCTGCATTTCCATCTTGAAGTGGATTACCATTTTGTGCTGATGCCTGATTCTGGTCTATGCCATTTCCTACGTCTGCGGATGCATCATAACTTTCTTTTCTAAGTAACTCAAATGTCTTTAGACCATTGCCATCATACTTTATAGCATTCTCTAGCTTACCATTTACAGTTACAGAAGAAATCTTGTTGTCGACGGTGTACTTGTACTCAGTGTTCTTTCCATCTTCAACCTTCTTGGTTAAGTTACCGTCCTGGTCATATTCGTATGTACCAGTAACAGTTCCATTAGTTGTCTTTGAAACTAATCTATCTGACTCATCATACTTGTAATTTACAACAGTCCTGTTGCCATTTTCCTCTGTTGTTTCAGAGTCTTTGTTTCCAAACAAATCATAAGTGTAATCTATGCTCTTGGTTGGATTTGCGCTTTCTGTGCCGCTGTATTCCTGGTACTTAGTTAGCTTGCCACCTTCGTTGTAGGTATAGTCTTTCTTGACTGTTCCCATTGAATCGGTAGCAACCTCAGATACCATTCTTCCGGCTTGATCATATGCATAATCAAATGATGAGCAAACGTTATCACCCTTTGTAGTTGTTGTTTTGGTAACTCGATCAAGGGCATCGTATTGATTTGTTTTTGTAATTCCATCACTTCTTACTTCCGAAATGATGTTTGAGTTAGCGTCATAGGTATAATCAACCTTATTACCGCTACGCTCAGTCATAGAAGAAATTCTATCTAAATTGTCATACTGATATGATACCTTGCTTGCATCTGGATATGTAAGTGTAGTCAGATTTCCCCAAGCATCATAATCGTATTTTAAGTCTTTATCGCCTTTACGGATTTCTGTAATCTCACCAAGGGCATCATAAGAATAATTTGTAACACCCTCGCTATCTATCATTGAAGTAAGCTGACCATAGCCGTCATAGCTTCTGACAGAGTTAACATCATCTCCGTACTTTGTTTTGATTAGATTTCCCGCATCATCATATTCGTAGTAGATACATCTATTTGATGGAGAAACAGTCTTTCTAAGGCTACCATCCTTGTAGTACTCAAAGCACTCTCTTTCGCCTCTAGGCGAGCCAATAGTTATAAGCGAGCCTTGCTTGTCGTACTCGTAGTTAACTATCTTTCTATGATATTCACCTGTGATAAATGCCAAATCATCATTCTTATCAGTGGTGATTTCCTGAATCATGTTTCCGGATTTATCATACTTGTAGTATACGCATGTACCGGCTGCATCCTGCACTCGGTTAACACGCCCCATAATATCATAGCCGTAGGTTGTCACTACTTCATTGGCATCTGTAACAGCTGTGACATTTCCGTTGCCATCATATGCATAGCAAGAACGATTTCCCAATCTATCTGTTATTGCTACAACATTTCCTGCCTTATCAAATTCATATTTTGTTACATTACCTTTACCGTCGCCCTCTTCAATTCGACGACCATCCTTATCGTACTTTTGAGAAATAACCGTACCATTAGGATATGCTGTAGAAATAAGATTTCCATTAAAGTCGTAGTCGTAGCTAATCTCTCTAGCTGCTGTACCATCAAATGGAGTTGTTATCTCCTTTACAGCGTTTCCTACTGCGTCATACTCATAGCTTGTTACGTTGCCAAGAGCATCGGTAGTAGTCTTTGTTCTATCAAGTAAATCGTAGGTGTTTGTAGTTACTCTATCCTTTTGAGTTGTTTTAACAAGTCTATCTTTATTGTCATATTCATAAGTTGTTTTATAAAGACCTGTATGTGACTCTGATATAAGACGTCCAAACTCATCGTAGGTATACTTGTTTGTTCTATCCTTTGTATCTCTACCACTTTCAAGGACTGTATCAACAAGACCCATTTCGTTGTATGAAGTAGCAAGAGTAACTCCAAAAATATCCTTTGATAAGGTCTCTCTACCAGCTACGTCATAATCGTGGATTTCAACAGAGCCATTGTCGTAGGTAATCTTTTTGATATTACCCTGCTGATCATATTCGTATTTTGTGACAGCTCCATCTGCGGCAGTCTCTTCTTCAATACGATTATCTTTGTTGTATTTGTAAGTTGTTGTTGCGCCTGTTGGAGAAGTCTGGGAAATCATATTTCCCATTGCATCATACTCGTAGCTAGCAACGTTACCAAGTCCATCAGTTAATGATGTTTGATTTCCAACTTTGTCGTAGGTATATGTAAAAGAAGCGCCCTCAGCTGTCTCTTCCTTTACAAGGTTACCCATTGCATCATAAGTAAGAGTAGATGTGTTGCCCAGCTTGTCTGTCTGAGTAGCAATCTGCCCGTTGTAATTGTATGTTGCACCAGAAACACTGCCATCCGCGCCTGTGGTCTTTACAAGGTTACCACAGCCATCATATTCCATTGATGTGATGTTGCCGTATGCATCTGTAATCTTTGAAAGTGCACCATTACCGTTATATTCGTAGCTTGTGACACCCTCATCCGGAGCCGTTACCTTTGTAGTATTGTAGACAGTATCATACTCATAATTTGTAACAGCACCAGTAGCAGTAGTCTGAGATAAGATGTTTCCGCACTTGTCATAAGTGTATGTGAACCTGTCTCCATCTGTTGATGTTGTCTTAACTAAATTGCAGAAATCGTCATAGGTGTATGTTTTGACAATTCCTTCTTTAGTAGTTTCTTTAACAACATTACCTCTGTCGTCGTATTCATATTTTTCGACTGCACCATTTGAATACTTAAGGGTGATGATGTTACCCATTGTATCAAAGGTAAATTGCTTGGTGTTTCCGTTGTTTTCTTCTATCTTTGTACACCAACCAACCTTGTTGTAATAGTACTTTTCCTCTGCTCCATTAACGGCAGTTACCTTTGTATTGTTATCATCATGGTCATATTCGTACTTAGTAACATTGCCATTCTTATCCGTATTTGCGGTAATATTTCCATTGTCATCGTATTCATACGAAACAATGTTTCCGAAAATATCTATCTGCTTAGCAAGATAACCATCCTCGTTATAGACAGCGCCCATCTTGCTACCATCTGGTTTTATCTCGGTAACAACTCTACCTTCAGAGTCGTACTCATATCCAAACTCATAGCCATTTGGATCAACCATTGTAAGCATATTACCCACTTCATCATAGGTATAGCTCTTGACTGCTCCAGTTCTATCAGTTTCAGTTTCTACGTTACCGCTATAATCATAAGTGTATGAAGTAGAATAACCCCTTGCATCTGTTACCTTAGTTGTACGGTTTTCGCTGTCATACTCATAGGTTGTGGCATTACCGTTGTAGTCAACTTCTTTGATTAGATTACCGTTAGCATCATATTCGTAGGTCTTCTCTCTAGAAGAAGTGCCTGCTTCCTGAAGCTCTTTAATAATATTTCCTTCACCATCATAGGTATAGGTTGTTTTGATGTTCTTGTCATCAACTTGAGTTACAATCCTATCTTCACTGTCATAGGTATAGGTTAACTCTTTGCCATCTGGTCTAATCTCTTTTGTAAGATTGCCTTTGTCATCATACTCATACTTGGTGATTCTATCAATCTTATCCTTTTGCTCAATAACAACATCAAGGGTTGGATGATATTTGTAGGTTATGGTTGCACCATCTTGATCTGTTTCCTTGACAATGCGTCCGTTGCCATCACGTTCATAAGTAGTAGATTTACCACCCGAATTATTCTCATTCTTTACGTTGTTATTAGCATCATATGAATAGGTTTTCTCCTCACCGTTTTCAGTTGTTTCTTTTGTGATGTTACCGTTTCCATCATATGCAAAAGACTGCTTCGTTCCCTTATCGTCACTTACCTTAGTGATACGACCCATAGAGTCATAAGCCATTGAAACAGTGTTATTCTTTGCATCTGTAACACTTGTGTTGTTATCAACTAAGTCATATGCATAGGTAGTTTTATGACCTGCAGCATCTGTCTCAACCGCTAAATTACCAGTCTCATTGTATGAGTAGGTGGTTGTGTATCCGCCGCTGGTTGTGCTTATCAGCCTATCGCATTCATCGTAGGTGTTAGTTGTTACATTACCCTTGGCATCAGTAACTTTTGAAATGTTAAATGTGGTTCCATCATATTCATATGATGTCGTTGCACCAGTTCTATCAGTCGATGATGTCATTCTACCTGCTTCATCAAATGTAACAGATGATGAGGTGCCATCGGCATAAGTAATCTTTATAGGGTTACTATTCTCATCATAATCGTAGGTAGTTTTATTGCCATTTTCATCAACTTCTGTAAGTAGATTTCCCTTTGAATCATATGTATAGGTCTTGCTTGATTCATTAGGATTTGTTTCTGTCAACAGATTGTCGTTGTCATCATATGTATACTTTGACTCACGACCCATTTTATCTGTCTCAGAAAGAATATTTCCTCGTGCATCATAAGTCTTAGAGGTAGACTTACCCTCTTGGTCTGTCACCTTAGTATGACGTCCATATGAATCATATTGGAATCTGGATGTGTAGCCTCTTGCATCTGTCATCGATGTAGCTGAGCTACCGGAATCATAACTGATTGAAACCTTAGCGTTCGTTCCATCCGTAAATGATGCTACACTTCCATCGCCGTTATATGCAAAATTAATGATATCTTGATTAATAGCATTTGTGACTTTAACAAGTCTGCCATCCGAAATCGTATATACGGTTTTTGCGCTTCGCTCATTTGTTTTAGCACAAAGAAATGCCTTATCATCGTATTCGAAGGAAAGCTTGTTTTCATCTGGCTTAATTATCTCTGTAATCTTGCCATATTTATCTACAGCAACCTTGTAGTCTTTATTTGCTTTTGTAGTTAAACCAATAAGCTTCTCATCCTCGTTGTAATTAACTGCAAATGTGTCGCCTCTCTTGTTTCCAACAGCAAGGACTTTACCTTCAGCATCAAAGCTATAATAAGATAATGATCTGTCAGTCACCTTGTATGTAGGCTCAACTGATATAGGGTTGTAGTCTATTTCATCTTCTGTAGATGCTGCAGTTGTTGAGTTTGCAGTTGTTGAGTCTGCATCTGTTGAATCTACATCACTTGAGGCTGTAGATGCAGCTGGTTCTGTTGTTTCTGCATCATCTGTTGCATCTGCTTGCTCTTTTGTCTCTGATGTATTAGCGGTCTCAGATTTATCACCAGTTTCTGCGCCCTCTGAGGTGTCGCCAGCTTCAGCTACAAAAGCCTCTTTATCAGCTGCTATTTCAAGGGCATACTCTCCATCTGCACTTACATACTTTCCATCTGAATCTTTAGAGAATTTTATACCTCTACCATCAGACATCAAGAAATAATATGTATCCTCATTAACCTGTACTATTCTTTGGTCAAATAAAGATGTGGTATTCTTTCCAAATACACCAGTGTAATCAACGTATGTAGAATGGAAGACTCTATCTACATCAAATGCGTCTTGCTCTTCAATACTAAAATCTGTATCCGTATAGTACAGCTCACCATCATATAAGCTCACAATACCAGATGCATACTCCATTCCTGGTATTTCGCCCTTCTTATATGTGGAAGTCATGAAATCAGCAGTCCATACGTCGATGTCCTCATAATCATCCTGCAACTTTGGATTGATAACTATAAGTGTTGAACCGGCTTGTGGTCTCCAATATCTGCTTAATTGATTGCGCTTTCTAAGCTCAGAAGCTTTAACGCCATACTTAGCTGCAATATTGCTAATGTAAGCTCCTCGCTTAACTTTTTCTATCGCAAAAGAATCTGATTTGTAATTATCAGATGTCTTCTTTTCACCATTCTTCTCCGAATATACGTATCTGATTTCTGGCTGATAAACCTTACCTTCTTCTATATCAGATAAATCTATCTCCACAGACCATTTTATATCTGTAATTTGTGAAGCCTTCTCATCAGAGCTAGTATTTTTGTTGTCACTATCTGATGTGCTAGCTTGCTCTTTGCCACTATCCGATGTGCTAGCTTGTTCGTTGCCACTATCTGATGTGCTAGCTTGCTCTTTGTCACTATCTGATGTGCTAGCTTGTTCATTATCTGCAGATGAATTGTCTTTTGTTTCATCTGAAGTGCCAGTATCTTCCTTAGCCTCATCTGAAGAATCTCCAGCATCTGAAGCTCCATCAGAAACAACTTCATCTGAATTAGCAGATTCTTTTTCATCCTCACTAGAATCATTATTGTTTGAGGTTGAATCTTCTGCATCACTGCTCTTAGTTGAAGCATCTTCTACATCTGATTTCTTGCTTTCATCAGAATCATCTGTCACATTAGATTTAGTGCTTCCTTCAGAATCGCCTTTAGATGTTTTTGTATATTCGTCAACGCTTATAAACTCAGAATCATCGTTAAGACGAAACTCTGGGTATAAGATATTCTCTCCTTTAATATTTCCGGATAGAGTGACTTTATCTACATTAGTATTTAACTCATCTCTTTTTAACGAGTAATCTAACTTAAGCTCTTGAGAAATAATTCTTGAGTCCTTTTCTTCAGACTCTTCGTCATCCTCCTCTTCGCTATCCTCGTCATCTTCATCAGACTCTTCATCTTCTTTATCTTCGTCTACGTCAGAGTCCTTTTCTTCTTTTTCTATGTCTTCGTCTGAGTCTTTTTCTTCATCCTTCTCAGAATCTTGCTTGTCCTCAGACTTTTCATCATCAGATTCTAAATCAGTATCTGAATTAGGCTTTGTTGCGTCTGCACCATCGCCTTCAGGTTTATTTCCTCCTTCTGCATCAGTTTTTTCAGTTTCCTCTTCTAACAATTGATCAAATTCTTCATCACTCAAAGGAACTTGCTCTTCAGCAACAAAATCATTTGTTCCTTCATAAGAATCTGGTAGGGGATTCTCTTCCGCAAATAAACTAAGCGGATGACTTATTGTAAAAAATCCCACAAAAACCAGGCATATAAGTCTCTTTAATCTAGTTTTTATTTTCATTAACATCTCCCATCCTAGTTTGCATGTTCTTTTCTAAGTTGCCAATCATAATCCAAAATTTCGTTTGCGGATACAGCAGTAAACCACAAAACGATAGTTAAAATAAAGCCAACAGCAAAAACTTTAGAGCCCAAGTACGTTGACAATAGCATTAATAAAAATAATGGTATCGCCACAAAAATCAAAGCCTTTGCTAATTTTAAAAAAAATGATTTCGTTTTTACGTATCCAGCACTAATCGCTGTCAGTATTAGTTGGGAGAATACAGCAAATGATAGACTGTTAATAATTGGAACTTTCCATTCTCCCTTAATCTCTTTTAATGGATAATTTGTATCTCTTCCGAAGGAACTAGATATTCCAAATTTAGATGTGTTTAAGACAACTATGTATTGGAGTATTAAAATTGCTAAAACAACTAGCAATAATCTCAACCAATCAAAATGCTCCGAGCATTTATTTCTTTTGGCGTATCTGATTGCAGATACAACAACTGTAACAATCGCCGCAAGGAAAATAAGCAATGCCAAAATAACTCTAGTAAGATGATTTTGGATCTTGCTGTAATATAACGGCACTACCATGAACGCTGTCAAAACAAATGCAATAGAGCACAAATCAGGGAGTGCCTCTTTCCTGAAATACAGCTTTTTAAATAAGTCTTTAAATTTTTTCATAAATTATTAAATCTCCGTCGATTATTAATAATAGTAAATATGCTTAGTACAACTGACTTAGTGATAGAATTTTCATAATTCACCTGCAACAAAACTTTCTGCTAGCAGAAAAATGAATTACTCGTAGAAATCTAGCTTTACAGGCCACTTTTTCTCTGAGGGCACACTCCAAAGTATTACTTTTGCATAAATCAACTCATACTAATACTTTTTTCTTCATATTCTCTATAAATTGTGAAAATCAAGTATTAGTCATGCCCTAAATCATGCTTCACTAATACTTTTACAGGGTGATTTCTCTTGAAAGCAATAGATATTACTCACATCAAGTATTACTGA
>DBWZ01000092.1:0-37910 GCA_002309345.1 Pseudobutyrivibrio sp. UBA1225
GGTTAGTCACCGCCTCCTACTCTATTGCCAAAAAATCTTTTTAGGAGGTTTAATCTACTTTCAGAACGGAAAAAGATGATAAGTCATTAATTGATTTCGGCGGGGTGAGAGTGTTATAATGGGCAAAGCGTGAAAATAATAGATTAAGAAAGGGAGGCGATTGAACAGCCTCCCTTAAATTATAGTTATTTTAGAAATCAACCTCAGTGTCGTAGTAGCAGCACTTAAGAAGTTTTTCCATTTCCTCCTGGCTAGGTTGTCTTGGATTAGAACCTGTGCAGGCATCAAGAATAGCATTTGCAGCTATATCATGAAGTCTCTCGAGGAAGACATCCTCAGGTACAAATCCCTGGTCAGCGGGAAGTCCGTCAGGACCGTAGTGATTGATGCTGTGAGGAATGTTGAGGTCATCATTCATCTTGCGCAGATAATCGATGAGGAGTTTAACCTTCTCATCGTCATTTGAACCGCCAAGATGCATGTAATCAGCTATGACACCATAACGCTTTTTAGCAACAGGGTCCTTTGCATTGAAAGCAATGACTTTTGGAAGATACATTGCATTTGCAGCTCCGTGGATGATATGAGCACCCAAATCAGCAAATGCTGCGCCTGTCTTGTGAGCCATAGAATGAACAATACCAAGAAGAGCATTAGAAAATGCCATTCCGGCAAGACACTGTGCATCATGCATTTCATCTCTTGCAGCCATATCGCCGTTGTATGACTTTACAAGAGTGTTCATAATCATCTCAATTGCATGTATTGCAAGTGGGTCTGTATAAGCGCAGTTTGCAGTAGAAACATATGCCTCAACAGCGTGTGTGATTGCATCCATACCTGTGTGTGCAACCAGTTTTTGTGGCATAGTATGAGCAAGCTCTGGATCAACAATAGCCACATCAGGTGTAATCTCAAAATCGGCGATTGGATATTTGATTCCTTTCTGATAATCAGTGATGATAGAGAAAGCAGTAACCTCTGTAGCGGTTCCTGAAGTAGAAGAAATAGCGCAGAATTTTGCTTTTGTACGGAGCTTAGGAAGTCCGAAAACCTTGCACATATCTTCGAATGTTGTCTCTGGATACTCGTATTTTATCCACATAGCTTTGGCTGCATCTATAGGTGAACCACCACCGATAGCAACAATCCAGTCTGGCTGAAATTTCTGCATTACTTCAGCGCCTTTCATAACTGTCTCTACAGATGGATCAGGTTCTATTCCTTCAAAAAGCTCGATTTCCATACCGGCTTCTTTTAAATAATCCTCGACTTTCTGTAAAAAACCACCCCTTTTCATGGAACCGCCGCCAGTGCATATGATGGCACGTCTGCCTTCAAATGTTTTTAATGCTTCAAGTGCGCCCTTTCCATGATAAATGTCTCTGGGCAGAGTAAATCTTGCCATAGTAAAATACCTCCATTTAATTATTAATATTTTATAAAACATTATAACTAAAGCCGTAGAAATATGCTATATTTCACAATAAATTAGATTAAAGACATTAAAATTCTGAATAACTATCTTTACTTTTTGTACCTGTAAAATGGTAAAATAAGTAAAGCTGTTAGAAATACAATATCTGGGAGACCGAAAATGAAGATACTTCTCAAAATAATAATCGTAATTTTAATAATAGTAATATTAATTCTGGTGGCCACATTACTGTTTTTAAGGTTCTGGCCATCCGTTGGCGCTACGCCGGACAAGGCTCATCAAAGGGAGTATGCTAAGAGTGATTTATTTTACGACAAGCAATTTCACAATGAAAATGAAATCCAGTTAATGGCAGGCAAGCAGGATGAGGCAAGCGATAGAAGGTTTCCCTCTGAGATGATAAAGGTTGAAACGCCTACATTTTCAGAGCATGGCAATAAAGGTGAGATAACCTTTACCTGGCTGGGGCATTCATCCTCATTACTTCAACTGGGTGATAAAAATGTGCTGATAGATCCGGTGCTTGATAAGTACTCAAGTCCTGTGACATTCACAGGAGTTAAGCGATATTCACAGTGCCCTGTTACAGTAGAAACACTGCCTGAGATAGATGTGCTTTTTATTTCCCATGACCATTACGACCATTTGGAATACCAGACCATAAAGGGAATCGACGCAAAGACAGGTCATTATATTGTTCCTCTTGGTGTTGATGTCATCCTGGAAAGCTATGGAGTGGCAAAGGAAAAAATCACGGCCCTGAATTGGTGGGAGGACGTGACAATTGACAATGTTAACTACACCCTTACGCCGGGGCAGCACTTTACCGGGCGAGATCCCTTTAGGCGAAACAGGACTCTTTGGGGCGGGCTATATATGAATGACGGTAGCCACAAGGTATATTACACCGGCGATACCGGCTATTACGATGTTTTTGAGAGAGTATATGAAAAATTGGGAAGTGTGGACTTGATGATTGCAGAAAACGGTCAGTATGATAGCGCCTGGCCTTCAGTTCACATGCTGCCAGAGCAAACTGTGCAGGCTGCCAGGGATGTACATGCCGACTGGCTGGTGCCAGTACACTGGGGCACTTTTTGCCTGTGCAACCATTCCTGGGACGAGCCGGTGATACGCTCTACTGCAGAGGCTAAAGCTCAGGGCCAAAACATTGCAACCCCAAGAATCGGACAGACAGTAAATTATAATGATATAGAAAGCTATAATGAACGTTGGTGGGAGAGTATTGACTAGAAAGATAGTATACAAGTTCGTTAAAAAAGTGTTCGCGTGCCAAAGTATTTAATAGGCTAGATACTCAACATCATCGGCATATTTTGCCCAGTCTTTTTTTATCATGTTATAAATAGAAAGTGTGCCCACTTTTCTCCAATCATAAGTTTGGCCATGCCAACTAAAAGTAATATTGGCATGCGGCTTTCATTAACAAACGGAGCTTATTTAAGTACAGTATAGAAGTTTTGGGTGTTAAAAATTTTTGTCTGCGGATACAAGATCTAAAATAAAAATCTACTGGCTCAAATTTGGAAATGGAGTAACTTTGCCCTTTTTTAAAAAAGGTTCGGGAATTAAAGCATTTAAGGCTTTTGCAGTTTGAATATCATTAGTAGTAAAAGTTTTATCATTATCATTGATAGTAATGTATGGCATTGTATATCTCCTTTCAAATCTTTATATTTATCTGTCTATTTATATATCAAAAAAAATTATCATTTTTTCCATTTTCTTAAAAAATTTTTAATTTTAATTTATAGTTATACATTTAAATAAAACGGGGTTGTGAAAATAGTTATCTATTTCTTTTATGAGAGTATTCTATGGATAATGACACTGTTTACAACACTGAGATGCAGAAGGAATATCGGGATGATCTTGTCAAAAGAACCAGGTATTATCAATCTCTTATTGACTCTTCATTACTAGCGCCAGGCGAAGTGGATTACAACAACATCAAAAACACTACGATTATTATGATTATGCCGTTTGATTTGTTTGGTAAAAAACGCTATATTTACACGGTTGAAGATGTATGTCAGGAGGATTCTAGCGTAAAGTTAGAAGATGGAGCAAAGAGAATATTTATAAATACTCATGGCCAAAACGATAATGACGTTTCCCCTGAATTTATTGCGCTAATGCGATTTATTGAATATAATGAAGGCATAGAGACACAGGTAGATTCAGCTCCAAATCTTGCTAAAATAAAGGGGCGTGTAGCTGAGATTAAGGCAAGCGAGGAAGTAGGTGTTAGGTTTATGCAAAGATGGGAAGAGGAAGCATTAATTAGGCATGAGGGCAAGGAAGAAGGAATGGAGAAAGAGCGTCTTTCTTCGATTCGCAATGTTATGGCTAGTTTTAAGATAAGTGCGGAAGAAGCAATGGATGCTTTAAAGATTCCTAAATCAGATCAGAATAAATATATGTCAAAGCTTTAAATAGTCGGAGCGGTGCTTGATGCATCGCTCTTTTTATATGGAAATTTATTTTGTTAGTCGTTTGAATTTTGTGCAAGGATTAGATGGTTATAGTTTGTACATATAATTGAGTTATACTAAACAATATCTCCTTATAACCTATATCAGTTAGGGGAATATCATTATAGAAATAATTTGTTAGGCAAAAAGTTTAACTTGAAATTATCGAAAATAATGGAGAAAAACTGGTAGTTATTCATCAATTGAAATTTATAATCATAATTGCTCTTAGCGTATACAATAAAAAAATGAGTGATGGTTATAGCAAAATATCTAAAATACAATTATTTTTTGTGTATGCTATGATATAAATAATAAAAAATGAATAATTAAAAGTTAAGGAAGAAATGTAAAAATGGATAGTAAAAAGGGTTTGAATTTTATTGATTTATTTGCAGGGGCCGGAGGTCTTTCAGAAGGATTTATACAAGCCGGTTTCAATCCAATTGCTCATGTAGAAATGAATAAAGCAGCGGCACAAACTTTAGAAACAAGGGCGGCGTATTTATATTTGAAGGATCAAGAATCATTATCTTTATATCGAATGTATGAGCGCGGTGAGATATCAAGAGAAAAAATGTTTGAATATGTCCCGGATGAAATAATAAAGACTGTAATAAATGCAGAAATGTCTGCAAAAACACTTCCAAGTATTTTTGAAACAGTTGATGAGATAATGTATGAAGAAAATATTAAGCAAGTGGATGTTATTGTTGGAGGACCACCATGCCAAGCTTATTCTCTAGTTGGTCGAGCACAAAGTAGCCATATGTTGGTTCCAATGGAAGAAGATCCTAGAAATGAACTATATAAGATGTATACTTCTTTTTTAAAGAAGTATAAACCTAATATGTTTGTATTTGAAAATGTGGCGGGAATAACTTCAGCAAGAGATGGGCAGGTTTTTAAAGACTTACAAAATGCATTAAAAAAAGTGGGATATGATGTTGTGCCTAAATTACAGAATGCAGCAGATTTTGGCGTTCTCCAAAATAGGAAAAGGATGATTATTATTGGTTGGCGCGAAGGGGCTAAACATTTTTATCCAAAGTTTAAAAAATGTAGAAGCAATGCTATTGTTTGGGATTTGTTGAGAGATTTGGATAAAGTAGAACGTGGGCAGGAGAATAATAGATATAAATCATCTTATGATGATTGTAGTGATTATGTAAAGAAAAATAAGATAAGAACGGAAGATGATTTAGTCACTCATCATATTGCAAGAACAAATAATGATAGAGATATTCAAATATACAAAATGGCCATTGAAGCATATACGGATTCGGGTAAACGAATTATGTATGATCAACTTCCGGATATCTTAAAGACGCATAAAAACCAAAGTTCTTTTAAAGATAGATTTAAGGTTGTAGAAGGTAATGATAACGCATGCCATACCGTTCTCGCTCATTTAGCTAAAGATGGACATTATTTTATTCACCCAGATATTAAACAGTGTAGATCTATAACTGTTAGAGAGGCAGCACGATTACAAACATTTCCAGATAATTATTATTTTGAAGGCAGTCGAGGTGAAAAGTTTAAACAAATTGGAAATGCTGTTCCACCTATGATGGCTAAGAGTATTGCAGAGGAAATAAAAAAGCAGTTAGTATAAATTGTTTATGGTAGAGAGGGTTTTATTTTGAATTTCGAAGAGTTTTTTGATGAATTTAAAGAACAAATTGAGATTTTAAAAGATGGACCAGACTATGGTTGGGAGATTCAGGACTACTTTACTGCGGTTATGCTTGATTATTTGGAAGATGTTGGGGAAATTGATAGTCCGATTATTTGTCCATATAGGGCTCATGGAGTACAGTTAAATGCATATAAACTTGATGAAGACTATGAAAAGCTTAATATTTTCGTAAGTATTTTTTATGATGAAGATGGAGTTAAGACTACATCAAAGACGGATATAGATGCGGCATTAAAAAGAGCTATGCAGGTTTATAGACGTGCAACAAATGATTTATATAAATCATTTGAAAAAGATAATGATACGTATGAATTTGCACATTCTGTATATGAGCATAAAGAAGATATAAAAGAAGTTTGTATAACTGCGTTAACCAACGGCAACTGCAAACCAATACCTTTTAAAAATGTATTAATTGATGATGCTGAAGTATCTTTTAGTATATGGGACATGGATCGCCTTTTTCGATGTATGTCATCGGGAAAGATGAGAGAGACAATAGAAATAGATTTTGCTAGTCAATTTGAGAAAAGGATACCTTGTTTAGTTAACAAATGTTGTGATGACTATGAAGCATACTTAGCAATTATTCCAGGAAACATTCTTGCTGAAATTTATATGGAACATGGGGCGAGACTACTTGAAAAGAATGTTCGTTCATTTTTACAGGTAAAGGGTGCTGTAAATAAAGGAATAAGAGATACTTTAAGAAATGAGCCACAGATGTTTCTAGCTTACAATAATGGTATTTCCGTTACGGCTGAAAGTATAACTTTGGATACAGATGAAGATGGATCAACATTTGTGGCTAAGATAAGAGACATGCAGATTGTTAATGGCGGACAAACTACAGCCTCGATATACAACATTATTAGAGAAAAAAAGTCAGAAGTAGACTTATCACAGGTTTATGTTCAGATGAAAATTTCTGTAATAAAGAATCAGGATAAGATGGATGATATTGTTCATAAAATATCTGAATGTGCGAATACTCAGAATAAGATTCAGATGGCTGATTTTTCGTCTAATGATCCTTTCAATAGAAAGATGGAAGATTTATCAAGGGTAATTTGGGCTCCTGCAACACCTGGGCAAAAATCAAAAAACTGGTTTTTTGAAAGAGCACGAGGCCAATATGCAGATATGCTTGCAAGAGAAGGAACACCGACAAAAAGAAAGGCTTTTAAGGAAATACATCCACTATTCACAAAAACAGATATGGCAAAGTATGAGAATACATGGAATCAAATGCCTTATTATGTAAGCGAAGGTGCGCAGAAGAATTTTAAACGCTTTATGGTGGGATTAAAAGAGCGTGGAAACTATTTACCAGATGAACGTTATTATCAGTTACTTGTAGCAAAAGCAATTTTGTATAGGCGGACAGAGAAGCTTGTTCAAGAGCAAAAATATGGAGGATATAGAGCAAATATAGTTACATATACAATTGCTTTGATATCTCATAAAACTGCTCAGAGGCTAAATCTTGAAAGTATTTGGAAGGAACAAGGGCTTTCTGATGTGTTGGAAAGCGAGATAGTTCGTTTATCGGCAGTTGTCCAGCAATATATTACTAATCCACCAGGAAACGCAAACGTTGGGGAATATTGTAAACGCAAAGCGTGTTGGGATGGTTTGCTTGAACTTGATATAGATGTTTCTAATAAATTGAAAAAAGAGTTAATATCAGACGATTTAACAACAGCTGTTCTATCGTCAAGTTCAAGTGCATCAAGTTTTCTTAATGAAGCGACAGAAGAAGAAAAAGAGTTGATTGAATGGGTATGTTCTATTCCTGCTGCTGTTTGGCTATCAATTTCTAAATGGGCAAAAGATACAAACAATTTGCAACCTTGGCAGCGAGGAATTGCTTTTAGTGTTGGAACATTAGTGGGACGAAGCAAGCAGCCATCAGTTAAACAGGCAAAGCAGGCAAAAATAATATATGAAAGTGCAAAAGAGAAAGGCTTTGTTGAGAGGTAAGAAGAGATATGAATTGGGCGGAGTATCTTGCAGAAATTCTTGAGCACGATAAGAGTTTAGATGACATAAAAGTAAATATGGATGGTCTGAATGTAAACTTGCCTGAAATAGTTAAGGCTAGTGTAATTATGGAGGAAAAAATGAACCATAATCAGGGGAATAAAAACGTTTTTGTGTTCCCTGATGGAGAGCAAATTCCTTTTTTACTTATGCTATCTAAGGTAATTCATAATGTTATTAGTGGAAAGGTAGATAATAAGTATTCTCCTGATCAATTTAAAGCAGGACAACTTCTTAAAATCGGAAATTGTATCACGCAGTTTTTGGGAATAGGTGATAGCCTAGTTAATCCAGGATCTCCTATGATATTTCTTAAGTTTTCTAACGTTGACAGATTTGGATGTCCTTTAGAAATGGCACCATATTTTCAAGTAACAGATACAAAAAAACGTTTATCTAAGAAAGCATTATACGATAAAGAAAAGAAAAAAATAGAGGCAGATTCTTCTGTTGGAAAGAAAACGATTAACTATTTAAAGGCATTGTTGACGCATATAGGAGAATCGGTTGTATATATTTCTACTGTCGCAGATAGTGAAAGAAAAGCAGGGGAATTAAAAATTTGTGATGAGCAGTTATTTCAGTATCTATTGGTGGCAAAGGCAGATTATGAGGGGGGTTTACGTTTTTATAAGGGAAAATATGTCGGCACACCAGCGTTAATTTTTTCAAGTCAGATTTCATATGTCAATGAAGTTATTTCACGAGGGAACAAAGTACAGTCTGTAGTCATAAATCTAAATGAGTGTGATATCAATTCACAGTTAGATGACTTGGATTATTTATTACAAAAGAAATTACCAATTCTTTGTGTAGTCGATACTATTAAGTCTATGGATTTGGCTGTATTGAAAAATCGAGGATTCAATATATGGCGATGGGATGCTGATAGCATAGTAGAAAGAGTGTGCGGAAATTCTGGCACATATTTAGATAAAAAAATAGCTAATTGCATAGATTCGTCAGTTGAATACCATAGGTTAATGGCACCTAGTATAAGTGAAGCATTTGATTGTTTGTATAAATATAATAGAAGAGTTGAAGAAGAAAGTGCTCGAATGAATAAGATATATACTAGTCTAATTCATTTAGCTTACTTAAGTGTTAGAGGTATTTGCGACATTACTGGAAACGAACATGATAGAGCTCTAGTATTATTAGATGAATGCGCAAACTCACTTGAAATTGAAAAAATGTTTATAGACCAACAGATGTATAAGGATTTTGATTTGGCTATAAATAATTATTACAAACTATTAGAGGAAAATAACGTTTTTCCAAAGACAGAAGAAATATGTAAATTGTTGTTAGAGATACGTAAACCGCAGTTTTATATTATTTGCGCTAATCAGGATAATGCTGAACGAGTAAAAATATACTGGGAAGAACGTTTGGCAAAGAGTGGATATAGACCAACTATTTATGTGGTTTATCCTAAAGAATTTATAGGTTTGAAAAAAGTATATGGGGACACAGCGATTCTCGCTGGATGGTTTAGTGCGTCGTTAGTCAAACAAATAATCTATAGTTATAAAATTGAAAATATACATATTTTTACCTATGAATGTGAGGAAAAATGGCGAAGGGCACACACTAAAAACTGGAAAAATGGATTAAATAATGAGACTAATAAGCTTATTGCAAAGCAATCTTTCTCAGATAAGATAGAAAAAATATTTGATAAGGTAGAAGATGTTGAAGTAATAGATGCAGAAGAGAATGAGGCGCTTACTCAGCAGGATGACTTTGATTTGATTTTCCAAGAGAGTAGGTATCGTCAGTATACAATTCATGGAAATTATGATGCGGATCAAGTAGTACAAGCAAGACCAGTTGGATTTGTCGGAGGTGAATTTGCGTTATTTACTGAGGGGCATAAGATTATTTGTGTTACCAATATTATAAATCAAACAGGTAGTCAGATTGAGAAGAAAGATGTAGAAAAGCTTGAAGTAGGGGATTTTATTGTAGTTAGAGAAGCTGATAAAGATATAATCCGAGAAGTTGCAGATAGAATTTTAGAGGCGAATGGTAAGGCGGATTATAGAAAAATTGCTGCTCTGTGGAAGGAAGCGTTGAGAATAGAGGAAGCATTTTCTTCGTTGGATAGTATTTATAACCGTTTAATTGAGGCTGGATGCACGAGAAATTATCAAACTGTAAAGAATTGGTTGCAATCGGATGATCAAATAATTCCGCAGGATGTGGAGGATTTGAAATATATTGCAGAAGTAACCGGAGACGGTGTTTTACTAGAAAAATTAGAAGAAGTGGTTTCTGCCGGAAGATTTATTACTAATGCTCATATTCGAGCTGGTCGTGTGCTGTCTGAACGTTTATCTGAGGGAATAGCTACAAAGCTTATTACCGAAGAATCGATTGATCCGTTTAATATATGGGCACCGATTGAAATAGATCTTGATGACGTGGGGGTTGTAAAGGTATTGAAGGTTATAGATATAGGCCAAGAGTATATTGCGGTTGATGCAAGTAATTCAAATAAGATTATGGATGAGAAGAAGGAGAATATTCTATGGCAAGAATGATACCGTCTGTTATTTCGCCCGAGACTAAAAGTGGAGCTGAAAAGAAGATTTTTCGATGGTTTCAAAATGCTCCAAATACGGAAGATTGGGTGGTTTTTCATTCATTAGGAATAGCACACCATCAAACATTAATAGAAGGTGAAGTGGACTTTTTAGTAGTAGCACCCCAATTTGGTATATTTGCTCTGGAGGTCAAAGGGGGAAGAGTGAAACGTACAGACGGTATGTGGACTTTTACTAATAGGGGAGGGGATGTGACCACGAAATCTAGAGGCCCATTTGAGCAAGCAAGTGAAGCAATTTATAGTATTATGGCTGAAATAAAAGAAAGGGCGGACAGTATTCATTATAGAGTTGCTGATTTACATTTTGGTTTTGGTGTCATGGTTCCAGATATTGAATATGGAACTATGGGAATCGATGAGGAACCATGGCAGGTTTTTGATTGTAATGATGGAGATAATGTCAGAGATTTCATAATCCGAATTGCGGAAGGAAGCAAAAAAAAATATGAAGAGACGTACGGAAGGCTTAATCCGTCAAAACTTCCGACTTCACAGGATGCCAAATATCTTATCAGTATACTTAGAAGTGATTTTGACAAAATATTAGCAATAAAGGCTAGAATTAATAATGCTGAACAAGAATTGGTGGAATTAACAGAGAAGCAATATAAATGTTTGGATCAAATAGAAGAAAATAGGAGAGGAATTGTTTACGGGCCAGCAGGAACAGGAAAAACTTTGCTGGCAATTGAACAAGCAAAGAAATCGGTAGCACAAGGGAAAAAAGTAGCCTTGATTTGTTTCAATAGTAGTATTGGAACATGGTTTGAGACTTATTTTCAGGAGCTTGCTGAGGAGTATAAACCAATTTACGTAGGAACATTTCATAAACTATTATTGCATATTATTAATTTGGCTGGTGAAACGGTTTCTGTTCCAACTGATGCGAATGCAAAAAAAGATTTTTATGAAGAAGTGTTGCCATCAAAAGTATTTGAAATACTAATTGATAATCCACTAATGGAGTTTGATGAAATAGTAATTGATGAAGCCCAAGACTTGGTTAGAGATAACTACATTGACATTATAGATTTGCTGTTAAAGAAAGGTTTTGAGCATGGATACTGGAAGTTTTTTGGAGATTTTTCAAGACAGGCTATCTATGCTGATGGCGTTGATGGTCGTGAAATGATAGAACATTTAGAGGATCGCACGTCATTCATCCGTTATAAGCTAACAGAAAATTGTAGAAATACAAAACAAATTTGTGATGATATACAAACCATTACTGGATATGATGCACCAAAAGATTTATGGACAAAAGTAGAAGGTCTTCCTGTCGATCATAAAACGTGTTCATCAGATGAAGAACAACTAGAAAAATTAGAATCATTATTGAAAGAGTTGCAGGATAAAAATATAGAGAATGGAAAGATAACGATTCTTTCGCCTAAAAGCAAGGAAAATTCGATTGTATCTCGGATTGAGTGTGTAAAAATAAAGGATTACGATTTTAAATCTAGCGAAAATGTGACTTTTTCAACAATACAATCTTTTAAAGGTTTGGAAAACTCAGTTGTTATATTGACTGATGTAAATTCGTATAGTGTTGTAAATCTGATGTATGTGGCGCTTAGTAGAGCAAGGACCGCACTTTATATTTTTGAATCAAAGAATGCCCACAATGAATATAGTGATTTATTAAAAAGGAGATTGCTAAATGGCTAAAGAGAGACGTGAGCAATTAAAGCAATTTATTGAGAGAGAATTTATTGGGCCTGATCCAGTAAACTGGGAAGGATTATTACAGGAGAATGGAGAGGAAATTCTTGTTACGGATCCCCCTAGAACTCGTTATATTGCTGGAATATTGTTCCCTCATGGGGCTAAGGAAATTAATAACTCGGATGAAGAAAAAGAAATTGTTGAAATGGAGGAAGCTGAGCCTGATAATGAGGAATTGTCTGAGATAGATTATTCTTCAGAAAATCAGTTTGAAGTGTTGGAAGATGCTGAGGAATTGATTGATCGTTCTAATGCATTTTACCAATCAGCTATGAGTATTACAGTTGCTGTTTGCGATGGAGATACAATTGGTGCGCTTATTTCAGCAGGAATTTATTCGAAAACTACTGAGACAAACTCAGAATCTGGGAAGATTACAACAAAGTATTATAGAAGACCACTAGAATGGAAAAATGACGAATCTTTTGAATTGCCAGACAGGACGGAGCCTTTAAAAAGATATCCAGTAGGTGATACCGGCCTGCAAGTTGATATTACTATGCGATATAGAAAAGAAGGTTTTAGCATTTATACATTTACCATAGAGAATACGAAGATGATGGAAGGAAATCAAATCCATGATGAGGATTGTTTCTTCCAAGCAAAAATGCGTATAACTTCTAAAAATGGATTTCATTTTTTACCAGAGGGACAAAGAATTAATTCAGATGAAGATTATATGTCTAATATGCTTTTATATAGAGATGTTAAAAATTATGCGATTGGTCATGGGTGTGCAGCTGAATGGGATGAGGCAAATGATTCTGTGAATTGGATTGAAACGGCTGTCTTTCCTTCTTATGAAGTTAAGCCAATTGTTCCAAGTGTAATTCAGGGAGTTACGCTGAGTATGGTAGATATGAGCTGTGAGGATAAATTTGGTGATGTAATAACACAGCTTGAATTATTATGTAAAAAGTATTCGAATTGGATTAAATCTTTAGAACAAATTGATGTTCCTAATAAGCTACATGACACTGCACAAAGGCATATAAGTAATTGTTGGAAGTGTCAAAAGCGTATGGAAAATGGTGTTCGTTTATTGAGTACAGACAAGAACGTTCGTAAAGCATTCCAATGGATGAATGAAGCAATGATTTCACAACAGCTTCATTATGGATTGCCTTTACAGAACTGGATTTATGATGGTGATGGAGGGATAGTACTTGAAAATCCTGTATTGGAGTTGCCAAATATCCATGATAACACTACTTGGTATAAGAAAGATGAACGAGTATACGGACAGTGGAGACCTTTTCAGCTTGCTTTCATTCTGATGAATCTTGATTCTATGAATAATAGAAAAAGCAAGGAAAGAAAGATTGTAGATTTAATTTGGTTTCCTACAGGTGGTGGTAAAACAGAAGCTTATTTAGGACTTTCGGCTTATACGATATTTATTCGAAGGTTACAAAATAAGGATAATGTAGGTACTGCAATTTTAATGAGGTATACTTTGCGTTTACTTACAGCTCAACAGTACGAAAGGGCAGCAGCAGTAATTTGTGCATGTGAACTGATTAGACAAAATAATTCTGATGTTTTAGGTGAAGAAGAGATTAATATAGGTTTA
The DNA here is from genome assembly GCA_002309345.1 of Pseudobutyrivibrio sp. UBA1225. GTDB lineage: Bacteria > Bacillota > Clostridia > Lachnospirales > Lachnospiraceae > Pseudobutyrivibrio. The sequence continues at coordinate 13,588 of DBWZ01000092.1, forward strand.
TGGGTTGGTGGCGATACGACTCCAAACCATGTTAAAGATGCTGTTTCAAAATATAATGATATTAAATCAAATCGTACAGATAGTAATCCATTTGTGATGTTAAAGTGCCCTTGGTGTGGGGCCCAAATGGGAATTGTAGACTCTGTAGATGGGAAAATAAGACATTTACCTGGATACAAAATTCAGCCAGGACCACGTAAGTCTAAGAGATTCATTTTTAAGTGCGCAAACGAGAAAAATGGATGCGATTTTGCTTTGAGGCAGAGCGGACTTCCCTTATATATAATTGATGATGATATTTATGAAAAGAAACCTACGCTTGTTTTAGGTACAGTTGATAAATTTGCAATGTTACCTTATCGGCCGGAAGCGCAGGGTTTATTTGGTTATGAGGATGGAGAAAAAGTTACTTCACCTGACTTAATAATTCAAGATGAATTGCATTTAATCTCAGGACCGCTTGGCTCGATGGTGGGGCATTATGAAACAATGATTAATGACCTTTGCACGGAGACTATGCCCTCTGGACATATATCTCCTAAAATTGTTGCTTCGACAGCGACAATTAGTAGGGCTAAAGAACAATGTCATGCTTTGTATGGTTGCGGAACGGAAAACGTCTTTCAATTCCCACCTGCAGGTTTAAATGCTGGAGATTCTTTTTTTGCAAATGAAGATAAAAATAAAAGCGGTCGTAAGTATATTGGGATATTGGCAGCAGGTTCCCCCTCTGATGCAACAACGGCTATCAGATTATATGCAGCCTTGCTGTATGCAGCAAAAACAATGGAGGTTGAAAAAGAAGAAGAAAGAGATCCATATTGGACTAATGTTGGATACTACAATAGTATTCGCGAATTGGGACAAGCACAGACTTGGATTAAAGCTGATATTGATCAATATTTAGACGTTATGTACAAGCGCAGATATGATGATAAACGCTTTAGCCAAGAGGAGTATAAAAAGTATCGTAGATATATATATAGGGATGAAGAGCTTACTAGTAGAATTCCAGGAGATAAGGTTACTTCGAGCTTGGCGAATTTAAATATTGGTTATCCTGAGGAACGAGATGCAGATAATCATGTAAAAGAGCATTCAATAGACATATGTTTAGCTACTAACATGATTTCTGTAGGTTTAGATGTTCAACGCTTAGGGTTGATGACAGTAGCTGGTCAGCCTAAAACGACATCAGAGTATATTCAAGCAACATCACGAGTAGGTCGAAATGCAACATATGCTCCAGGAATAGTGTTTGTTCTTTATAGACCTAGTAGACCTCGTGATAAGTCTTTTTATGAGCAATTCATACAGTATCATTCTAAACTATATTGTTTCGTTGAACCTACTAGTGTAACACCTTTTTCGGCACCAGTACGTAAACGCGCATTGCACGCAATTATGATTGGAATGATGAGGCTTGAGCATGGTGAAGAATTTAACGCTGATCCACCTAAATTTCCAAAACAGGAGATAATTGATCATGTTAGGAATGTAATTGAAAAGCGTATAGATGAAATAGATCCATGTGAGTTAGAAGACACAATGAAATGGTTTGATTTTCGCATGGAGGAATGGGAAGACTGGAATCCTCAGAGATGGACTCCTCAAAAGAACTTTGATATGTCAATGGGAAATCCGTTGCCGCTTATTTATAGTTCTAGTGATAAACCAAATGTTATTTGGGATGGACGAGGTATTCCCACACCAACATCAATGAGAAGCGTTGATGCGTCATGTGAAGCGGATTGTATTAAAAGTCGTTATATTGAAAGGGATGAGTAGATATGACAATGAAAAGACCTATGCGAAGAAATGCATTGATTGGACCATGGGGGGTTGGGGCTTTAGTTCCATTTCCAAATGATGAATCACTGATGATTGCGGGACTGGATATGTGGAGATATAACAATCCAGAAGATTTCATCATAAAGGATGAGCGATTAACAAAAAGAATAGGAGTGCCAGAATTACGATGGCCACCAGATTATAGAGAAAAAAATGCAGATTCAGAAAATTATCACCTTAAGATTCCTGCTGTTAGATTTCCTAAATGGTCGTATTGTCCTTTTTGTGGAACTATGCATGAGTCTACATATTATGAGATACCACCAGAATGTGATGCTTTTCAGTGGCCGCATGGAAGAAAATGTAATGCTAAATCCAAGTTCAAAAGGAAGATGATTCCTGAAAGATTTATTGTCATATGTCCTGAAGGACATATTGATGATTTTCCAATAGCAGAATGGGTTCATTATGATAGTGGCAAAACATATAATCCTGAAAAATGTCGAATTAGAAGAAGTACAGGTGGTGCTTCTTCTGGTTTAGGTGGTGTTTTTTATGAATGCTCATGTGGTGCGAAGAAATCTATGGCTGGTGTTACTAGACCAGGTGCATTAAAAAGGATTAATTATAAATGCAAAGGAAGTAAGCCTTGGTTAGGTGTTTATAGAGATGATGATAATCCTTGTACATGTGAAGCGGAACAAATCAGAGTAGTATTACGTGGTGCTACAAATGTATGGTTTGCTAATACGATAAGCTCTATCTATATTCCAACAAATGGTGGAGAGGATGATTTGAAAATTATCGGTATAGTCAATGATATTTTTGACACGCTTAATAATTCAAGAACAGATGGGAAGTTTGATAAGAATATCATAAATTTTATTGCTCAACAAAAGAATGTCGATGCAGATAAGCTTTATGATGCAATTATAGAAAAAGCAGATTCTGTTGATGGATTACCGGTAGTGAATGAAGATACGTCTGAAGACGAATATAGATTTGCAGAGTATAAGGTTTTAATTAAAAGTTCAGGTAATGATGCTCAGGAATTTCATTCTATTAACAAACCGATAAGTGAGTATGATTCTTGTATTCAGAAGTATTTTAATAGTATTTCGCTCGTACCAAAGTTAAAAGAAACAAGAGCATTTGTTGGTTTTTCAAGACTTAAGCCGGATTCTAAAACAATAACTGAAAATAGAAAAATGTTACGACTTGGTGAAGGTAAATGGATACCAGCAATAGAAACATTTGGTGAGGGAATATTTATTGAGTTTAATAGTAAAGCTCTTTCTACATGGGCTAAGAATCCAAAGATTATATCGAGAGTACGAAATGTGAGTGATAATTATAAAAACTCATTCTTTGGTCAAAGTCTTAAAGGAGATGTCAGGCCGGAATATATGTTGATACATACCTTTGCGCATTTATTGATTAATCAGCTGAGTTTTGAATGCGGATATGGTAGTTCATCGATAAGAGAAAGAGTATATTGTGAGGTTGGTGAAGACAAATTTCACATGACGGGAGTATTGATTTATACAGCTTCTGGTGATTCTGAGGGATCTTTGGGTGGATTGGTTAGACAGGGTGAAAAGGGAAGGATAGAAGATACAATTATATCAGCGTTAAAAAATGCATTATGGTGCACGTCTGATCCAATTTGCATTCAATCTGTTGGTCAAGGTACAGATTCTTGTAATCTTGCGGCATGTCATAACTGTGCAATTTTACCCGAGACATGTTGTGAGAATGGAAATAGACTATTAGATAGGGGGGTTATGATAGGCACTCTAAAAGATCCTGAAATAGGTTTCTTTAGTGATATTAGAGACTTTGATTAATTTGTAGATGAAAAAGTAACACGCCCGCTCCTTATTACAGATTTGTTTTAGCTGTAATAGGTGCAGGCGTGTGTTATTTGTGAGATAATTCAGTGATTATTTGCCAAAAGTATTGCTTGTAATAGCAGCGGCTTTGGCGGCTAAAGAGTTTGTTGCAGCATATAAAGAGTTTGTAGGAGCTACTGGGCTCATTAATACTTTGCCACCCAAAGCAGCTGAAGAAAGATTCTTTCTTGAGACAACGCTGTTATTTACAGAACTTGAACATGCATAAAACATTCTGTCTTCTATTGTGATGCCAGAACTCCATTCAGCAACATCAACTAAAATAATGAATTTATAGGTTGGTTCTAATACTAACCATCCATTTCCGTCATATTCTGGCTTTACAGCGGATTCTTTGGTGACGGCACCTTTAACAAATTTACCTAATAAATCGCCAACACCTTTAATTCCAGTTGTTGCCATGATATAATTTTTGACATATGTCAACAATGGTAATATGTTATATCTGACATATGTCAGAAAGAGCGGAGGTTACGTTTTGTCTAGATTACCAAAATGTAGAAAGATTCGTGTGTTCCCGAATTACTATAGCTTTGTTCCAGAGAATGCTGAGGAGCAGGAACTAGAAACAATCACTCTTACCCTCGATGAGTATGAGACATTAAAGCTTCTTGATGCAGAAGGAATGAATCAGGAGGCCTGTGCCAACTGTATGGGAGTGGCCCGTACGACGGTCACAGCTATGTACGAGAGCGCTAGAAAAAAGATTGCCCTTGCACTCGTGGAGGGAAAACGAATCCGTATATCCGGTGGTAATGTAGAAATGGATAGAAACCAGACTCTTTTTGAAACCAACTTAAAATCAAAAGGAGATAAAACAATGAGAGTAGCAGTAACATATGATAATGGAAATGTGTTTGGACACTTTGGAAGAACCGAGCAGTTCAAAGTTTATGATATTGAAGATGGGAAGGTTGTTAACTCTCAGGTGGTAGGCACAAACGGTGAAGGCTGCGGAGCCCTTGCTGGTGTTCTAAATCTTGCAGAGGTTGATGCGCTTATTTGCGGTGGTATCGGTGGCGGTGCTGTTATGGCTCTTCAAGAGGCAGGCATTAAGCTTTATGCTGGCGCAGATGGAAACACTGATGACGTTGTAGATGCATTTATCACAGGTACACTTGCAGCTTCAGGCGATGCAAACTGTTCACATCACGATGAGCATCACGGCGAAGGCCATATATGTGGTCATGCTCACGGTGGCTGCCATCATTAAAATCATACAGATAATCATAGCGGTGCATTATGCATCCTCTTTGTCTACACTCTGAGAGGCTGATTAACGTCAGCCTCTATTTTTTTGTAGGGCAAGGCCCTCTTTTTTCAAATCGTTAAGTTTAACATTTAATGAGATATAAAGTTTTGAAAAAAGAATAAAAACCACCTGCTCTGCGGGTGGTGGAAAAATGCTTCAGCTTACAGAAAAATACCTCCAATGCTAGAATTACTATGGTTCGTCAGCCAAGTAAAATAACAAAGGAGGTAGTCCCCAATGGACATGAATAGTTTATCACACACTAAATGGGAGTGTAAGTATCATATAGTTTTTGCGCCCAAATTCAGAAGGAAGGTTGCATATGGTCAACTAAAGGCGGATATAGCAAATATACTAAGTACATTATGCAAGAGAAAAGGTGTAGAAATAATAGAAGCAGAGGTCTGCCCAGACCACATACATATGCTAGTCAGAATTCCACCAAGCATGAGTGTATCCAGTTTTGTGGGGTATCTAAAGGGTAAGAGTACGCTTATGATATTTGAAAGACATGCAAATTTAAAATATAAGTATGGCAATAGACACTTTTGGTGTAGAGGATATTATGTGGATACAGTAGGAAAGAATGCAAAGAAAATTGAAGAGTACATAAGGAATCAATTAAAAGAAGACTTAGAGTATGATCAAATTACACTCAAAGAGTATATTGACCCGTTCACGGGTGAGCCAGTAAACAAAAGCAAATAATTGATGAGCCCAAGGGGCTCAGCAAGTGAATGATGTTGCGGCTGGCGAACCTTTCAATGAGTCTTTAGACTCCAGTGCCGGTAACAAGCCCTTATAGGGCTAGAACAAACCACCGGCTAAGCCGGTGGTTTTGATTAGGCTTGAATTAACGAATGAAAGTATTATAATAAGATTGTATGCAATTAAATGTAGCAAAACATAACAAGAGCGTTAGTGAGACTTTGTTTTGACGTTGAAAAAGGAGGAAGACTATGGCAACACTTGTAACATATTTTAGTGCAGAGGGTACAACAGCTAGAGTAGCAAAGGAATTTGCCGAAAAAATCGGAGCAGATGTTTTTGAGATTGTTCCGGTAGAACCATATACGGCAGCTGATATTAAGTGGACAAATCCACTGGCACGCTGCAATCGAGAACAGATAGGTGGTAAGGATGTTCCTGTAAAGGGCACGATTCAGGATTTTGACAAGTACGATACGGTATATATTGGATTTCCTATCTGGTACGGACAGGCTCCAAGAGTTGTTCATACTTTTGGAAAGAGTTATGACTGGAATGGCAAGGTGGTTCATGCTTTTGCAACTTCAGGTGGTAGCGGTATCGGTAAAACAGCGAAGAAGTTAGCACCATCACTTTCGGGAGCTATTTCCGTTGATGCTAAACTTGTACATGATGCATCTGAGCTATAGTTATTTAGGAGGAAAACAAAAATGAATGAAACATTAATGTTTACTACTGTAGCTAAGGCGAGTTTAAATCCTCTCTACAAGTTGTTGTGGAGGGGATTTTATTATTGATAAATTCTGTCGAATCCATGCATATCAGGCATCCAAAAGAGGAGGTTATTTGCATTGAGAATCAGTAATCTCTGATAGGGGGGATTATATGAGCAAAAGGTGTTACAGGTCATTTTACAATTAAATAATGTGGAAAAATGATAACGATAGAAAATGGCCTGTCAACAATTAAAGTTGGCAGGTTTTTTCGCATTTTCAAGATAATTATTGTTTTTATACCTGATTTATTTATAATGGGTATAGAGCGCATAAATACAGTAAATTCGGGCGTGTCAAAAGATTTTGACATAGTAAAAATACCCAAATGTAAAAGTGTTTTGATGGCGCAAAAATCAATATCTCATTATTCTGAGGTGGAAAGAGAGACAAGGACATGGAACTTGGAAACAGAATTAAAGAATTACGGAGTGCAAACAACATCAATCAGGATGATTTGGCTGAGAAGCTATTTGTTTCAAGACAGACCATATCAAACTGGGAGAATGACAAAAGTTATCCGGATATTCATAGTGTTGTGTTGCTAAGTGAAATCTTCAATGTCTCAGTAGACCAACTATTGAAAGGAGATGTTGAGCGGATGGAACAAATCGTTACTGAGCAAACCCAAGTTGATATCAGTAAGATGAACACATACTCCAAGGCTCTACTGATATTGATGGCGACCTTGGTGATTTCAATGCCAATTATGGTGTGCTTCATCGGAATGTGGTTTCTGGCACCTTCAGCGGTATTGATTGCAGTTGTTCTTTTCTTTTCAAATAAAATTGAGAAGATAAAAAAAGAGTACGATGTTCAAACGTACAAGGAAATCATCGCGTTTACAAAGGGCGAAACGTTGACTCAAACCGAGAAAATCCAAGAAGTAGCCAAGCGACCCTATCAGAAAGTTATTGTGTTTGTGGTGAGTACGGTACTAGGCTTGGCAGTGGGTCTTGGACTTACATATTTTTTTATACACACGATAGGAAGACGCTATTAAATATTAGCTATCAAGCACTAACAATTGGGAGATTACTTATATACTAGATTATTAGCAAATCGCTTAATAATAAATAACAACTAATTAAAAAATGGAGGATGAGTAGTATGAAAACAACAGAAAAAAGCGCAAGTTACAAAATGACACTTGAGTTCAACATCACATTGTGGTTGGGAGTACTTTTGGTGTTTATTCCAACTTGGATTCACATGGAGAGATATTTCCAAGGCGCGTTCCAAGGTATGGGACTTTTAACCATATTATATGGTGTGGTTAGAGTATTCTACAAAGTATACAAACTAAAAAAAGAAGTTTGTAATAGCCAGGCTTCAGAGGAGTAGAATCATTTATTAAGTCAATTCAAAATTGTTATTAAGGCCAGCACAACCTATAGTGGAAGTGCTGGGCTTTTTCCTTAAGTTGACCACCCATTGTATAGTTTTCTAAGCAGAAAACTATACGATGGGTGGTCAATAATGATAATATTTATGAAGCGTGTTTTTATAATTTAGAGAGGAGAATATTTTTATGAAAAAAGTAAGATTAATAGCTATAAGCATGGCGGTGATGCTTTTAGCGGGATGTGAAAGTGATGCTAAAGTTACTTCAAAAAAAGTTGAGGACTCAGAAAAAGAGGTTAGTGATGAGAATGTAGTTTCAGCTGAAGAATTTAATGCAGCTTATCCAGATGCTGTTATTTTGCCGGAGAGTGTTAAAGATGTAGAGTATACTCTTGACACTACTTCTGAAAACCCTATTTCTGAGGTGACTTTCTCTGAGGACAATGTGCAATATGTTTTAAAAGTAAAAAAGACTGACGACCCTAAGGAAGACATCACTGGAATGGATAAATCCAAGAAGGTTGATTCTAAAACGGAGGAGTACACTGGTGCATATTTAGATAGTTCCTTTAAATTTTGTATTGATAATATAAAATATCAGGATGGTGTTATAACAACATATGTATCTACTTGGAATAATTATGTAAATGGTGTTTCATATAATTATGCCCTTTTTGTTTGGGGTAAGAATTTAGATGATTTCGATATTACCGTAATGGTCAAAAAACTTCATGATTGTTATTTGGCATATATTAACAAGCTGGGCGAAGAGACTGTATATAATCCCGCTGAGTTTCCAGATGGAAAATACTTTGCTGATGTGTCTATGATTAGGAAAATGGCAGTAGAGGGGGATACTCTTATAGTTGATTGTGCCAGACTTTACCCAAGAGATGTTGAGGCGCCGGACGCTATATATGCTGTAGGCAAAGAACCTTTTGTATATAGTGTTACAATTACTGGCGATGCAAATAGTATAGCTTGTGTACAACAAAACATCACGGGAGTAGATGAAAACAATCTATATACTTTTGAGGAAACAAGTTATTCCCTTGATAAAATACTCAAGTTCAATTTTAATGAAGACGAACCTAGCCCTACAGAATTGGTTTTTGAACTTCAAGCAGGAAAAATAGTAAAGATTACTGTGTACTAAGCAGAAGAGGGCTATACATCGGGTAGTTAATAGTGGTAAAATTTAGGTAGCTATATTTAGTTAGCTAAACACTAGTTAATAATTCTGGGAGGATTTATTATGCCAGATGACTACAGAGGTCCTCATATTTTTAAGCACAGATACATAGGACTCAGTGAAGAAGATATCAGGGGTGAGATTGACCGTTTGCAGGGTGAGTTGTATGCAATGGAGACGGCGCTTGATTTCTTTAGCAAAGACAATAAAGAGATTAAGGAACAGCTATCTGAAACGCAGCAAGCCAACGAAAAGCTCCTCAAATCTCTTGACACTAGGGTGCAGAATCTTCAGGATTCACTTGACTATGGTGCGCCTATCAAAGCTCAGATTGACGCAGCTACAAAGGACTTTACCAACAAGATGGATGCAGCTCTAAATGCCGAGCGCATCAAAAGGCAAGAGCGTAGCATGAGTGCCTTGACCAAGCTAGTAGTTCTAAACACGGTTCTTGTTTTGGTTGCGGTTGGACTAGTAGTTTATTCAATCTTTTTTATTTAACTTCGAGGTGTTGAAATGAATTGGTTTGGTATAAATCTTTTTATTCTGATTTGCGGAGTGGTGCTACTTGGTGTTCTGCCGGTTTATTTCAGAAGAAAGAATGCTTTAGTTGCTTCTCAGCAGAATTTTGAAAACTATATTAAAGAAATGGCAGCTAATGACAAGCTATATTCAGTTCATTCCAAGCAACTTGGAAAGCATTTAAATACAATCAACTATTGGTTAAAGACAGGTACGGAGCCCGAAGATACAGATGAAGAAGCTGAAAGGGCAGAAGAAGAGGATAGATTTTTTTCGGGGCTGATGACTACAGCAGAGGCTCTTAAATGGAAAGAAAAGACAAAACTTAATCCGGTTGAAATCACTGTGGATGAAGAGGTGAAGGCTCAGAGAGCAGAAGAGTTTTCTGTTGAGGGTATGGAGCCAATGGAAGTTGAGCAAGAAGAAATGAAATTCTATTATTCCACTGAGTTTGGTGAGAGCATTTATTATTGTGCTACACCAGAGGCGTTGGAAGACAATTTTTTCAGGAATGTTATTTACTTTACAACTGCCAGACCTACCAATATTCCTTTAGTATATCCACACAAGTATGAGGGGGCTCAGATGCTATCCTTGTACAAGCATCCTGGTCAGACAGTTTGGTTTCTTAAGAATTGGAAGCTAATTCGCGAGGCATTAGAATCAACTGAAGGATCAGTATCTTTAGATGAAAGTATTAAGGATTTTGATTTGTAAAGGCAAATCAAAATCCATTTTTCTTGATAGAGTTTTTCAATTAATCTATTGAGAGATAAGGGGAAAATATGGAGAGCAAAGCTGAAAAAGAAAAATTTACAAAGGCATTTCTGGAAAGAAAACCAAATCGTTGTTCTAAATGTAAGGGCAGAATCAGATATACTGGTGGCGGCTATTATGAATGCTTTGACTGTGGTAATATTGAGGTTGACGATTTTGGCAGGGTAAAGGATTACATCGATGCCAATGGTCCGACTCCCGCTATTATCATATCTGATAATACTGGCGTGCCTATTGATATTGTAAATGGCATGCTTAGAGAGGGGCGTTTAGAAATCCCTGAGGGTAGCAAAATATATATCACCTGCGAAAAGTGCGGATGCAGCATCCGCTATGGACGTTTTTGCCCAGATTGCATCAGAAATCAGACTAACAGTCTAAAGGGAGTTTTCTTTAATCCTGAGGTAGGGGAAAAGCCTAGAAGGGAGCCGCCAAAAGGCGAGTCAGGAAAGTTCAGATTTTTAGATTTTAAGAATAAGAAATAAAAGGAGATAGACATGGCAGTATTTGATTTTGCCAACGATGACAACACCAAGAAAGATGCCGTTAAAACATTCACTACATTTAAATCAGATGAATCGCAGGCTTCGCCAGAAAAGCCAATTATCATTTTAGAGGATAAGAACGCTGAGCTAACTCATCACATTAACGGAACTTTTACAAATCCAAATACAAGAACAAGCTTTGAGTTTGTTGGGACGAGCGGCACTCGTTCTGTAGATATTTTAAGAGTAGATTTACGTTTTGTTAGCTTGATAGGTTGGCTTGGAGAAAATCACATCCCGGTTCGTCTTTCGGGTGCACAAACAGACGAAGGCTACGCAGTATACAAAATTCGCGAGACTGGAGTCGGAAATGGAAAACTCTCATCTGAGGACGGTTTTTTACAGTTTATGATGGATCGTTTGTTTGCATCTGCGGCACCATCTGACGAAGAGTTGGATGAGGATTTGGAAGAAGATGATGACGATATGAAACTTACCAGCATTCAGTCAATCACCGATTTCATCACCTGCGCCGGCAGGACTTTTCCAGATAATATAAGGCTTTGGGCTAGACGCAATCTTGCAGTTGCAAAATCTGCGGAGGTTACAATAGAAGAGCGTCGCCATGCTCAGCGGGCACTTTCTATAATGACTAGTATCCAGTGGAAGAGTGATTATTTTGAAGCGATTGATCCAGTGGCGGCAAGAAAGATTCTTGACGAAGAACTCTATGGTCTAGAGTCGGTTAAGCAGCGTATTATGGAGACGGTCATTCAGATTAACAGGACGCATACCCTACCAAGCTATGGTATTTTGCTTTGCGGACCGGCCGGAGTTGGTAAATCTCAAATCGCATATGCGGTAGCTAGAATTTTAAAGCTCCCTTGGACTACACTTGATATGAGTTCAATCAACGATCCGGAGCAGCTTACTGGAAGTTCCCGTATTTATTCAAATGCCAAGCCGGGTATTATTATGGAGGCGTTTGCAAATTCTGGAACAAGCAATTTAGTGTTCATTATCAACGAGCTTGATAAAGCAAACTCTGGTAAGGGCAATGGCAATCCGGCAGATGTATTGCTTACGCTTTTAGACAACCTGGGATTCACCGACAACTATATGGAATGTATGATTCCGACAATGGGTGTTTATCCTATTGCGACAGCAAACGTAAAAGCGAATATCTCTGCGCCCCTTATGTCTAGATTTGCAGTAATAGACATTCCAGATTACACAGTTGAAGAGAAAAAGGAAATCTTTAGAAGATTCTCTCTGCCAAAGGTATTAAAACGCCTTGGCATGTCGGCTGATGAGTGTCAGGTGACCGAGGATGGCCTTGATGCAGTCATGGAAAAGTTTGTTATCTCAACTGGAATTCGAAATGTGGAACAGGCTGCAGAACACCTGGCTGCAAATGCTTTATATCAAATAGAAGCAGATGGCGTAAAATCTGTTACTTTTGATAGAAAAATGGTGGAAAATCTTTGCTAATGGGTAGACAAAGAAGGCTTTTTTGTGTTACATTTTTAACGAAACATATTGATTAAAATGAAAGGAGAGCAGCTATGGATAAAACGGACAGTCACGGGCGATTATGTAGCGACGAGACATCTAATGAACTTAAAAGTTTAGCTGCTCTTTTTATGCAATAATAGATAGGGTAGTTTCATTTTTATGAGCATTTATGTCGTCGCTTATGGTAACTGTATGTTGCTTTAATCGACGATTTTTTGTTTTATTGCGGTTCTTATAAAGCAGAAAATTCCGTGCGTATTTTTATACCAAAGTTCAGTTTGAAACGATGGAAAACAAGGAATTATTAGAGGAAAACATCACTAAAGAAATCATTGATCTTCTTCGTTCTGATATTAGTGCAGAACAGATGATAGAGGCTCTTGACGATTATCATGAAAACGATATCGCCGAGGCATACGAGGCCCTTGATACCGAAGACCGTAAAAGACTATTTGGAATCTTAGGTGCTGAGCGTCTATCAGAAATCTTCCCTTATATCGAGGATGTAGGAGAATACTTAACTGAGATTACTCCAGAGCAGGCAGCTGATGTCCTGGAAAACATGGATGCTGATGATGCTGTTGATGCCCTGGAAGATATCGAGGATGAAGAGCAAAGAGAGAAGCTTATCTCCCTCATGGACAAGGAAGCATCCGCAGATGTGCGATTGATTAATTCCTACGACGAGGATGAAATTGGTAGTATGATGACCACTAACTTCATCATCATCGGCAAGGAGTTCACAGTCAAGCAGGCCATGCGTTCTTTGATTTCTCAATCAAAGGATAATGACAATATCAACACTATCTATGTTGAGGATGAAGACAAGAAATACTACGGTGCTATCGAGCTTCGAGATTTGATTCTGGCTAGGGATTACACTCCACTAGAAGATATAATCAGTCATAGCTATCCTAGTGTTAGAGCTGATGAGCTTATCTCAGATACAATCGAAGATTTAAAGGACTACGCTGAGGATTCTATCCCAGTTCTTAACCCAGCAGACGAGGTTATCGGTGTAATTACATCTCAGGATATCGTTGAGGCGGTAGATGATGAGATGGGTGAAGACTATGCTAAGTTGGCTGGTTTGACCGCTGAAGAAGATTTAAACGAAAAGCTACTTGATAGTATCAAAAAGCGTATACCTTGGTTAATACTTCTTCTTTGTCTCGGACTTATTACAAGTTCAGTTGTGGGATTGTTTGAAAAGGTAGTTGTAGCGGCTTCTATCTTGGTTACCTTCCAATCAGTTATCTTAGGTATGGCAGGTAATGTTGGAACGCAATCACTAGCTGTTACTATTCGTGTTTTGATGGATGAAGAGGTCTCAGGTATAGAAAAGGCCAAATTCGTTCTTAAGGAAATGCGAGTGGGCGGTACTAGTGGTTTTGTGCTTGGTTCATTAGCATTTGTAATAGTTGCAATTTATCTTCACTATTTCAAACACAGAATATGGATGGATGCTTTTCAGGTTTCTGGAATAGTGGGATGTTCATTGTTAGTTGCGATGATGGTTTCTAGCTTTTTTGGAACAATCATCCCAATTTTCTTCCACAAAATTAAGGTGGATCCAGCGGTAGCGTCTGGTCCACTTATCAGTACAGTTAACGATTTGGTTGCGGTAATTACGTATTATGGATTGGCAAGCTTGTTTTTGGTTGGTAGATAACAACCGGAGGTGAAGTATGAAGGTCCTAAATTTTGGTTCGCTAAACCTAGATTACAATTACACAGTGTCGCACATTGTGAGAGAAGGAGAGACTACTAGCGCCAGTCAAGTTCAGGTGAATCTTGGCGGCAAGGGGTTCAACCAGTCTGTTGCCTTGGCAAAAGCTGGCATTAGCATTTACCACGCCGGTTTAGTTGGAGAGGAAGGAATTGATTTTTATGATACCTGTCAGGATGTGGGCATCAAAACTGATTTTCTAAAAACGGTGATTGGTCGATGTGGTCACTCTATCATTCAAGTGGATGGAAGCGGTCAAAATTCCATAATACTTTACGGCGGTGCCAACCGCAAAAACACCAAAGAATACGTTGATGAAGTGCTTTCTAATTTTTCATTTGGCGATGTAATTTTGCTTCAGAATGAAATTAGCGAAGTCCCTTATATTATTGAACAGGCATTCAAGAAGGGCATGACAATAGTGCTTAACCCATCACCCTATGATGAGGTTATAGAGCAGTGCGATTTAGGCAAGGTTTCTATGTTTATTCTAAATGAGATAGAAGGCCAGCAGATTACAGGTATGACTACACCTAGCACAATTGTTACGGCTTTGGAAGCCAGCTTTCCTAACGCCAAGATAGTTTTAACCTTGGGAGAAAAGGGAGCTATCTATCACTTGGGTGATGATGAGTTGTATCAACCTGCTTTTGTGGTTGATGTTGTAGATACAACCGCTGCAGGTGATACCTTTACAGGATATTTTGTTGCTGGTTTGATAAAGCAATACACTGTTCGTGATTCCTTGATCAAGGCTAGCAAGGCAGCTGCTATTGCGGTTACCAAGCAGGGTGCGGCAAAATCTATCCCGTTTATGTCGGAAGTAGAGTTATTTGAGAACTAGGATTTTCGGCTAAGTGTATTTATAATTGTGTTTACTATTCACAGTTGACTCCTCCCACATTCATAATGGAAGTCTTACAGACTTCTTTCTCGATGCTTACGCATCTAACATTATTCATGTTGGAGGAGTCACTGATTCCAGTTATAAAATAAAAAATGAGTCTTCTCTTCCAAGCGAGCTTGGGTGCGAAGACTCATTTTTTATTTCAAACTGCGAATAGTAACATAAATAACAAGATTTAGCATATTTTTTCACACAATAACCACAGAAAGCCACAAAATGTTGTAGAATTAGGGGTCGATATTTAGTAAAATTAGAATATAAAACTTACTAGTATTTAAGAAGTCTTCTAGTAAGTAAAAGTCAACTGCGAAAGCAGCTCTGACAGCCAGGTTTTACGCGAATTTTGGTACTATGTAAAATCTGGTTCTACAAATTAAATAAGGAGCGTGACCCCTATGAAGAAAAACTACGTACTAGACACTAACATCCTGATTCATTGCCCTACCGCGTTGTTTGGATTCGATGACAATAATGTCATTATCACCACTACAACACTTCAGGAGCTGGATTCCATGAAAACCGCTTATGCCGAGGTGGGTTATGGCGCACGTGAGTCAATCAGAAACATCGAATCAATTGAGGGGGATTACGCGGCCGGCGTTACGATGCCAAACGGCGGTACGTTCATTATCGCCAAAGAATCTGAATTTGAGAAGCTGGTTCCAGCAGAATTCACTATGGACAGACCTGACAACAGAATAATAAATGGTGTACTCGCTATAGCAAAGAACAGCGAGCTTGAAACTATACTTGTTACAAATGATATCTCAATGAGAATCAATGCAACCATGTGTGGATGTGTTGTTCAGGGGTATCACAATGAAATGATTTTGGACAATGAGAATTATTCAGGTAGACGCGACATCTCTCCTGAAGATATCGAAAGTCCATTTAATAAAGGATTCATAGAAAATGAATTTGGTATCTGTCGTGAGGGAAGCAATTCTGCTTTATATACATTCAAGACAGATGGTTGGCATCTGTTAAAGGATAGAGATTACTATACTCCATATTGTCAACCTAGAAACGTGGGACAAAGATTTGCGCTGTATGCACTTTTGGCAAGTCCAGATGAGATACCTCTTGTTATTTTAAAAGGTAGTGCAGGTACGGCCAAAACTTTCCTTTCTTTGGCAGCTGGACTCCAAGGATATTACCACAACGGCTACGATAGAATCATGATTACCAGAAGCAACACTCTTTCTGATAATGATTTGGGATTTTTGCCTGGTGATTTGGAAGACAAGATGACTCCTCTTATTGCACCGTTTATGGATAACCTTCAAGTTCTTCTGAAGGGGCAAAACGAGGAAAAGGATCAAATCAAGATTCAGATTGAAGATATGTTTGAGACAGGTATCATCGAGATCTGTTCTTTAGCATATATGAGAGGTCGTTCGCTTGTTAATTCATACATCATAGTTGACGAAGCTCAGAACTGTACAATCGGACAGATTTTGGAAATTATAACAAGAGCAGGCAAGGGCTCAAAGGTTGTTTTGCTTGGTGATCCAGATCAGATTGATTCACCTAAGCTGGATAGAAAGAACAACGGCTTATCATTCGCTGCTGAAAGAATGAAAGGTTCTAATCTATGTGCTCAAATAACCTTTGATGAGAGCGAAACTGTTAGAAGTCCTCTTGCTGCTGAAGGTGCAAAACGACTAGTTATCAAATAGCTTGTGTTCATTTTGTTTATATATCCTCCTTTCAGGGACCCGGTGCCATTTACGGGTCCCTTTTTCTGTCTACTGGAAATGTTCTTTTCCGAGTAAGTAAAAAAAGAGCTTCCCTCAAAAAATGTTTCGCGGCGACAAAAATAGTTAAAATATTAAAGATTTATAAATTTTAACTGTATCACTTGAAATAGTACAGAGAAAGTGTATACTAGCATTATCATTTTTATTTTTTAAAAATGGAGGTATACAATGAAAAAATATGTATCGGTTTTACTTGCGATGACAATAGCTGCATCTGCAATTGGATGTGGCAATCAAGATAAAGAACACACTAAACCACAGCATGACAAAGAGGAATCAGTAACGGAGGAGCAGCAAGACAACGACGAGGTATCGATTGGAGCCTCACCAACATACACATTTACTTCAGTTAAATATGATGATGATTACAAGTATTTCAAGGGCAAGATAGAATGCGTCTCAATTACAGACGAAATGCATCCTGAACTTCAGAAGGCTGTTGATGAGCTTTGCGCAGAGCAGACCAAGGAATTTAATAAAGCCTGCGAGAAATACATCGCATCTGCAAAAGAGGTAAATGGCAAGCTTGCAAAGGAAAAGGAAGAGGCTCGTGGCTCGAACAGCGAATTCGAATATGATAATGGGATACATTATCAGTACAATATAAAGCTCAGAGTGGCTCGATGTGATGGTGGCATATTTACTGTTGTTTTTGAGGAATATTCTTTTGATGGTGGTAATCATGGAAAGTATGTGGAAAGGGGTTACACCTTTGATTCTGAAACCGGTGAGCTAATTAAGGATTTAGATGACTACTATGATGCCATGTTAGATGAAATTCATGAGTACTTAAGTAATTCTCCAGATACTCTCAAAGAGAAATTAAAAGATCAGAGTATCTTGAAAAATTTCAACAACGTGGTTAGCGATTCAATCAAAAGCTTGGGGGGTTATCTTGATACAAGAGGTCTTACTATTCCAATATCTGCGGGAGTCATTTTGCCATATTCTGATGGAAGGATTTACTTCACATTGCCTTATAGCAAGATGGAAGATCTTGACAAGAAATACATTCCGTCCAATGAGTTCTACACGACAGACATTTCGCCGTCGGGCTTGGCAGATATGATTGACGTTGATGGTGATGGCAATGAAGAGGTTGTGTATCTTGAAACAATAGAGTCTGAGGAAGGAATTGGCGCAACATATACACTTCACGTCGGAGATAAGGCAGTTAAGATTGATGACGATTCCATGGAGATAGTTATGTGCAAGCCTGTTTTTGTGCACACTGTAGATAGAAATTATATCTTGGTGCAGGCATCTTATCCAATGGATTCAGAGGTGGTGTTCTTGTATGATGTTGATAAGGGCTGCAAGCTAGTTGATACAGCCGAGGGAAGCATTGATGAATTGCGAGATGGCTTTGTTACACTGGGACGTCATGTAGATGCCTTTGGTACATGGTATTCTAAAAAGGAATACAGCTACAATCAAAAGGGATTCAGCACTGATGAACAGGTGGATAGATTTGAAAACAATCCAAGCAGTGATTCAGATGCAAAGGGAATCACTTTGAAGAAAAGCCTGACCTATTACAAATCTGATGGCGATGAGAGAGTTGAGGCGACACTTTCAGCAGGTGATGTGATTTATCCTGTTGCCACAACTGGAGACGAGCTTGAATTTGTTACCCAAGACGGTGAGACCGGATACTTCCAATACGAAACAATCGATTTCGTGCGCTATATTGATGGTGTAAGCGAAGAAGATATATTTGATGGAATGCCATATGTGGGATAATCAAAATCCATAATGAAAACTTTTATGTTTAAGCATATGAAGAGGCTGCAAGGACATTGCTTGCAAGCCTCTTTTTTGGTATAATTTTACCGTTTCGGAAGTAATCTGTTTTGCGAATAGTTATTTCCAACAATTAAAGTTTAATAATGTAATTATATCTAAATATAGAGGTGACACACATGAGAGTTGGTACAGGTTATGATGTGCATAAGCTTGTAGAAGGTCGAGATCTTATAATCGGTGGAGTTAAGATTGAACACACCCTTGGTCTTTTAGGCCATTCAGATGCAGATGTACTTTTACATGCCGTGGCAGATGCTGTTCTTGGTGCTGCTGGGCTAAAGGATATAGGAGCGCATTTTCCCGATACGGATCCAAAGTACAAAGGGGCTGATTCCATGAAGCTTCTCGAACAGGTTCGAGAACTGGTTATGGATAAAGGATATGTTGTAGGCAATGTTGATGCGACGGTTATCGCGCAGGCACCAAAGCTTCGTCCGTACATCGAGAAGATGGAAGAAAACGTTGCCAAGTGTCTTGGCATCGATGTGGATCAGGTCAACATCAAGGCAACTACTGAAGAACATCTTGGATTTACAGGTCGTGAAGAGGGCATCAGCTCCCAAGCTGTATGCCTGCTGTATGAGTTTTATGATGGCAGTAATGTAGTATTCGACAGTGGACGTAACTGTGGGGGATGTAGCGGCTGCCCTAAGGTCAATCAATCATAATTTATAATGGGCGAGCAGGTGCACTTGGCTCAAAATACTTGTGACAAATCGATACTAGTAAGGAGAAAAAATGGCTAAAGATTTTAAATTTTATAATACATTATCTAGAACAATAGAAGATTTTAAACCTAACGAAGAAGGCAAGGTTGCGATGTATACTTGCGGCCCTACGGTTTATCATTTTGCACACATCGGTAACATCCGCACATATATTATGCAGGATGCACTTATCAAGGCGTTGGAATATGCAGGCTATGATGTAAAGCGTGTCATGAACATCACCGATGTGGGACATCTTTCGTCTGACGCAGATACCGGTGAAGACAAGATGGTGGCAGGCGCAAAGCGTGAGCACAAATCCGTTATGGAAATTGCAAAGTTCTATACAGATGCCTTCTTTGCAGATTTTGATGCAGTTGGAAACAAGAGACCTGACGTGATAGAGCCAGCGACAAATTGTATTCCAGAGTTTATAAATATGGTTCAGACTCTTATCGAAAAGGGCTATGCATATTTGGCTGGTGGCAATGTTTATTTTGATACAAGTAAGCTTGATGATTACTATGTATTCTCATCATCAGTTGAAAAGGAGCAGTTGGCAGTTGGTGTTCGCGATGACGTAGAAGAGGATGCAAACAAAAAGAACAAAACCGACTTCGTCCTTTGGTTTACAAAGTCAAAATTTGAAGATCAGGCTCTCAAGTGGGATAGTCCATGGGGCGTTGGTTATCCAGGTTGGCACATAGAGTGCTCTTGCATTTCAATGAAGCACCTTGGAGAATACATGGATATTCACTGCGGCGGTGTTGATAACATCTTCCCGCATCACACCAATGAGATTGCCCAGTCAGAGGCATATCTTGGTCACAAGTGGTGCAATTACTGGTTCCACAGCAATCACCTTAATGACCAATCGGGCAAGATGTCAAAGTCAAAGGGTGCTATCCTTACAGTATCTGTTCTTAAGGAAAAGGGATACGATCCACTTGTGTATAGATTCTTCTGCTTACAGTCACACTATCGTAAGCCATTAGTTTTCTCTTATGAAAACTTAGACAATACAGTTCAGGCCTACAACAAGCTTGTTAAGCGTGTGTCAGAACTCAAGGCAGAAGGTGCTGTTGATGAAGCAGTCAAAAAAGATTTTGAGGACAAGTTCTGCGCAGCAGTATCCGATGATTTAAACACATCAATGGCTATCACAATTCTTTACGATGCATTAAAGGCAGACACTAACGATGCAACAAAGCTTGCATTGGTTGAGAGCTTTGATAGAGTTCTCTCCCTTGATTTGATTAATCACGCTAAGGCGTTAGCTGATAATGCAACATCAGTTGATGCTGAGCTTGAGGCATATATTAACGATGCAATTGCTCGCCGTGCTGAAGCAAAAAAGGCAAAGGATTTTGCAACAGCAGATGCAATTCGCGATGAGCTTATGTCAAAGGGCGTAGAAATAAAAGATACTCGAGAAGGAGTAGTATGGAAGCTAATTTAAATGAATATTTAAATAGCAAATTTGATATTGAACCAAAGGATATTAGAACTTATTCACCATTAACCTTGGCATACATGGGAGATGCAATTTTTGATGTGGTGATTCGTTCGATTCTAGTTAATAAAGGCAATACCGCAGTTAACAAGCTCCATAATCGAGCGAGTTCCGTGGTAAAGGCCGGCACCCAGGCCAAGATGGCAGCAGCTTTGCTAGATTACTTCACAGAAGCAGAAGCCGATTGGTATCGACGGGGGCGTAACTCAAAGCCTCATACCAAGGCGAAGAATGCATCTACTATGGATTATTTAGAGGCTACTGGTTTTGAAGCAGTTATAGGTTATCTTTATCTTACGGGAGATATGAATCGTATATGCGAATTAATAAATCGTGGTATCAATGCTATAGGGCTTGATATACTAGACTAGTTTCCCTGTTTAAATTTTAATTGAGAATTTAATCTATTGCGAATAGAAAGAGCGAGCGAAATATGGAAGAAAGTAGAATAGTAGAGGGCCGCAATGCTGTGCTTGAGGCCTTCCGAAGTGGAAAAACTATAGATAGATTATTTGTTCTTGAAGGCTGCAAGGATGGCCCGGTGCAGACTATCCTCAGGGAAGCCAAAAAGAGCAAGGATACGGTTGTTTCTTTTGTAAAAAAAGAGCGTTTGGATCAGCTTTCAGAGACAGGCAAACATCAAGGCGTGCTTGCTTATGCTGCAAGCTATGAGTACGCTGAGTTAGATGATATTTTGGCAAGAGCAAAGGAAAAGGGAGAGGCACCTTTTATTATCATTCTTGATAATATAGAAGATCCTCACAACCTTGGAGCAATCATCCGTACTGCCAACCAAGCGGGAGCACACGGTGTGGTTATTCCAAAGCATCGCGCGGTTGGTCTTACGGCTACAGTAGCAAAAGCATCTGCTGGTGCGATTAATTATACTCCAGTAGCCAAGGTAACTAACATCAGCAAGACTATGGAACAACTTAAGGAACAGGGCATGTGGTTTGTCTGCGCCGATATGGATGGTACTCCTATGTACGATCTCAATCTTACTGGTGCCATCGGTCTAGTTATTG
The DNA here is from genome assembly GCA_002309345.1 of Pseudobutyrivibrio sp. UBA1225. Lineage (GTDB taxonomy): Bacteria > Bacillota > Clostridia > Lachnospirales > Lachnospiraceae > Pseudobutyrivibrio. The sequence goes on from DBWZ01000092.1 coordinate 35,307, forward strand.
GTAATGAAGGTCACGGAGTTTCGGAGCTTGTTAAAAAGAATTGCGATATGGTTGCAAGCATTCCAATGTACGGTGATATTGATTCGTTAAACGCATCAGTTGCGTGTGGCGTTCTTGCTTACGAGGTTGTTAGACAAAACATCTTTTCTAAGAAATAACTAGAATGAAGACAACTCATAAACACTTTTAGTTTCTCAAATAGGAGTAGAATCATGGACCTTAGACAGGAATATGAAAAGCTTTCAGATGAAGAACTAGTTAAAAGATATCAGGATGGCGATCAAGCCATCTTGAACTATATATGTGAAAAATACAAGCCGCTTGTGCTTAGAAATTCTAAAAAGTATTTCTTGGTTGGCGGTGAGAATGAAGACCTTATCCAAGAAGGGATGATAGGTCTTTTCAGTGCCATAGGAGATTTTGATACAAATGGGCAGGTTACATTTTTTCATTTTGCAGCTATGTGTATCGACAGGCAGATGATTAAAGCTATCGAAGCTAGCAATCGAAAAAAGCATTCACCTCTTAATGCCTATGTTTCTTTATATGGAGATGATGGAAAGGATATGGAGGAACCTAATCTCACATCGGATGATCCAGCCCAACTTATAATAGAAGCAGAAGAAAATAGCAGCCTGATAGGTAGGTTGCGCCAGGCATTGTCACCAATGGAGCTTGAGGTTTTCGATTTATATATGAAGGATATGGACTACAAGGAGATTGCAGTTCACTTAGGAAAATCAGAAAAATCAATAGACAATACTTTGACTCGAATCAAAGGTAAAGCAAAAAAGATATAGCCTGAAGCTTATCCGAGAGGATAAGGCTCAGGCTTTCTGTTTTTATAAACATAATATTCATTGAAACCACATTCTTTTAATAGAGAAGGAAGCTTGTCAAAGTCGGCGGCGATGTCCTCAGGCACGTGAGCATCTGCGCCGATGGTGATAAGCTTGCCGCCTAGATCGTGGAAGCGTTTTATTATAGAAGCAGCAGGGTTAGGATTTGACATACCCTTTCTAAAAGCTGCGGTATTTATTTCGAGGGCTTTGTCCATTTGTATGATTTTTTCGAGTATCGCATCTACGATATCCTTATATGGTTCGTGAGTGTTGTTTCGTATTTGCGGATTCTTGCAATATCTAAAAGCGTAATCCAAGTGGCCTACAGAATCAAAATCTGTAAAGGCTTGAATGTTTTCAAGAATACATTCGTAGTATCTATTAAGAAGTGCAACTTCGTTTCCGCCTTCCCAAAAGCTCTCAAAGTATGGGTCTTGTCGATCGAATACATGAGTACTACCTATTATAAAATCGTAGTCGTATCCCTTGGCAGCTTTATAGCAGCCTTCTACAACATGTGGTTGGATGCCTATTTCTAAACCAGTAAGTATGGTGAAATCCTCTGTTGATTCCTGAAGAGCAAGCTCGTGCTGTGTGGGATAATAGTTTTCTAAGTCTAAATCAAAAAATCCATACTGCTGTGGATAGTCGATATCAAGATGGTCCGTGAAAGTGATGCCGCGTAAACCCTTTGCTTTGGCTGATTTAATCATATCTATTGGTGGGGTATCACTATCGCCGGAAAAATTGCTGTGCATGTGGTTGTCCCAAAACATATTGCGCCTCCGTAACTACTTTTATAAATAACACTTCAATTCAAAAATATTCTATTAGTAATTATGATGCTACGCAAGCAAATTCGACAACATCAATTGCGGAATTATTATCAAGAATGATTTATCAGTATTATTCAAATAAGGAAATTATGTAATTGAGAAATCTTTTTGATTTGTAGTGGCAAAAAATGAACAGAAAAAGATTGAGAAAAAAATAACAATCTTTTAAATTATGCTTGAATTATAGATTCAAGTTGTATAAAATGATGTGCATACGGGGCTATTTATTACGGTCCCACAATAACTTAATTTTATAAGAATCTTTAGGAGGATTTAAAAATGGCAGTAAGAGTAGCAATCAACGGCTTTGGTCGTATCGGACGTCTTGCATTCCGTCAGATGTTCGGTGCAGAAGGTTACGAAGTAGTAGCAATCAATGACTTAACTAGCCCAAAGATGTTAGCACATCTTTTAAAGTACGATTCATCACAGGGAAAGTATGAGCATGCTGATGAGGTTTCATCTACAGACGATTCTATCATCGTTTGCGGTAAGGAAATCAAAATCTACGCATTCCCAGATGCAAACAATTGCCCATGGGGTGACCTTAAGGTTGACGTAGTTCTTGAGTGTTCAGGATTCTACACATCAAAGGATAAGGCACAGGCTCACATCAATGCAGGTGCTAGAAAGGTTGTTATCTCTGCACCAGCAGGAAACGATCTTCCTACAATCGTTTACAATACAAACCATGAGACACTTAAGGCTTCTGACAACATCATCTCAGCAGCTTCATGTACAACAAACTGCTTAGCACCAATGGCAGACGCACTTAACAAGTACGCTCCAATCCAGTCTGGTATCATGGTAACAATCCACGCTTACACAGGTGATCAGATGACACTTGATGGCCCACAGAGAAAGGGTGATCTTCGTCGTTCACGTGCAGCAGCAGTTAACATCGTTCCTAACTCAACAGGTGCAGC
>DBWZ01000092.1:37918-54648 GCA_002309345.1 Pseudobutyrivibrio sp. UBA1225
GAGCTTAACGGCAAGCTCATCGGTTCTGCACAGCGTGTTCCTACACCAACAGGTTCTACAACAATCCTTACAGCAGTTGTAAACGCTAAGGATGTTACTGTTGAGGGTATCAACGCAGCTATGAAGGCAGCAGCTAACGAGTCATTCGGTTACAACGAGGATGAAATCGTTTCTTCAGATATCGTAGGTATGAGATTTGGTTCTCTCTTCGATGCTACACAGACAATGGTTTCTAAAGTTTCTGATGATCAGTACGAGGTACAGGTTGTTTCTTGGTATGACAACGAGAACAGCTACACATCACAGATGGTTCGTACAATCAAGTACTTCTCAGAGTTAGCTTAATAATTGTCTATTATCCTAATTATTATTTAGGTTTTTGCAGTCCAGTCCTTTTATGGGCTGGGCTGTTTTTGCTTTTTGGGTATATGGTTTTATTAACCGTAGACCAAAATTATTTCTTAAAAGCAATGGTTTATCTTATGAAATTGAAGTTGAGTTAAATAATACAAACTTGGCTTATTGAAAAACTGAGCCTGTAGACTACAAGAATTTGTCGGTAGACATCAAGCTCATAGATAACTAGAGCGAAACGTGTTAGTTGAGCGGAGTTATCTATGGCTTGTAGTCGTAACCGACAAGGCTTGTAGGCGTGACAGGCGTAGTTATACAAGGAGGAATTTTAAATGGCTTTAAACAAGAAAACAGTAGATGACATTAATGTAAAGGGCCGTCGCGTTCTTGTTCGTTGTGACTTCAACGTACCTCTTAAGGCAGGCGAAATCACAGATGATACTCGTATCCGTGCAGCTCTTCCAACAATCAACAAGCTTATCGCTGATGGCGGCAAGGTTATTCTTTGCTCACACCTTGGTAAGGTAAAGAATGGTCCTAACGAGGGCGAGAGCCTTGCTCCAGTTGCAAAGCGTCTTTCAGAGAAGCTTGGCAAGGAAGTTAACTTCGTTGCAGATTACAACGTAACAGGCGAAGCTGCTACAGCAGCAGTAAACGCTATGAACGAAGGCGATGTTGTACTTCTTCAGAATACTCGTTTCCGTGGCGAGGAAGAGACAAAGAATGGTGAAGCTTTCTCTAAGGAGCTTGCTGATCTTGCTGACGATTATGTATGTGATGCATTTGGTTCATCACACAGAGCACATGCTTCAGTAGCAGGTGTTACAAAGTTCATCACTGCAAAGGGTGGTTCAAACGTAGTTGGATACCTTATGCAGAAGGAAATCGACTTCCTTGGCAACGCTGTTGAGAATCCAGTACGTCCATTCGTAGCTATTCTTGGTGGTGCAAAGGTAGCTGATAAACTTAACGTTATCAACAACCTTCTTGAGAAGTGTGACACTCTCATCATCGGTGGTGGTATGTCTTACACATTCCAGAAGGCACTTGGATACGAAATCGGAAAGTCACTTTGCGATGATTCTAAGCTTGATTACTGTAAGGAAATGCTTGAGAAGGCAAAGAGCATGGGTAAGGAAATCCTTCTTCCACTTGATGCTGTAACAATCTCTGATTTCCCAGATCCAATCGATGCTCCAATCGAGACACAGACTTTCGATACAGAAGATATGCCAGCTGATAGAGAAGGCTGCGATATCGGTCCTAAGACTGTTGCTCTTTTCTCTGAAAAGGTTAAGACAGCTAAGACAGTTCTTTGGAACGGACCAATGGGTCTTTTCGAGAACCCAGCACTTGCTGTAGGAACAAAGGCTGTTGCTCAGGCACTTGCTGAGACAGACGCTACAACAATCATCGGTGGTGGTGATTCAGCTGCAGCTGTAAACCAGATGGGATTCGCTGACAAGATGAGCCACATCTCTACAGGTGGTGGAGCTTCTCTTGAATTCCTTGAGGGGAAGGAGTTGCCTGGCGTTTACGCAGCCGACGACAAATAAATTCGTCTTTTTCAAAAATTTCGGCGTTAATTAGTATTCGCTGTACGTCTTTGTACAGCTTCATACTAATTGCCTTGAAATTTTAGAAAAATACTAGAATTTTCGTTTGAGTATATAAGTTGTTTGTAGGTTGAAGATTTTTCGCATATACTTTTACAAGGCAAAGTATATGGAAAAATCGAAGCCGATTAATTCACGGCATGCTGCATTAACCTCAGGTAATCAGTGCCTGTTAAGTATGAAACTAATAAAACTAAAAATAGCAATGTCATGAGGGATTAATAATTACTCTCGTAAGACCTTCTTTTTCCATCCCTACTTAGATGGCACGCAGTGGCATCTTATGTAGGGTAATGAGAAAAAGCAGAGCGAAAGCGTGTCTTAGAGAGTGATTGTTAATCCGAATGACATGCGAGATTTAGTTGGATATTTTAGAAGCAAGTCGACTATTATAACAGGAGACTTGCCACTCAAAAGATAGGAGAAAAATTATGGCAAGAAGAAGAATTATTGCCGGCAACTGGAAGATGAACATGACACCTTCTGAAGCTGTTAAGCTTGTTGCTGAGCTCAAGGATTTAGTTGTAAATGATGCTGTAGACGTAGTTTACTGCGTACCAGCAATTGATATCGTTCCTGTTGTAGAGGCAGTTAAGGGTACAAACGTAAACGTTGGTGCTGAGAACTTCTACATCGAGGACAAGGGAGCTTTCACAGGTGAAATTTCAGCTCCTATGCTTGTAGACGCAGGCGTTAAATATGTAATCATGGGTCACTCAGAGAGAAGAGATATCTTTGGTGAGGACGATATCCTTATCAACGCAAAGGTTAAGAAGGCATTTGCTGCTGGACTTACTCCAATCCTTTGCTGTGGTGAGTCTCTTGCTCTTCGTAAGGCTGGTACTTACAAAGAGTGGATTGAGAGACAGATTACATGGGATCTTTCAGGCGTAACAGCTGATCAGGTTAAGAAGCTTGTTATCGCTTACGAGCCAATCTGGGCTATCGGTACAGGCGAGACAGCTACAGCTGATCAGGCAGAAGAAGTTTGTGCATTCATCCGCGAGCTTATTGCTAAGCTTTACGACGATGCTACAGCTGAAGCTGTTCGTATTCAGTACGGCGGATCTATGAATGCTGGCAACGCTGCTGAGCTTCTTAGCAAACCAAACATCGACGGTGGTCTTATCGGTGGTGCTTCACTCAAGGCTGACTTCGGTAAAATCGTTAATGCTTAAAATGAGTTTTGTTAATGACTTTGTTAAAATTGTCAATTATAAGTGAGAAAAACTCCTAAAGTTTTACATGCGCATCAGTTATCTGGTGCGCATTTTTATTTAAATGATATTTGATTTATGGTATAATTTGCGCTGGTAGATTTATCAATTCATTATGAATCTAATTGAAGCGTTTTATATATACTAGGAGGAATAATGAAGCGTAATATACGTTTATTGTTATTAGCTAGTTGCACAGCGGCTCTTCTTTTGGGTTGTTCAAAAGACAAAGAAGAGAGAGAAGTAGAAGAAAATGACACCAAAGAACAAGTGGCTTTCGACGATGTCAAGGTCAAAGACTACACAGTTCTTTCGTATAGCGAGCTAGAGGTTTTGGCATACGAGGATGACACCAAAGCTCAGGTTATGCTTGGTCGTATGCTGGAATATGGCACCGAGGATGTTAAGCAAGATTTTTCGGAGGCAATTTCTTGGTACAAGATGGCTTCTGATTCAGGTGACTACGAGGGTACTTGTGCGCTTGGATATTTTTATCTTACTGGCACAGGTGTGACTCAAGATTTAAAGCAGGCTAAGGATCTTTTTACAGCTGCAATTAATGATGGTGCCATTGCCAACGCCAAGGTTGGACTTGCCAGAGTATTACTTGCAGAGGGTGGATATCAGTTTGTAGAAGAGGACACTTCCATTTCAGCGGATGAATCAGAGGATGAAGAGGAAGAGGCACCTACATCTACAAGCGAAGATTTAGAGCAGGTTGTCACTTTAATCACTGAAGCGCAGAAGGCAGATGATGCTGATGCAGGATATTATTTGGGCAAGCTATATCAGTATGGAATCGGTGTCCCTCAGGATTACAAAAAGGCATTTGCATATTACAGCGGTGTGGCAGCATCAACTAGCACCGCAATTCAAGATAGAGATTCAATCAATCTAGCCAATGTGGCGCTTGGTATTATGTATGTCAAGGGTCTAGGAATCGAAGAAAATCCAGAGACTGCATTGGAATACTTTACTAAAGCTTCTGAGAATGGCTCTGCCAAGGCAAGCTATTACATCGGTCAGATATATGAAAATGGCATTGGCGTAGACAAAGACTATGAGCAGGCAATGGAATTCTATCTCAAGGCTGCTGATATGGATTACGCGCCAGCGCTCAATCAGGTAGGTTATTTATATTACAACGGATATGGCGTAGATGTGGATTTCGCGTCTGCGGTTTATTATCAAAAGCTTGCTGCTTTGCAAGGATATGCAATAGCGCAGGTTAATCTTGGTTTTCTTTACGAAAACGGATACGGGGTAGAGAGAAATTTGGAAACAGCTTTAGCGTACTATGAAATGGCCGCTGATTCAGGTTATGAAGGTGCTATGGAGGCTGTTGTCAGAGTAAAGGCACAGATTAATGAAGAAACCTAAATCATTTTTAGTGTTGCTTGCAGCTCTTTCAATGTTGCTAGTTGGATGTGGCAAAAAGGTAGTTGAGATTGAGCTACACAACGGGGAAGCTAGTAAACCGCAAATCCTCAAGATAGTTGACCTTGATGATGCATGGGATACAATCCTAAACAACAGTACAAGAGAGTTTATCGGTGGACATCCTATCGATGAGGCCTTTCTCACGATGGTTACTGCGGATTACGGCGAGGAAGTTATTGAAAAGATTGCCAGTTTTGCAAACTTTACTACACCTGAGATATGGTATGCATGCACTGGCAAAAGCATTCATGTGCTTTGGTATGATTATTGCCAAAGGACAGGTTTAGAGCGCTATTCGTTTGACAGGACATATGTGGTAGATAAAGCACCTGGTGAGGATATTGTTATGGATTTCACCGGAGATTTTTCTCTTACTGAGGGAGTTGCTACTACACTATTTATGGACAGTCAAATCAATGGCATTGAGGATTGCTTTTCAGAAGATCTGCTAGAAGAAATGCGTTCGGCAGATGTTTTGATGATAAATAACGAGTTTGCTTATACCAATAGAGGGCAGGCGTTGTTTGGCAAAGCCTATACCTTTAGAGCAATTCCAGTTAGAGTTTCAAACTTGGCAACGATAGGTGCTGATGTGGTTAATATTGCAAACAATCACGTGTTTGATTATGACGAAACTGGTTTTCTTGATACGCTAGAAACTCTCGAGGGCGCCAGTATGCCTTATGTTGGCGCAGGCAGAAATCTAGATGAAGCTAAAAGGCCAGTCTACTATATTGCTGGTGGGCGCAAAATTGCTATCGTTTCTGCAACTCAAATCGAGCGCACGCTCAACTTTACAAGAGAAGCCACTGATACCACTCCCGGGGTTTTGAAATGTCTTGACCCAGAGTGTTTTTGCAAGGTAATCAAAACGGCTAAGAATAATGCTGATTATGTTATTGTTATTCCTCATTGGGGCACAGAGGGAAATGCCAACTATGGGCCTGATCAAGTCGCTCTGGCAAGAGCGTTTGTTGAGGCGGGCGCCGATGTTATCATTGGCGGCCACACGCATTGCCTTCAAACCATAGAATATATGGACGATGTTCCAATCTACTACAGTCTTGGTAACTACTGGTTCTCGACCACAAGCAATATGCCTGCTGCTTACAGCACAGCTATTGCTCAGGTTAGAATCAATCCCGAGGGGCAAATTGATGCCTATCTTTTACCCTGTCACTTTGCGGGTGGCGTCACTGCCAAGCTTCATGTAGAGGATACAACATATAGCGATATCATAAATAGTCTCAATCATCTGTCTCAATCAGCAGTCATAGATGAACAGGGACATATCAATAAAAAATAATAAACAAAATATTCTTAAAGCTTCTGCTGGAATATTAAGGAGGATTATCAATGAGTAAGAAACCTGTAGTACTTATGGTTCTCGATGGATATGGTCTTAATGACAATCCGAAGGGAAATGCTATTGCAATGGCAAAAACACCTGTTATGGATAAGCTTATGGCTGAATGCCCATTCGTTCAAGGACAGGCATCCGGCATGTTTGTCGGTCTACCAGATGGACAGATGGGAAATTCAGAGGTTGGTCACATGAATATCGGTGCCGGCCGTATCATTTATCAGGATTTAACAAGAATCACTAAATCAATTCAAGATGGAGATTTCTTTGAGAACAAAGTTCTCTTAGAGGCTATTAACAACTGTAAAAAGAACGATTCTGATTTACATCTTTGGGGTCTTCTTTCTGACGGTGGTGTACACAGCCACATCGAGCATCTTTATGGCATGCTTGAGATGTGCAAGAAGAATGGTCTCACAAAAGTTTTCGTTCACGCATTCCTTGACGGACGTGACACTCCACCTGCATCAGGTAAGGATTTCTTAGCAACACTTCAATCAAAAATCGACGAAATCGGTGTTGGTGCAATTGCATCTATCTCTGGTCGTTACTATGCTATGGACAGAGATAACAACTGGGATCGTGTTGAAAAAGCATACAACTCACTTGTTAAGGGCGATGGCGTAAAATCAACATCTGTTCCTGAGGTTATGCAGGCTTCATACGATGATGGAGTTACAGATGAGTTCGTTCTTCCTACAGTCATCACAGATGCAGATGGCAATCCACTTTCAGTTGTAAAGAACGGCGATTCAGTTGTATTCTTCAACTTCCGTCCAGACCGCGCTCGTGAAATCACTAGAGCCTTCTGCGATGATAAGTTTACTGGATTCGACAGAGAGTTCCTTAATATTTACTATGCTTGCTTCAAGGATTATGACGAAACAATCCCTAACAAGCACATTGCATTTGAGAAGGAATCAATTACAAATACTTTTGGCGAGTTCTTGGCTAACAATGGTAAAAAGCAGCTTAGACTTGCTGAAACAGAAAAATACGCACACGTTACATTCTTCTTCAACGGTGGTGTTGAAGAGCCAAACAAGGACGAGGAAAGAATCCTTGTTAATTCACCAAAGGATGTAGCTACATATGACCTTAAGCCAGAGATGTCAGCTCCAGAAGTTGGAGCAAAGCTTGTAGATGCAATCAAGTCTGATAAATACGATGTTATTGTAATCAACTTTGCAAACCCAGACATGGTAGGTCATACCGGCGTTATAGAGGCAGCTGTTGCAGCTGTAGAGCGTGTAGACTCACTTGTTGGAGAAGCGGTAGAGGCAGTTAAAGAAAAGGATGGCGCATTATTCATTTGTGCCGACCACGGAAATGCCGAAAAGATGATCGATTATGAGACAGGAGAGCCACACACAGCTCATACTACAAATCCTGTTCCATTTATTTTGGTTAACTACGATAGCAACTTCACACTTCGTGAGGGAGGCGCCCTTTGCGATATAGCTCCTACTCTTATAGAGATTATGGGTCTTGAGCAGCCAAAGGAAATGACTGGAAAGTCATTGTTAGTTAGAAAATAATTATTCCTAACCGAATAGTTATATTATAAATTTAATAAATAGAGAGGATTTGATTTATGAAACCAATTAAAGAAGGAAAAGTAAGAGAAGTATACGACAATGGCGATAGCATTATTATGGTAGCCACAGATCGTATATCTGCATTTGATGTTATTTTAAAGAACAAGATTGTTAATAAGGGTGCAGTTCTTACCCAGATGTCTAAGTTTTGGTTTGACCTTACAAAAGACATCGTTCCAAATCACATGCTTTCAACAGATGTAAAGGATATGCCTGAGTTCTTCCAAAACGAAGAATACAAGGGCAAGTCAATGATGTGCAAGAAGCTTACAATGCTTCCAATTGAGTGCATCGTTAGAGGTTACATTACAGGTAGTGGCTGGGCAAGCTACAAAGAGAACGGTACAGTTTGTGGCATCAAGCTTCCAGCAGGCCTTCAGGAATCAGACAAGCTTCCTGAGCCAATTTACACTCCTTCAACAAAAGCAGAAATTGGTGATCATGATGAAAATATCTCTTTTGAGCGTTCTATAGAGGTTCTTGAAAAGGAATTCCCTGGCCATGGTCAGGAGTATGCCACAGCACTTAAAGACAATACAATTGCTCTTTATAAAAAGTGTGCTGATTATGCTCTTACCAAGGGTATTATTATAGCTGATACAAAATTCGAGTTCGGTCTTGATGAGGATGGAAATATCGTTCTTGCGGACGAGATGCTTACACCAGACAGTTCACGTTTCTGGCCACTAGAAGGATATGAGGCAGGTCACGGTCAGCCATCCTTCGATAAGCAGTTTGTTCGTGATTGGTTAAAGGCTAATCCTGAATCAGATTATTTACTTCCACAGGATGTTATCGACAAGACAATCGACAAGTATCTAGAGGCATATGAGCTTCTTACTGGCAAGGCACTTGAAGTCTAATTATTTAGATAATCGAGACATTACTAGGAAGTATTAGGAGATTTTATGATGGATTTTAAGTTAGAAGAGACTCCATGGGACGATTTGCACGAGGAGTGCGGCGTCTTTGCGATGTATGATTTCGACGGTGGGGACGTTGCCTCCTCGATTTATTATGGCCTTTTTGCTTTGCAGCACAGAGGGCAGGAGAGCTGTGGTATCGCCGTATCTGATACCAATGGTCCCAAAAGAAATTATGCTTTAAACAAAGGAATGGGCCTTGTTAACGAAGTTTTTGATCAAGAAATCCTTGATTGCATGCATGGTGATATTGGTGTAGGGCACACTAGATACTCTACTGCAGGTTCTTCCTGCCGTGAGAATGCGCAGCCACTTGTATTATCTTATATCAAAGGTATTCTTGGAATGGCTCACAACGGCAATCTTATCAATGCCGAAGAGCTTCGTGAAGAGCTTTCTATGACAGGAGCTATTTTCCAGACCACAATCGATTCTGAGACTATAGCTTATCTTATTGCTAGAGAGCGACTTAACAGTGCTACAGTTGAAGAGGCAGTGGCACGTGCTTGCGACAAGATTAAGGGAGCATATTCACTTGTTGTTATGTCACCTCGTAAGCTTATTGCGGCTCGAGATCCACAGGGCTTTAGACCTCTTTGTATTGGTAAACGTGACAATGCTTATGTAATAGCATCTGAAAGCTGTGCGCTAGATACAATAGGTGCAGAGTTTATAAGAGATGTTGAACCAGGAGAAATTGTCACTATATCTCCAGATTTTGGAATCAAATCAGATAAGAGTAGATGTGTTCCAAACAAAGATCAGGGACGCTGTATTTTTGAATATATCTATTTTGCTCGTCCAGATTCTACTATCGATGGCATTTCAGTTTACGAAGCAAGAATCAAGGCAGGGCGCTTCCTTGCACAGGATTCGCCAGTTGATGCTGATTTGGTCGTTGGAGTTCCTGAATCGGGTAATGCTGCGGCATTGGGTTATTCTCTAGAGTCAGGCATCCCTTATGGAACTGCATTTGTTAAAAACGGATATGTTGGTCGTACATTCATCAAGCCAAAACAGGCTAGCCGTGAATCATCAGTCCAAGTAAAGCTTAATGCTTTAAAGGATGTTGTGGCCGGTAAGCGTATCATTATGATTGACGATTCTATCGTTCGTGGTACCACATCAGATCGTATCGTCAAGATGCTACGTGATGCAGGCGCTACAGAGGTGCATGTGCGCATTTCATCGCCACCTTTCTTGTGGCCATGTTACTTTGGTACAGACGTGCCATGTCGCGAGCAGTTGATTGCTTACAATCGCACAATCGAAGAGATTCGTCAAATCATTGGCGCAGATAGTCTTGGATATCTTGGCTTTGACAGACTATCGCAGATGGTTGATGGTCTAGATATTTGCCATGGATGTTTTGATGGAAACTACCCGATGGAACCACCAACTGAAGATATTAGAGGTGAGTACGAAAAGTAATATGAAATTGCGCGAAGATGCAATTTCATATTACTCTTCCCGTTGTAATCAGCGGATATATATTTAGTATAAATTGTTTTGATGAGCCTGTAGGCGTGACAGGCGGAGTAGGAGAATTATGAGTACAGATAAATACAGTAGTCCACTTTCAGAGAGATACGCAAGCAAAGAGATGCAGTATATCTTCTCACAGGACAAAAAGTTCTCTACATGGAGAAGACTTTGGATTGCACTTGCTGAAACCGAGATGGAGCTTGGCCTTTCACAAGACGGCAAGCCTGTTATCACACAGGAAATGATAGATGAGATGAAGCAGCACATTGATGATATTAATTATGATGTTGCAAAGGCTCGTGAAAAGGAAGTTAGACATGATGTTATGAGTCATGTTTATGCATATGGACAGCAGTGCCCAAAGGCAGCTGGTATCATCCACCTTGGTGCTACAAGTTGTTACGTTGGTGACAACACCGACATAATTATAATGCGTGATGCATTAGAGCTAGTTCGCAAAAAGCTTGTTAATGTAATTGCAGAGCTTGCAGCTTTTGCTGACAAGTACAAGGCTCAGCCAACACTTGCATTTACTCATTTTCAGCCTGCTCAGCCAACTACAGTTGGTAAGCGTGCAACACTTTGGTTAAATGAGTTTGTTATGGATTTAGAGGATCTTGATTATGTTCTTTCTACACTTAAGCTTCTTGGTTCAAAGGGTACAACAGGTACACAGGCAAGCTTCTTAGAGCTTTTTAATGGTGACAACGAGACAATCGACAAGATTGACCCTATGATTGCCAACAAGATGGGATTTAAGTCATGCTATCCAGTTTCAGGACAGACATATTCTAGAAAGGTTGATACTCGTGTTTGCAACATCCTTGCAGGTATTGCAGCATCTGCGCACAAGATGTCAAACGACATTCGTCTTCTTCAGCATCTTAAAGAGGTTGAAGAGCCATTCGAGAAGAGCCAGATTGGTTCATCAGCTATGGCTTACAAGCGCAACCCTATGAGATCAGAGCGTATTGCATCTCTTTCTCGCTATGTCATGATAGATGCTCTTAATCCAGCTATCACATCAGCTACTCAGTGGTTTGAGCGCACACTTGACGATTCTGCAAACAAACGACTTTCTATTGCTGAAGGATTCCTTGCTACTGATGGTGTGTTAGATCTTTGTCTCAATGTAGTAGATGGTCTTGTTGTTTATGACAAGGTAATCACAAAACGCCTTATGTCTGAGCTTCCATTTATGGCTACAGAAAACATCATGATGGATGCTGTTAAGCTTGGCGGCAACAGACAAGAGCTTCATGAAAAAATTCGTACTCTCTCTATGGAGGCAGGAAAGAATGTCAAAGTAGAAGGCAAGGATAACAATCTTCTTGAGCTTATCGCAGCAGATGAGCAATTCCCAATGGGACTTGAAGAACTGGAGGCTACAATGGAGCCTAGCCGTTATGTAGGTAGAAGCCCACGTCAGGTGGAAGTATATCTCAAAGAGGTTATCAATCCTATTCTTGAGTCAAACAAAGATGTGCTTGGTGTAAAGGCTGAAATCAATGTCTAATAATCAAAAAGCATAAAAAATAACAGTAAAAATTAAACTTAAATTAAGTTACTTAACGAAAAAAGTGGTGATTTAGTAATAATCACCACTTTTTTTATTAGATTTTTGTTAAGATAACTTAATAGTTAAAAAACCATTAAGCATTTTTCACCATCTAACTCTTGTACATTTGTAGAAAATTACACGTTGTGCACAAAACTGTTACACTGTTACAATGTAATTGCTCGAGCAACTAAAACGTTTACGTTTGGAAGAAACCAATAATTGTTCAGTGGGGGGTGAAGAGATTTTCATGAAGAGAAAAGTTTCTGTAGTATTGAGTTTGTTATTAGCAACCGGAATGGCTGCTACACCGAGTATGGAGGTAATAGCTGCACCACATATTGCTCCTTATGGAGTGGTCGAAGCTGAAGCCGATTTTAAAGATGATGAGCTTAAAGATGTTTATACCGAGGATGATGGAGTCACAACTGTTGAAAGACTAAAAACTGGTGACTATATCCTAGTAAACGATGTGGCTTTTACCCAAGGATTATCAAATATTAAATTCAAACTTAAAGCTGATTCTGCCGGAGTTATTGAAATTCGCGATGGTGGAACAAGCGGAGAAAGTCTAGGCAACGTAAAATTCGCAAATACGAATGGTGCGTATGGCGATTTTAGTGCCTCTCTTAAGAATATCAGCGGAACACATACAATTGCATTTGTGGTCGTTGCGGGTACATGTTCAGTTGACAATTGGTCAGCAGAACCTGGTTCTGTGGAAGAAGACCCTGACACAACACAGCCAAGTCAGCCAGAGCAACCAGCGCAGACAGAAGAGCCTGAACAACCACAACAACCTGAACAAACAGTTTCTACAGCAACAGTAAATCCATATAATGCCGTTGAGGCTGAAACATTACCTAGGGATTCTTCTTTAGGACATATGCTTAGTCCTAAGGGTGATGCAATTAATATTGCACCAGGTAAGTATTGGGCTGTAGAAAATGTTGATTTTAACAAAGGTCTTACAGGATTTGTATTGCAGGCAAAGACAGGAAATGGTGACTCTGTACTAAAAGTTTATCTTGATGGTATGACCGGAAAAGAGTTAGCATCTATTCCTATTAAGTCAAAAGACGAGATTAAGCAATACGCAGCAAGGATTGCATCGTCAGTTACAGGTAAGCATACAGTATATTTTGTTACAACTGATGCTGCTGTAACTATTGATAAATGGCAAGCTATAGGTGAACTAGGAGCAGTAGACCCAGGTACAACACCAGTAGATCCAGGTACTACTCCAGTAGATCCTGGCCAGACTACGGCAACAGTAAATCCTTATAGTGCAGTTCAAGTTGAAAAGCTTTCAAAGGATGAGCTGAACGGGGCTATTACTCCACCAACAGCAACAGATGCTATAAGCATCATGGGTGGCAAGCACATCTATGTTAACAATGTAGACTTTGCAAATGGACTTGGAGGTTTACAGGTATCTGCTAAGACATCAATTGAAGGTGCAAAACTGGATGTATATGTTGATAAAATTGCGGGTACACCAATTGCATCTGTTGAAGTAGCAAAAGATACAAAGTATGTAACTAAAGGTGCTAAGTTTGATTCAAATATTAAAGGTGTACACACTGTATTTTTTGTAGCAAATGGTGGCGCTGTAACATTGGATTCATGGAATGCAGTTGCAGGAAAACCTTCTACAGATCCTGGCACAACACCAGTGGACCCAGGAACAACTCCTGTAGGTGATACAGTAAATCCATACACAAGCAATTTAGCAAAGAATGCTGAACTTAGTAACGCAATGGTTACACCTAAGGGTGATCTTGTAAACATCTTGTCAGGTGGCTATTTTGTGGTAAAGAATGTCAACTTTACAAACGGAGTTGCTAATCTAAAAGTCAATCTAACTAGCACAACTGGCAGCATCATAGAGGTTAGATTAGATAAAGCAGATGGTGACAAGATTTGCACTTACAGATTAAATAACCAGGCAGGCGAGAAGACAGCGACAGTAAGCAAAGAGGTTACAGGAACACACGATGTATATTTCATGGTTCCAAGTAGTCAGGCAGCTGTAACTGTTGCTTCATGGAGCGCAACTCCAGCAGAAGGAACACCAGTAGATCCAGGCACAACACCAGTAGATCCTGGTACAACACCAGTAGATCCTGGTCAGACTACAGCAGCTATTAATCCTTATGAAAAGGTTGAAGCAAATGCCTTATCAATTAAAGAGGATAGCAATGCTATGACAACACCTATGGGTAACGGTGTTGTTGTTAATGGAAATGGATACATTGTTGCAGAGAATGTTGACTTCTCACAAGGTGCAGCACAGTTTGAAGTAAATGTTAATTCATCAGCGCCATCTACATATGTAGATTTCTACATTGATGAAAAAGGCGATACTCCTGTTGCATCAATTCAGATTAGAAAGCAGCAATTCTCAGTGCATACTGTTGATATTGGAACTCCAATCACAGGAAAGCACAATGTAATTATTGCTTCAAGAGATAAGCAGTTTACTATTGAATACTGGAAAGCTATTCCAGGACAGGGAACAGTAGATCCAGGCACTACACCAGTAGATCCAGGTACAACACCAGTAGATCCAGGTACAACTCCTGTTGGTGATACTGTAAATCCTTATACAAGTAATTCAGCAAAGAATGCTGAATTAAGCAATGCAATGGTTACACCTATGGGTGACCTAGTAAATATCTTGTCAGGTGGCTATTTTGTGGCAAAGAATGTTAACTTCAAAAATGGTGTTGCTGACATTAAAGTTAATGTTACAAGTAAAAACACCAGCATTTTAGAGGTTAGATTAGATAAAGCAGATGGTGACAAGATTTGTACTTACAGATTAAATAATCAGGCAGGCGAGAAAACAGCGACAGTGGGCCAAGAGGTTACAGGAACTCATGATGTGTATTTCATGGTTCCAAGTGGACAGCCAGCTGTAACAGTTGATTCTTGGAGTGCATCTCCAGCACAGGGTACTGTAGTAGACCCAGGAACAACACCAGTGGATCCAGGCACAACTCCAGTAGATCCAGGTACAACTACAGCAACAGTAAATCCTTACAATAAGATTGAGGCAGAGACAGCTACACCATGCGAAGGTGCGATGAAGACACCTACAGGCAATGCTATGGTTATTAGCGATAAGGGATATGTTCTTATTAAGGATTTAGATTTTGCTAATGGTTTGTCAGGATTCGATGTATATGCTAGCGCTTCAGCTCCAAGAATCAAGTTGAATGTATACATTGATGACTCATTGACTCCTGCAGGTTCTATTGATATTGGAACACAGGCAACTACCGCTAGAAGAATAACTGTTGATTCTGATATCAAAGGAAAGCATTTCATTTTCTTTGAAGCACAGGGCGGCCAAGTAGTATTTGATGCATGGCAGGCAGTGGCAGCTGGACAGGGAACAGTAGATCCAGGTACAACACCTGTAGATCCAGGTACAACTACGGCAACAGTAAATCCATATGCACAGTTTGAGGTAGAGTCATTGACAAGTGATGCTATGAGTGCAGCAATGACAACACCAATGAAGGATGCAGTAAGTGTTAATCCAGGTGGATACATAGTTGTAAAGAATGTAGATTTTGCACAGGGTGTTTCAAGTATAGCTATAAAGACAGCAGGATCTAGCGCAAGTGTATTAGAAATTCGTGAAGGCTCTGCTAGTGGAGATGTAATAGGTAGAGTAATGGTTAATGCTGGAACATTAGCAAATGCAACAGAAAAAAACATTACTGCATTGAAGAATCTCCAAGGCAAGCATGATATCTACTTTGTAGTAGACGCTAAGCAAAAGGCTGTAACTATTGATTACTGGAAGGCAGTTGCTGGACAGGGTACAGTAGATCCAGGAACAACACCTGTAGATCCTGGAACAACACCTGTAGATCCAGGTACAACTACAGCAACAGTAAATCCTTACAACAAGATTGAGGCAGAGACAGCTACACCATGCGAAGGAGCAATTAAGAATCCTACAGGAAATGCAATGGTTATTAGCGATAAGGGATATGTTCTCATTCAGAATGTGGATTTCGCAAATGGCTTATCAGGATTTGATATATATGCTAGCGCTTCACTTCCAAAGATTAAGTTGAATGTTTACATTGATGATTCATTGACTCCTGCAGGTACTGTTGATATTGGACCACAGGCAAATAGCGCTGTAAGAATGGTTGTTAATTCTGATATTAAAGGAAAGCATTACATTTACTTTGAAGCACAAGGCGGACAAGTAGTATTTGATGCATGGCAGGCAGTGGCAGCAGGTCAAGGAACAACACCTGTAGACCCAGGAACAACTACTACACTGGCACGTCCAGCAATTATTTCTAGTCCATATTCTAAGGTTGAAGCTGAGACTGGTGATAACAACAAAGTAGGCGCTATAATAACTCCAAACAAACAGGCTGTTGGTATCACTGCTAATGGTTACGTTGCATGGAATGCGGACTTTACTGATGGTGTTTCTGCAATAAAAGTTAAAGCTGAATCATCACCAAAGAGTGTTCTTGAAATTAGATTAGATTCACCTAGCGGCGAGTTGCTCGGTAAAGCAGAAATCAGCACAGCTGCAGAGAAGACTATTAATATTTCAAAGAAGCTCAATGGTAGAAAGAACTTATACTTTGTAAATACTACTGCAAATACTAATTTAATAATGGATTACTGGCTTGCTTCAAAAGAGCAGACTACAGTAACTCCACCACCAGTAGTAGAGCCACCTGTAGTTGATACAGGAATGAAGTTCAAGTATACAACAAATGAATGGAATGGCGGTTTCCAGGTTAACTGCACAGTTACAAATAATTCTGGCAAGCAAGTTTCATCATGGAAGTTAAAGATTAAGAAGAGTGATATTAATATGACCCAGAGCTGGTGCGTAAATGTTGCTCAGCAAGGAGATTACTACGTAATTACACCTATGTCATATAATTCATCACTTTCAAATGGGCAGTCTTTAGAATTTGGTTTAATTGGCAGTGGAACTTATGGCGGCACAATTAATTATGTATTTGAGTAAGTTTTTTAACTAGATAATAGATGTAGGTTCACAGGATAGGATAAAGCCAACTTGCGAAAGCGGGTTGGCTTTAGGATAATCTAAGTTCTTGAGGGTTTGCCAAAGTTGTTGAGGGTCTTTCATGAGGGGCTACTAGTTTTTAGCAGCTACTTGTTG
>DBWZ01000041.1:0-1138 GCA_002309345.1 Pseudobutyrivibrio sp. UBA1225
ATAACCTTTGCAGGAATTCCATCCTTGTTTCTCTTAAAATCGATAAGTCTATATTTTTGTCTGTTACCGCCACCATGATGTCTAACGGTAATTTTACCTTGATTGTTACGACCAGCGTGTTTCTTAAGTGATTTAAGAAGTGACTTCTCTGGAGTCTTCTTTGTGATCTCAGCGAAATCAGAACCAGTCATATTTCTTCGTGAAGGTGTATATGGGTTATATGTCTTAATTCCCATTTTGGTTCTCCTTTCATCCTACTCGTTTATTGTCGCGCTCGACTGCGCATAAATAAAATAGATAATATACTATTTCTAAAGCTTTAATCGGAAGAAGTGCATTTATAATCGCCCAAGGCGATGAGCACTTCTGGGCAAGTTTTTGTTTGCACAAAAACTTACTTTTTATAGACCTGAGAAAATCTCAATATCTTTGCTATCAGCTGTAAGCTGAACGATAGCTTTCTTTGTCTTTGCTGTTTTACCGTATGTCATTCCACGTCTTTTTGTCTTGCCATCAGCGTTCATTGTGTTAACTGATGCAACCTTTACTCCGTCGAACATCTTCTCAACAGCTTCCTTAATCATTGTCTTGTTTGCTTCTGGGTGAACTAAGAATGTGTATTTCTTTTCAGCCATAGCGTTCATTGACTTTTCTGTGATTACAGGTTTCTGGATTACGTCATAATATTGTACATTTGCCATTATGCATACACCTCCTGAATCTGATCAACAGCAGCCTTTGTAACAACTACTGTGTTGTACTTGAGGATGTCATAAACGTTGATTGTGTTTGTAAGAGCTGTCTTTACTGTAGGAATGTTCTTTGCAGACATAACTACGTTCTGATCGTTAGAATCAAGAACTACAAGAGCCTTCTCAACGTTAAGGTTTGTTAATACCTTTGCGAAATCCTTTGTCTTAATAGCATCAAGCTTAAGCTCGTCAACTACGATAAACTTTTTATCATTAACTACAGAAGTGAGTGCTGACTTAAGAGCTGCTCTCTTTTCCTTCTTGTTAAGCTTAAATGAATAATCTCTTGGTGTTGGAGCGAATACTACGCCACCACCTGTCCACTGTGGAGCTCTGATAGAACCCTGTCTTGCATGACCAGTTCCCTTCTGTCTCCAAGGTTTTCT
>DBWZ01000041.1:1238-7336 GCA_002309345.1 Pseudobutyrivibrio sp. UBA1225
ATCTCAACTGCGAAGATGCTGTCGTTAAGATCCATGGTGCCAACTTCTTTGCCTTCCATATTATATACGGATACTTTAGCCATCGCTAAGTTCCTCCTTTCCTATCGTAAGATTACTTTCCTGCTTTAACTGACTCTTTGATTGTTACAAGAGACTTCTTTGGTCCTGGAACAGCACCTTTAACTAAAAGCAGATTGTTTTCAACGTCAACACGTACAATCTCAAGATTTTGGATTGTAACTCTTGTTCCGCCCATCTGACCAGGCATACCTTTGCCCTTGAATACACGGCTAGGTGAAGAACAAGCGCCGTTTGAACCCTGATGTCTGTGGAACTTAGAACCATGAGCCATAGGTCCTCTGTGCTGACCTAATCTCTTGATAGCGCCCTGGAATCCTTTACCCTTTGATGTTGCTGTAGCGTCAACCTTGTCGCCAGCCTCAAAGATATCAGCCTTGATTTCCTGAGCGAGCGCGTAATCTGAACAATTGTCAAATCTGAACTCTCTAACAAATCTCTTTGGCTCAACACCAGCCTTGTCGAAGTGACCCTTCTGAGGCTTGTTTACGCCATTGCGATGAATGATTTCTTTGCGTCCGTTAGCATCCTTGTTAACCATCTTTACCTTTTTGTCAACAAAGCCAACCTGAACTGCATCGTAACCGTCGTTTTCTACTGTCTTAATCTGTGTAACAACACATGGACCTGCAGAAAGAACAGTTACAGGAATAAGCTCGCCGCCTTCACTGAAGACCTGAGTCATTCCGACCTTTGTAGCTAAAATAGCTTTCTTCATTTTTCTTACCTCCATTTTCTACAGCGGAACGCTTCTTGCCCAACTCTAATACTGGGGTAGCGGAACCGTTCATCCTAGAACAGTGTCATATAAGTGGAATAAGAATATAAATGAATCTTATTGCTTCTATATAAAACCATCTTGGATGTTTACTTGAATTAAAATGAACTCATATGTGACTCGCCATCAAAGATTCGCTTTGCGAATAGGGCTCGTCGCTGTTCACGATTTTAACGCTTTGCTAAAAATCGTGAAACTACTTGTTCTTGATGCTGATTTCAACACCTGCTGGCATCTCTAATTTTGAAAGAGCCTCAACAGTCTTCTGTGTTGGGTCGATGACATCAATTAATCTCTTATGAGTTCTCTGCTCGAACTGCTCACGAGAGTCTTTGTACTTATGTACAGCTCTAAGAATTGTAACAACTTCCTTTTTAGTTGGAAGAGGTACAGGACCACTAACCTGTGCTCCGTTCTTCTTAACAGTCTCGATGATTTTCTTGGCAGATGAATCCACTAACTCATGATCATAAGCCTTGAGTGTGATTCTCATAACTTGTTTTGCCATAAAAAAAGTCTCCTCCTTTTTCGTTTTTCTAATTTCTGAAAAATCGAACAAGTGGCGACTGTACACTTACCCGTGTGTGTCATGCTTCAAAACTCAAAGTTCGAACCAAGTTCTCACACGTCGTCTCCGCGGATGCGGACGGTTTTCTGTTGTACAGTGACTTGTCGTCAGTTTCCTAACTTGACATTCGCTCCACGGAAAACCAACCACAGCAAGCTGGGTTGCAACCTCACGCTTCGTCGCTATCATGTCACAGCAAGTAATAATATACACGAGAACGCAAATAGCTGCAAGGAAAATAATAAAAAGATTGTATTTTATTTAGTACAATTTTAAAAACCACCAAATATAGTGGTGGATTGGGAATTTTTTTACTATTTTACATTGAAGATTGATAAAGTTTCAGTATAATATTCGAAGTGAACATTACCCCTCATCCGCCTCTTCGAGGCACCTTCCCCCCTAGGGGAAGGCATAGGAAGTTTTCAATAAAGGGGGCTGATGAGAGGCCTTACTAATAATAATCTAGGAAGGAATATATTCAAGATGAACATAGCATCTAATTGGAAAGATTATGAAATAATAGATTGCTCATCAGGCGAGAAGCTTGAGCGTTGGGGCAAGTATATTCTTCTTCGCCCTGATCCACAGGTTATATGGAACACTAAAAAAAGCTCTCCTTATTATAAGAAGTTAAACGCTCACTATCATCGTTCAAATAAAGGTGGTGGCGAGTGGGAGTTCTTTGATTTGCCAGAGCAGTGGACCATTAGCTATCCAATCTGCGGAAAGGATTTAAAATTCAATTTAAAGCCTTTTGCCTTTAAACACACGGGCTTGTTCCCAGAGCAGGCAGTCAACTGGGATTGGTTTTCTTCTATTATAAATAAGGAAATAAAAGAAAAGAAACGTCCTGTTAAGGTGCTTAACCTTTTTGCTTATACCGGCGGTGCCACTCTTGCTGCTGCAGCCGCAGGGGCGCAGGTCACACACGTGGATGCCTCAAAGGGTATGGTTCAGTGGGCCAAAGAAAATGCTGCATCTTCCGGACTTTCTGAAGCCCCAATCAGATGGCTTGTAGATGATTGCCGCAAGTTTGTTGAACGCGAAATCAGACGAGGTAACAAATACGATGGCATCATCATGGATCCTCCTTCTTACGGAAGAGGCTCTAAAAATGAAATCTGGAAGATTGAAGATGACATCTTCCCATTTATTGAGTTATGCGAGCAGATTCTCTCAGAGGATGCTCTGTTCTTTTTGGTTAATTCATACACCACAGGCTTGCAGCCAGCTGTGCTCAACTACATGATTAGCACCGCTCTTTTAAAGAAACACCCTGGCACAGTTACCGCGGACGAGATTGGACTTCCAGTTACTGAATCTGGTCTTGTGCTTCCATGTGGTGCAAGCGGCAGATGGATTCGAAAATAATTCACATAAATATAAGGATATATCACTATGACAGAAACAAAACAAAATCCTCTTGGCACCGTGCCAATTGCTAAGCTACTAACTAAATTTGCTGTTCCAAGTATCATCGCTATGCTTGTAGGGTCTCTCTACAACATGGTGGACCAACTGTTTATCGGAAATTTCGTTGGTCCTCTTGGCAACGGCGCTACTAATATTCAGTTCCCGCTTTCTATTTTAAATGTGTCTATAGCACTTCTTTGTGGTATTGGCGCAGCCTCTACCTTTAACCTTGCCATGGGTCGTGGTGAGACTGAAAAGGCAGGATACTATGTAGGTAATGCTGTTACCGTTATGCTCTTTGGCGGATTGCTTCTTGCTATCATCACCGAGCTTTTCTTGGAGCCAATTCTTTTGCTATGCGGTGCAACCAAAAACATCTTACCTTATGCCAAAGAGTATTCTAGAGTGTGCGCCCTCGGCTATCCTCTGTTTATTCTTTCAGCAGGAGGCAGCCACATAGTAAGAGCTGATGGCAGTCCAAACATGACTATGGCTATCAACGTTGTTGGCGCAATAATAAACACCATTTTAGACGCACTCTTTGTTGCTGTGTTCCACTGGGGAATGACAGGTGCTGCCATCGCTACAATCATCGGTCAGTACGTGGCCGGACTTATGGTACTGGTTTATCTTAGAAAGTTTAAGACCGTTCCACTTGAGAGGAAGCATTTCAAACCAGATTTACATATTATTGGTGCCATCCTTGCTCTTGGAACTGCTCCTTTCATCAACCAGATTGCAATGATGCTTGTTCAGATTGTAATGAATCATGTTATGGGACATTACGGCGCTGCATCAAAATATGGAGCAGATATACCTATTACCTGTGCGGGAATCATCTCTAAGGTAACTGGCATTTGCTTCTCATTCATAATCGGTATATCTCAAGGATTGCAGCCGATTGTAAGCTTTAACTATGGCGCGCAAAACTACAAACGAGTTAAAGACGCATATCACCTTGCTATTAAGGTTGCAGCAATTATCGCCATTGGCAGCTGGGCTTGTTTCCAGTTATTCCCAAGGCAAATTGTTTCCATTTTTGGTTCTGGCGATGAGCTGTATTTTGAATTCTGCGAAACATATTTCAAGGTATTCTTGTTTGGAATCTTTACCTGCTTCTTGCAGCCACTTACATCAAACTTTTTTACATCAATTGGCAAACCTTATAAGGGTATTTTCATGTCCCTTACAAGACAGGTGCTTTTCCTTACACCACTTATTATTATCCTACCATTGATATTTGGATTTAGCGGTGTGCTTTACGCCGGTCCTATCGCAGATGCATTATCGTTTACAATCTGTTTTATATTAATAAGACTTGAAATGTCAAAACCTGAATTTAAAAATGCAATTTGAAATGCGCAAAATTTTGGAGCAATCAATTCCTGATTGCTCCATTTTTATATATGACTTGATTAGTAGTCATCCTCTATTAAAATCTGTTCGCAATTATCTGTCACATCAGATTCTTGCATTAACTCTCCAATCTTATCATGTACTTTATCAACATCATAAATCAGTGTTTGAATTTGCTCCAATTCAGTGTTTTGAATATCCTCTCCTTTTTCTACCACATCTAGGTATACTTCAAAGGCATTCTTGTTGGCCTTGGCATCCTTTTTAATGAATTCCTGCCCGTGCATCATCCCCTCATATTCATTAATCAATTTGTTGGCCTCAACTTCATTACAAATATTTCTATACTTGTAATACTCCAAGGTGTAAATCCCCTTATTGAGAGCCGCCTCTGATTGCTCAATAGCATGGATGATTTCATCTGCCTTTTCAATAGCCTGACGAATGTCTGGCGCATTCAACTCTTTGTTTGACATGCTACTTCTCTCCTTATTACCTTATTTTATTCCTATATAAATAGTTCAATAAAAACATGGTAGATTTTTCCATTTTAGGAGAAAAATATTGTAAAAAATTTTGAGATAAAAACCTCCGATAGTTATAGTCAGAATTATTGTAATAATTGATATACTATCGGAGGGTTTATTATAATGCTATTCTTTTATATAATCATCATTTTATGCCCGATTTCTTTTTGCATTTTTACTTTCTCTTTTATTTCCTCTTGCGATGTTAAACCGGTCTAGCGTATCTTGAATTACATTTTATACACTTTACCCACTGGCTTATGCTTTGAATTCATCTTCTCACTACTGATTGGTTTTTCATCAGGACATTTAGAGGAGCTCGGTCCAACATATTTACCATTTTTATCAATAAATTTCTCATGGTAACTACGAATAACATTACCCATTATCGTGTTACGTTCATCCATTGGCTTAGAATATTTAGCCTCCACCTGCTCTATCGATTTCTTTTTTTCATCATCGGTTAACGATTCATCTTGAAAAATTCTTTTTAGATCCTCGTTATAGGATATCTTCAAACGATCATACTCGTGTTTCGCCTCATCATAACCATTTTCTCTGAGAAATCTGAAATAAAGATTGTCATAGTATGTTTCCCATTGTTCGTCTGAATAAAAATCTACAGTATCTTCATGCTTTTCTTTTTTTACTGTATTGCTTTCTACCACCTCTTCCACTGATTCTTCTGCTACTCGATTGTTTTCTGTTTCTGCCACATCTTCTACTGCCGGGGCATTATTTTGCACTGTCATTTGACCTGCTTTTTTGTTTTTTCTGGTAATATTTCTAATCGCAGCTAATCTCGCTTCTGGTGATTTATAATACCCAGGGTTTTCTTTTATTATCTTCTTTTGTTTTTCTACTTCTAATTCTTTTACCACTTGGCTAAGCGTTTTATTATCATCAATTTCCTCTTTTGCTTGACCTGGCTTTTTACTATTTTGTATTCTATGCAATAATATATTTGCCACCGCTCCTTCTGGTTTTTGTATCATTTCATCGTATTTAGATTTTAAATCCTTTTTTAGCCAACTAGTATCTTCGTTTTCATGGAAAACAGTTTTTATTTTTCCGCCGCTAACAGTTATAGTCTGACTCGATTCATTAGTAAATGCCGATATATCTCTATTCTCCTCATTTATCATAGTTTTATCCGGATCCTTTTTTCTAATCTTGGCTTTTTTCTTAAAAGCCGCATTAGCATTTTTTGCATCTAGATTGGAAAGGCTTTGCATTGCCTCAGAACTATTTCCAATTATGTTTTTCAAACCCTTTTTTATTGGAGCTATGTTTTTCTTTTCAAGCAAGAGAGCCAATGGTATATCATCCTCGTCAGTTACTATAGTTTCATCCGGATCATTTTTTCTACTCTTGG
>DBWZ01000041.1:7396-7531 GCA_002309345.1 Pseudobutyrivibrio sp. UBA1225
CAGAACTATTTCTAATTATGTTTTTCAAACCCTTTTTTATTGGAGCTATGTTTTTCTTTTCAAGCAAGAGAGACAATGGTATATCATCCTCGTCAATTACTATAGTTTTATCCGGATCATTTTTTCTACTCTTGG
>DBWZ01000041.1:7573-16414 GCA_002309345.1 Pseudobutyrivibrio sp. UBA1225
CAGAACTATTTCTAATTATGTTTTTCTTTGCAAACAAGTCAGCCAATGGTTTATTATTCTCTTCATAATCAACTATAAATGCATCCTGAGCTTTTAAAACACTTTGTTCCCATTTACCTATTGCGCTAATTTGAAATTTCAATTCACTCCTATCATACCTATCATAATATTTTTTTCCGTCCCCTTTCCTTTTCTCAAGAGCATCAATTACTTGCTGAATTTTTTCAATATTGACTTCATTCATCTTAATAAAGGAATCAATTTTCTTTTCTTCCTCTTTTTCGTTCATTTTGTAATCTTCAGATTTTTCTTTTTTCCTTTTCTCTATTTTTTCTTTTATACCCTTCAAAATAATTTGGTTTGATCCAATATGCTTCTTTATTAAATCCAAACGATAAGAATAAAAGTCTCTTACTTCATCATCATTTAATTCTTCATTAAAACTATCTCTTGACGATATTTTATTATCTTCTCTAGCTTTTCGATTCGTAGTTACTGGATTTTGCTCTAATTCTTCTCGTCCTCTGTTGAGACCTTTTCTAACTCGCTTCAAAGAATCTTGTGCCAACATTAACTCACTCCTTTTTGCGCTCCTCTTTTCGCCTTTAATTGCCATAATGTACTCCTCCTGTCCTTTCTTTATCTCCCCGAATAATTTACAAATTAATCTATTCAGAGCCTTCTAATTAAAATTATTAGAGACCCCTTTTATATATTTCAAAAAAATTTTTTATTTTTTTCCAAATACACAAATCTTATTAACTGCAAAAAATCCTTCCGCCATCCGCGAAATTGCGGATAGTAGAAGGATTTTGCTTGTAATAATAAAATTGTCAATTTGAAAGAATTTTAATTAAAAAGCACATAATAAATTCGCTCTCAATGCTGTTGATATTATGCTGATTTAGCAATATTTTAGCATAGAACCAGAGGGTGTATTCCGTCTAGCGCGGTTTTGCTATTCTCAATAAGCTGCCAGGATTCTCCGAGTCGCTAATAGTCGCTTTATTTAAATTGTCGCTCGAAACAGAATAAGTCTTCTTACTCGATTTTTGTGGCGGGAAACTACACAACTCTTCAACTTCTAAACGGCGTAATAATCTATCATCTAGCGTTCTTATCATTTTCCTAAGTTTTGTTTCACTGACCTCTCTCATATAATCATTAGCCACAAAGTTAAATACGTCCTGTAAAGTATTTGAAAAATCATGTTTTTCTGCATGAGATAGTTTTTTCTTTAAATATATTCTTTTATATGATTTTATGTTTTCAGCAATTATTTTATATTGATTATGCATATCTTCTATCATTTTAAATTGCTTGATAGATTTCCAAAGCAATTCACCCCAAAAATAACTATCCCCGAAATCTGACTTCCTAATGTTGTAACATTTTTTTCTCATACTAGCAATAAGTTGATCATTTTTCATATATTCAGCCTCATTATTTTCTATAGTTTCCATAATTATATCAATTAATTTGATTACATTTTTTGCTCTAGCTTTTTCATACTTTTTCTCTGCCTTTCCACTTAAAATACTCTTTATTTCCTTTGTATCTTCTTTTGGATCCAATAGATTCAATTGATCGCGTAATTTTTCGAAATTTAATTTTCGGTGTCTCATACTATAATAATTATTTTTAGACAATTTAATTATCTCTTTATAGTCGTCAGTTGTTTTATACTTTTTTTCATTTAATCTATCATAATAATTAATCTCAATCTGTACCTGCGCTAAATTACCATCCAACTCCTTAATTTTCCTATTGTATAAATCAACTATGTCACTGTTATCCTTTGATAATCTAAGTAATTTTTTTAGCCACAGTTTCCTGTTACCATCTCCAACTTGCATACCTTTCCTGTTTTTTTTCGGATCTTTTGCCATATTCTTATACTCCTCTTTCTTATACCTTTATTTGTTCCTCAAATTATGTCCCTATCAATTGCCTTTCTATTTACTATTCACGAAAATTTTCAATTTTTTTCCATTTCTAGCAAAAAATAGTAGACAAATCTCCAATCGGAAATTTGTCTACTATTACAATTTCTCAACATATACGTATAATTATTACATATATCTACATCTAATTCTGTTAACGAAAACGTCCACGTTTACCATTGTTATAATCACCTTCAGGACCATGCTTTCGTTTCAAATTGCCATTAGAAGTTAGTCCATTTTTTCCATTATAATTTTCTCGATTAATTATATCAATATGCTTCTGTTCCACATTAGAGCTATTCTCATATATTGACGAGTAACTACTGCCTGTAGAAGAATAATCCATCATTTCCAAGTTGTTCGTTTGATTGTTTACACCAACCGCCCTATCCCCTTGGTTGTCCATTTGGATATCCACAGTATTAATAATTTCTCCATTTGCCGCCAATTCATCCATTACCGCTTCCTCAGATGACTCTACCTCCGATAACTCTTCCTCTATTATCGGAGATAATGTTTGTCTAAACTGATTCTGACGATTATTTCTTTCCTGAAACCCTCTGATATTGTTATTATTAAGTCCTGGCATAATAATCCCTCCTTCTTTCAATACACTGCTACAACTTCTTGCGAGAATAAGCTGGAATATCCCCTAAGAATCTATCTTCACGCTTCAACAACATCGCTCAGTGCCAGATGAAATATCTTGTCATCAAATTCCTGTTCCTCGATATTCTTTGCGATATCGTATACAGCTTTAGCGCGCTTTCTCAACTCTTCAGAAATCTTCTTCCTGCTAATTAAGAAAGTTTTCGCTCTTCTTTCTTTGCATGTTTTTATAAACTCTTCTGCGCGGAATCTAGCCTCTTCCAATTCTTCTAGCTTGCTCTTTTGTGCTTTGCTATCTGATACTTCGAGATCATCAATTCCAGACTCAAAATTATAGGTTATCTCCATCTCGATTTCCTCGAGAAATGCCTCAAAAATCTTGATGGATTCTTTATCTAATTTCTTTGTATCGCATGCATTTTTAGCTGCTCCTATGGGATTTTTGATAATCCATTTTATTATTCGTTTCATAAAAAATTCCTCGCTTGTATTGATAATACCAACACATTTCTAGTTACTCTTTCCGCCAACTTTTTGACTCCTGACGCAGGAAAGCAAATTATTCAGGTTGCTCCTGCATTCTAGTTGACAGCCTGCGTACGCCCTTCAAGCGGCTTATGAAGCTTCTGCAACGCGCATTGATATCATCCACATAATCGGGGATACTGCTTGCGCTTGGTGTATCAATAGCCTGAGCGTTCAATCTGCGGTTAATGTCCTGCTCGTATTCTGTAGTCGGATATGTATTTAAAAGAATTCTATTGTTAACTCTTATATTTTCCTCTGCTGTTTTGATGACGCCACGCAACGTATCGATTGATGTTTGGAAGCTTCCCACCATTGCCTTAATCTGTTTCTCGTTTTGTGGGTTCTTATGATGTAACAGATTACGCTGTGCCACCAAGTAGGCTCGAATCCTTTTACGTGCACGAGAATCGATATCTCGCTGCAAATTATTTGCTGTATCTACGCTTTTACAAATTCTTTCGCGTCGTGTATGAATTTCATTGGCATAAGCCTCTGTTTCGTATTTCTTTTTTGCCATTTCTAGTTTTCCTATAGTTCTATTTAGTCCATTACTTTTGCTGTTCGTTTGCTGGGTGTTTCACTTCTAGTGATAGCCACAAAATCAAGATGGGTCATGATGTTATTGTGATCTTCGTTTATGTCGTGCACAATAACTGGCATCACCCCACGCATCTCATAATCCTGATGTTTAACCATAGATTCGATTTTCTCTGCACGCTCGTCGCTCATACTAGGATTCTTCATTGCTGCCTTAATCAGGTAACTGTTACGCTCGATATTGGTCTTTGCCAATTCTATCGTATCCTCCCAGCTGTGGATCTCGCGCTGATAGCAGCGTATGATTCTATTACCGATATCACCGTTCAGTCTGTTGATATGATTAATAGTGTCACGGATAAAACCGTGATATGTGTTGATTCTTTCTTCAGCATGCTCGATGATGGATTCATTATTGATGACAGATTCCTTTAATTTAAGCATGGCGTTTTTCATTGCATCGTGAATGTTAATTCTTTCTACCTCTGGCATTTTCTCTCCTTTGACTCATCGCGTTTATTTACTGATATTTTTCTTTCTGTATCTCTCTATTTATTATTCAATAAAATGTAGGTGTTTTTTTCCAATTTTTCAAAAAAAATACAGAATTTTTCCTTACTAAATGCAAATGGACTATTTATACTCTTATTTGGTTCAGGTATAATCAGAATGTAAGCGTATTGAGTGCAACAGGGGAGTATACCATGCAAGATATTTTCAAGTCTATTAGCAAAGAGCAGTTATTAGATAATCTGTATATTCATACCACCAAGAAATTCCCACACAAACCCAGTCAATCTTCTACAGTTCCATACATTGTCGATTTTTTCGATTACAGTGGTATGCTGTATTATTTTAAGGATGGTATACGAGCTGATTTAACAGGCGATGTGCCTGCACATTTTGATATTACAGTTGACGATGTGATTGAAGCTGTAAATAGAAATACTTCCGATGATTTATTGGTATTTCCGACAGTGCGGATGAGCGTATACAAATTATTCGATAAAAATGGAGATAGTGTTGAGCGAATCTTACTCAATAGAGATAAGCTTGTCACCTATCTTAGAACTATGGATGATGGCTTTGGTTTACTTATATATCCTGCCAAGCCAAACTTATGGTTTATAGTTGTAGATACTATTGAGGAAGATAACGAACTTAGAAGAAAGGATCTTGCCTTTATACAACAATCTAGTTCTTGTGATATTTCATTTTTCTACAAGCTAGATTCATTTGGATCCATAGAGAAACTGACTCTATCATAGATTACAAACATAAAAATAGCACTCTTCCGCTACTAGTTTCCTTGTTGATATGTGTCCAAGATTCTGGGTACATACCATTTAGCGGAAGGGTGTTATTTTTATTTAATATTATAAATTAATGCTCTGCAAAAATCGTCCTAATTGAACATTATCTCTAGATAAGGGTTGTCCTCTACATCTGTTCCGAATCTTACGATTTCACGCACATCATCCTTTGTGATGACATTCTGAAATTTGTATAACATTTTCGAAGCAGTACTAGGATTGATATGTTTACTACCATCTGGATTTTCTATTACATACTTGGCGCACCTTTCGTCGCTTGTAGCATGACTCAATACTCGCTCGTCAGACAAATACTTGTAGAACGGAACGAATCCATCATGGCAATCCATCGCCCAATATCTAAATACAATCTTAAGTAGAGGATGCGCATTCTCAAGCTTATCTATTAACTTCTTGCTCAAGTGTCTGCACTCTGCATCTACCTTGTCAATTATTGCTTCTTCAAAGCCTCCGGCCTCGTCTGGGATGTCGCGTTGGGTATTTACATACATATTGTCATCCATATCATCTACGGATGTGAACAGAACCATCTTTCCGTTGGTTCCGTAGTAGGTTACGTCACCATTTTTATTTCTAGCAGTTGAGACAAGATGATCATAATCTGTCTCCTTACTGCGTGCATACGCTTGTCTTCCTGTAGTTAAGATAAACTTTGTTACATATGCTTCAAATGGTAATGTACCATCATATGGTTTACGATATTTAATTTTCTGGTATGCATCCATGCAATAAAACAGCAAAGCATCAAGCTCATCTCGACTGAATGTCTCGTACAAGTGACGCTTGTCGCGGATTCTAGCAGCTGCTACATTTGCACAGGTAAAATATACTAGAGCATCGTCCTCTTCGTACATTTCTCTTATCTGTTGATTTGCTTCTTCTACACTACTAATACCTATAGCGCTATAGGCCACATCGCTATTGTTGAACCCACTCCCCTCTTTCGTTGCTTTGATTACAATTTTTTCCATAAATTTTCATATCCTCAATGTCATTTTTTCTCCCAGATTAGACAGCAGGATCAGCTGTTTCTGCATCACCCATAACTCTCTTTAAATCTTCAATCCGACTTACGAATCTGCCTTCCTCATTATCAACGAAGGTATATTCACATTCCCCGATAAGAAGCTCTAACTCTTCCCAGCTTTCTACAGTCAGATTCTCATATCCATCCGAATTCAATTCTTCTCTGTCCTTTTTAAATTTATCAAGGGCAGCCTCATTTGAAAATAAGATTGGTATTCCATCACAGTCCAACACTCGGCCTGTGTCACTATTCTCAATAATATAAATTTTGTTTCCCTCTAACAACTTTTTCAAATAATCAAATGTGACAATGTAGTCAGCCCAAACTGAATTTATTGCCTCATTGATTTCCCATCCATAAACCACTTCTCCATCAACAGAGAAAATAGTAGTATCAAGCGGAAGATTTGTTATCCATCGCTCTATGGTATGGTTTCCTGTGCCGTTTTCCGCAGCGGCTTCTGCATCTTCTTTATTAGTATAGAAAGATAAGACAACCGGTGTATTACCTACTGGAACTGAGATTGCCTTCATCTCTGAATTCAGTGCCACAAACAAACAAGAGCCACCTTTATAGACACTGACAATTTTGCTAATTACATTCTGTCTCTTTTCGTAAAGCTCTTCGGCATTTACTCTAAAGCCTAAATTTACTAATTGAAAACCTTCTTCGTTGCCGTCAAACAACAAATTAAATGCTGAGACATCTGGAACATCATATTTATATATAGAAAAGGCATCTTCGCTATACTCTGGATGTTCATTCTTATATCTCTCGCAAAACGCTGCCGCTTCCTGCTCATTAACTGCAGCATAGAAAGCATTTTCACTATCTCGCAAAAGACCATCATCTTTAATGATTAGAAACATGCTCTTCCCAACAAAAGTTTCCAACTCTTCTCGGTTTATTGTTTCCATATTCCTATATTTTATTTCCTCCCACAATTATTTTGGAAAAAATATAGCCATTCCAATTTTTATGAAACGTTTGCGCTAACGTTATTGGGATTATAACTTAAATTGCATGTTGACCGCAACTAAATTTTAACATTTTTGTAATAACTGTTTAATATCTAAGAAATTTTTGATTTTTTTCGCCCGAATTTTAGTAATATTTTTTTGCTAAAAATGGAAAAAAATAGAAAAGGAAGCAACTTTCACATATTTGCTTCCTGATTTTTTGCTATATTCACTTAATTAGTTTCGTAATATTTTCGTAAATTCAAACCCAATATCTCACAAAAAGGGTATTATAGCTCAATTGTAGAATAATTCTACGCATTTTATTTTCCGTGATATCCCAATATTTGTTACCCGTCTGCCCAATAATTGCTATTTTATTACAACTTTATGTAACATTTATTTGCAAATAATTTGATTTCGACCTGTCTCTTTTGCTTCATAAAGGTTTTCATCAGCACGTTTTAGACTTTCGTCGGTAGATTCACCCGGAATCATAGCTGTCAAGCCGAAGCTCATTGTAATCTGACGGTCGGTGTCTGGCACGTAAATGGTTCTTATATCGTCCATTATTATAGAAAGCTCCCTGCGAGCGATGTCTAATTCTCGATTCTCAAAGATAAGCAAGAACTCCTCGCCACCCCATCTGGCCGCTATTCCTTTACCTACCATGCCTACCTTTAGCTTTTCTGCAACAGCTCTTAGCACCTCATCACCCATCTCGTGACCGTAGGTATCGTTAACCTTTTTAAAGAAGTCGATATCGGCGATACAAATGCAGTATTTAACACCCATCTCCACTGATTTCATACGGATTTCTTGCAGCTTTTTATCGCCGTAGCGACGGTTATTTAGCTGCGTAAGCGCATCATACTCTACCAAGGTTTTGATAGCCTTAGCCATACTCTTGCCGTCCACCGCCAAGCGCTTTATCTCGTCATCCTCAGCCATCAGTTCCCTAGGAATTTCGGCGTCAAACTCGCCTGATGACAATGTGTTCATGTATTTGTCCATGCGGATAATACGGTTACCTAGGCGGCGATTATAGCCAACCATAATAAAACCTATGAGCAATGCAATAATTAAACATGCCAGGATAATCGGCCACATGTAACGAGTAATTTCGTCGAAGATCTCGGCCTGAGCTCGTCCTACAGCTATCATACCGTAGATTGTGCCATCATCCCTCTTTAGAGGCTCATAATAAGCAAAGCTCTTGTTGTCGTACACCAATACATTGGTATAGAACTCGCTTTTTCCTTCTTCTAATACGTTTTTACGAACTACAACCGCCGCACTTGTTCCAATAGCTCTCTGACCATCAGAACCCTTTAAGGTGGTAAGCAAACGTTTATCATCGTAGAAAATAGAAATATCTATATCCAGCATTTTGGCAACGTCATCAATCACTGTGTATTCGCCGTTAAGCCGTTGCTTGCCCTTGTACATCTCTACTTCACCATCACCATCAGCATCCTCTGCCCAAAAATCTCCAGCATAGTCTTCATCAAAGAACCTTACCGCAAGCTTAGCATCTCTGATAAACTCCTTGTGGGTGCTATCGATAATCGTTTTATTAATAACACTAGCACTTACAGCCACTATGATAATGGTCATAAATATTAGCGGAATCAGAGTCATACGCATCATCTGACTCTTTAAACTATTTTTTAATCTGACATATGCCATCTACAATCCTCCCAAATTACATCTCCTGTCTCTATAATACTCCTTTTGTCAATCTTTTGTACACCGATAATTTCTATGCCGCTATTCGCAGCGTTGATAGTATTGAAAGGGCAGCAGCCCCTGCCCCTAGTTTTCTATATCCCTGCCCCGGCCCGCCCTACTTGCAGCCCCAGGGGTCCTGCGGACGTAGCATAAGATTATGATTTTCTAAA
>DBWZ01000042.1:0-39154 GCA_002309345.1 Pseudobutyrivibrio sp. UBA1225
TTCAAGTCAGACTACTTTCTTGAACTGAGTTCAAGAAAGCATCCTGTTACGGAATCAAATAAGCTTGATGCTTATTTAATTCCTACAAAATTCCTTAACAATCTCATGCCGAAGTCGTGGCTCTTTTCTGGGTGGAACTGAACCCCATATACGTTACCCTTATTGACTGCACATGCGAATTCGTAACCGTAATCGCAGGTCATCATCACATCCTCTGCATTCTTGCAAACAGCATGATACGTATGTACGAAATAATATCTCTGGCGTCCTTCAATGCCTGAAAGAAGCGGAACGTCCTTCTTGAAATCTACAATATCCCATCCCATGTGAGGAACCTTGAGCTTGAGCTCGGCTGGGATGTTGAAACGCTTACATTCAAAATCGATAAGACCAAGTCCTGGAAGCTCACCTTCCTCAGATCCATTTCCTAAAAGCTGCATGCCAAGGCAGATGCCAAGGATTGGCTTGCCGGCTGCCGCCTGATCTTTTATTAAATCTACGAGTCCTGTCTCGTTTAGTTTGCTCATGCCTGCATCAAATGCTCCCACACCTGGGAGGATGATGCGGTCGGCGGATTTTATTTTTTCTGGGTCGGCAGTGATTACGCTCTTTTCGCCTATAGCTTTGAGCATGTTGGCGATTGAACCTAGGTTGCCGAGACCGTAGTTAATTATTGCTACCATAATTTTCCTAATCCGCTAGTTACGCTCTCAATCCTGAGATATTGTCTTCGTCGACTAAAAACGTCTCCTTCGACAACACTCAGAGATTGATAGCTACTAGCTCACTTAATAATATTTTGTACAACTTTCCTCTGGAATAAGCCAAAACGCATTCGCTTTTTGCTTCTTTCCTTTTTCCTCTGGAATAAGCCAAAACGCATTCGCTTTTTGCTCTTTCCTTTTTCCTCTGGAAAAAGCCAAAAACGCATTCGCATTTTGCTTCGCAAAATACTCATGTCGTTTTGGTCCTGCAATGCAGGATAATACTACAAAAATAAATTACTCGCTCTTGCAAGCAAGGCTCGTCATTTATTTTTGTAGCATTACTTTTTCCAGTCCTTTAGAATCGCATGTTTCTCTTTTCTATGCCCAATAGTTGGCATATCTTGACTCCGAGACGAATCATCCACATGGAGTTTTTGTAGTCGTCTGGGGTGTGGGCTGGGGCCTTGATGATTTCATCGAATTCCTCAGTTGTGATGCCAAGCTTTTTGGCGATGTATTCTTTGTCTTGCTCCATTTGATCTGTGTCATAAGGATTGGACTTAAGTTTTTCAAGAGCTTCTTCACGAGTCATTGTGCCAGCAAGAATCTGAGTTGAAAATACATTTTTTCTAGTATCAAATCCAAATTTGTAAGGAAGGTAATATCCCTCGAAAAATCTGGTGAATACATTTTCATAGTGCTTGTTTTCGTATTTGGTCCATCCGTATTTTTCGTGCAAGAATTCTTCTGCCTTGGCTTTATCGTAAACCACGTAGTCAAGCGGATAGAAACGCTTCATTCCCAAAACATATCTGTAGAGCAATCTGTATTTCAAAATTCCGCATGTCGGATAAGTTTTAAGTGGACGCTTGCCGAATTTTTTGTGGATGTCTTTATACATCCGCAAGTCATTCATGTAAATCCATTCAACCGGCGGACGGACAAACTCGGTACTGTTGTTGGAGCCTGTAAGAACCCACTTGATGCCGTGCTTAACAGCATAGTTGTATAGGGATGCAAAAATAGCGTGATCCTGCGGTGCGTCGCAGCTGCTAATGCCTGATTTGAACATTGAGAGCTGGAAGTCGCTCATCTCCTTCCAATTGATAACATCAGTGTACATATCAAGGTCCATGCCCTTGACAATTTTTTCGATGTTTTCAACAGCAACGTTGAGATTCCAGCCTGTGTCTACAACGTAAATAAGAGGACGAAGGTGCATCACTTCCTTGGCTATGTATGCTAGGTACGAACTATCCGCCCCACCTGACATACCAAGGATGCAATCATAATCCTTGCCCTCTCCATCCTTGCGAATCTGCGCAGCTACCTTTTCAAGCTCTTCGCGATTCTCTTTGTTTGGATCCCAATATGGCTTTATGTTTTTTTCGAAGTTGCGACAGTGGTCGCAGACACCCTGCTCGTCGAATTGAATCATCGAATCTGTTGTATCCATGACGCACTGAGTACAGCGCTGAAATTCTCGCTTAATCTTAGGAATGTAAATTGGCATAAAATTTTTACTCTTTCTATATGCTGCGCCAGCCACTTCATTCTTCTTGAAGCTTATTACAGTCTCAAGCCTGAGATATTGTCTTCGTCGACCAGAACGTCGACTGCGACACCACTCAGATCTTGATACTTATCAGCTTATTTAATTTTTGAGGCTGGCTCATTTTATTTAGATTTAAAATTTCTTGGCTTCTTTATTGCTAGTATGTTTAGTAACTATTTGTTACGGTTTCTCTCACCCTCTAGCTCGGCCAAGATTTCGTCGGGTGACGCCACCTTGTCGAAGCCTTCGGTGCTTTCACTCTTGAATATGACGCGAATTGTCATGAGGATGAGCTTTAAGTCTAGCAAAAAGCTGTAATTTTCTATATACATCAAATCAAGCTTAATCTTGTCGTAAGCTGATGTGTTGTACTTGCCATAGATTTGGGCGAAGCCTGTGAGACCGCCCTTTACCTTGCTGCGGAATTCAAACTCCGGAATAGCTGCGGTGTATTTTTCGACGTGTTCGGTGCGCTCTGGACGAGGACCAACAATTGACATTTCGCCTTTTAAAATATTGAAAAGCTGTGGCAATTCGTCAAAACGAATTCCTCGGATACAGTGGCCAACTTTGGTGATTCTATCATCATCATCTGTAGTAGGGCGCTGTTCTGCATCGACCACCATGCTTCTGAACTTTAAAATATCAAATACCTTGCCGTCCTTTGTAACTCTAGCTTGCCTGTAGAAAACAGGGCCATGATCCTCGAGCTTGATAGCAATTGCAATGATTGCCATCGGAATAGCTGCTATCACTATAGCAATCAGACTCAAAACGATATCAAAGAATCGCTTGATTAGCTCCTGCTCTGGAGTGAGACCGGTTGTGTTTATCATTACAAGTGGTGTATCAAACTGATGAATGCCCTCGCCACCAGCGATGATAACATCTGAAATCTTTGGTGTGATGTATGTTTCTACATTGTGCATGTAGCAGTACTTGAGCAAATCGTTTCGCTGCTCGGCGCTGACATCGGAAATGACGATTCCATCAAATTCATCAAGCATGCCTATGATGCTGTCCATGCCCTCGTCAATGCTAACAATCTTTTTGATGTTGTAGCTGTCAGCACGAGTGTCCATCTTGAGCTTGAGGCCAACAGATTCCTTGTTGCCATAAACCATCAAAAGCTTGCTCGCCTTCGAGTAGCGTTCGTATATTGCAAAGAATATGTAAACTAGAATAGCTGAAATAACAAAATCTATTCCTACTAATATCAGCATTGGCTTTATAAGGATAACTATCGGCTTGAGTGTGATAGATGTGTCTGCCATCAAGCACAGCTGCAAATAGGTGATGCCGTTTGCCATAAATATTGCCACCCACTGGGAGAACAACACATCTGCAATCTTAAGAATCCCGAATTTGAAGCCCTCGCATAAGTGGATGATTATGAGCATCAGTAGATAGTACACGCCGATGAGGAGATATTTTCCGCGACCCAAAAATGGGTTGAAATATTCCTTGTCGAAAATCATGTGTTTCCATATGAAATAATATGCTATTGCCATTATTAAGAGTTCTATCAAACCCTCGATTTTTCTGATTGTATTTTTGTTTTTCAAAGCTTATACCTATAATGCTTTCTGTGATATTTCAATCTTATGTAGTCTATCTAAACTTACTACAAATTGCAATCCATAACATTATACCATTAGTTGCCAGAAAATGTCACAGAAATGGCCTATTAGGGACGGGGTTAGTGGTCCATTTTAATTTTGGACCTATAACCCCGTCCCTATGGTTCATTATTTTTTTTAATTATGGAAAAAAAATATTTTTTTTATTGAATAGTATATGTACTTGAAATGTAACAAGGTGCGTTTATAAATAATTTTAATAAAAAGAAAAGGAGAACATAATTATGCCAAATTTGAGACGAGAAAACATAGGTATGGAGCATTTAGATGAGTTAAGTAAAAAACCCCGCTCCAAAAATAAAAATGTTGTAAGTACAAAACACGATCTAAAAAGAGAAAATTATATTGATGATAGAATTGAAATGTATCAGTTGTTTAAAGCTAGAAATTCATCACCGTTATCACGTAACGAACGTAATTCTCTAATAAACCAATATGGACATGAATATGATATATTGCTAGCCCATAATAATCTTGAGCTTATTAATGCTGGCGTGGAGTATAAAGACAGATTAGTAAGAGCTAATACCGCATATAAATCAGGTATAAAAGAAGATTCTATCCTACGTGAAAAATCACAAAAAATCGAAAAAGATATTAATAGGATGGAATCTAATTATTTTTCTGAAAAGAAGAATCCTTTTGCTTATAATCTTATTGCTGGTATAAAAGCGATGTTTGAAGCTAGAATTGAATTAACTAGATTATTTTACTCAATGAAGGAAGCGAACAAATCTATTAATAGTTTCATGAAAGCACCACAAGTTGAACCTAATTTTAAGGGCGACATATGTTTAAAAAATTTTATTGAGCTATTCAAAAAGAAAGCCGAAGATCTCAAGAAGGATCTTTTATCATTTAAAGAAAACGGCTACTCAAATGCGGTTAAACAATTATTTATTGAAAATAATCCAATACATCGTGAAGTGGCATCATTATATTCTGACGTGTATTTGGCTCACGATCAGATTCTAATTGATAATATTGAGTCTACAGACGGAATATCAAAAAAAATACATGACAATAATCAAAAACTAACGAAGGCTTTTTCTATGTTTAGTGCATATTGTTCTACAATGGGAGATTTTGGCCAAAACCTATTAGAGTATTGTGTTAAATATTCAAAATTAGTGACTATTAATTCAAATATGGCACGTAATACAGAATCAATAGATAGACGTAACGCCCGATTTCAAATATTAAAAAATAAAAGCGATGAAAATGATGCAAAAATTAAAAGTTTTATTGATTCTGTGACTGCTACAACATCAAAAAATATTAGCCCTGAAACTGATAATAATGTTGAATCTACAAAAAAACAGAATAACCCGAAAAATAGTAATAATATTACAAAAAATATGTATACAAATAATAACAATAAAAAACCATATAGTAATAACAAAGGTAAATCTATATCAGCATTTAAAAAAATGTTTAGTTGTTGTATGCCACAACCTAGAAGAACATAGTAATCATTAGGGACGGGGTTATAGGTCCATTTTAATTTTGGACCTATAACCCCGTCCCTATGGTTCATTATTTTTATTTTGGACCTACAACCCCGTCCCTGTGGTTCACTATCTTAGCAATGTATTCCATATCCTCTTCATTATAAATTTGGGTGATAGGGATTGGAACAAGATGTTTTGATAAATGTTTTTCAAATTCGTTTGTATCCTTTGATTCTTCAATCCAACGCCACCAACGTGGGACAAAGATTTTATTATCTACTAAGTGCTCGCGGACTCCATCTACATCCACAAGAAATGGATAGACCATAGGCGCACCATTTTCTATCTTGATGCTGAGCTCATTTTTGTCTCCCAAAAGCTGGTGGAGCTTGTTGAAGTTTGCGATGCGCTTGTCGTTTACCGTTTGCAAATCTATTCCGCCCATGATTGCCGAAGTTAGCTCAGACATATAGCGAAGCCCTTCGCCATTGATGTGCTCTTCGTTTTCTTTGGAAATATCATAAGCGGCATTTGGGCCATCTTCTATAGATTTAAGCAAAAACTCTGCCTTATCAGAGCTGTGGCCTGTTGGTAGATTAAGCTTTGGCAGCTTGTCCGCTACTAGAAAGGCTCCGTCTGGCACACCAAAGAATTTACGACAGCTATATGCTGAGTAAGTTCCTCGCATAGGCTTGGTAAAAAATCCTTGAGTGTTGTCAAATAAGACATGGCTATGCTCAGCGATGATATCCATCTGCTGAACGTGTGTCATGATTCCAAAGTAATTCGTATATACGAAAAGTGCCCTGTCATCAAAGCCACCTTCAGGCTCTATTGGCATGAGATTTTCATCGATGTTGTAATAGCAGATTTCTATCTGGTTAGATAGTTTTAAACCAGCCTCAACTGTTTTGCAGGTGTAGTATGGAATATAGACCTTTTCAAATCCACCAACTATCGCAGCATAAACAATTGCACTTCGCCCAGAGTTAAGGGCAACATAATCGAACCCTGGAAAATAATCCGTATTAAGTTTTTTAAGCTCCAGTGGCAAACAACCACCATATTCTCTAGGTTTCATGAATACCCCTCATCAGTCAGCTTCGCTGACAGCTTCCCATAATGTAAGCTAAAGCTTACTAGAGCACAAAAGTTGATTGCTTACAGCAATCATCCTTTTGACTCCTTTCCTCAGGGGAAGCCTTTATTTATCAAATCTACCTACAAAATCCATAGTGCTGCATTCTTTCATCGGGAACTCTACGCTCTCCCCTGTTGCAGCAGATTTATAAATCGCAAGTACCATCTCAAGAGCGCGGCGTCCTGCCTCGCCATTTACGTATGGCTCGCGGTCATTTTCGATTGCGTCGATAACATCGCGGTAAAGCTTGGTGTGGCCAAAGCCGTATACGTTTGGAGGAAGCTCTGAGCATTCCTTCTTGACCTGCTCTGGCTCGTCGATGTAGTCAGAGAAGTTCCACTCTTCAAGGAGGTTTACAGCATCACCACCGGCTTTTACTGTACCCTTGTCACCAAAGATGTAAAGTGTCTCCTCAAGATTCTTAGGGAATACATTTGTTGTTCCCTCGATGATACCATAGCTTCCGTTTGCAAACTGAACCAAAGCGATACCAAGGTCTTCTGCCTGGATGTAGTCGTGTTTGAGTCTGTCTGTCATGCCGACAACGCGAACAACATCGTCACCCATCATCCAACGAAGAAGGTCGATATCGTGGATACACTGATTCATAAGTGCA
This sequence comes from Pseudobutyrivibrio sp. UBA1225, assembly GCA_002309345.1. Taxonomy (GTDB): domain Bacteria; phylum Bacillota; class Clostridia; order Lachnospirales; family Lachnospiraceae; genus Pseudobutyrivibrio. Next base: position 7,111 of record DBWZ01000042.1, read on the forward strand.
CCACCATCCTGCTCCCAAGTGCCTCTCCAAGAAGCACGATCATAATATTCGTGGTCACGAGCCCAACGAATATGAGCTGTACCGTATAAGAGACGACCGAATCTGCCCTTTTCAAGAGCTTCTCTAATCATCTGAATTGACTTGTTGAAACGATTTTGGTGACACGCACAGACCTTTACACCCTTCTTGTGACCTGCCTCGATGATTGCATCTGCGTCTGCAAGAGAAAGAGCGATTGGCTTTTCGATGATGACGTTGCAGCCAGCCTCGATACAGTCAAGGGCAATCTTGGCATGCTTGCCTGACTCTGTTGCGATGGCAACAAGCTCTGGCTTTTCGTTTGCAAGCATCTCCTTGTAATCTGTATACTGCTTTACATAATTTGGATCTATATCAAACTTCTTGATTTTATCCTGTGTATTTTTCAGGTCGAGATCACAAAGTGCAACCAAATCAAGACCTGTCTTTTGTGATGCTACTACGTGGTTTGGTGAAATTCTTCCGCATCCGATAATTGCATATTTCATTAGTATTTCCTCCTTATATACTAGGATGACTTCCTTTAGTATCTTCTTTACTCTTTAATAAACAGTATGAAACCAAATATGTGTAGTATGGTGTCATGTATTTATAAAACATATCAATACCCATATCCATGAATATGAATGAAACCATAAGTGATAGAACAATAAGCTTGGCCATCTTGTTTTGGGTAAAGAAGCTCTTTATAACAAGATAAACCGGGAACCAGTAGTACAATACAAATCCAAAAATTCCAAAAGAGAACAAAAGCTCCAAGAAATTTGAATGGGTATGCATGTGACGATAATCAATCACAGTTCCTTCGTTTGGTCTGAATTCCTCTAAGAGTGAATATGGCATCTCTTTGAAAGCATAAAATCCATGTCCAAAGATTGGATGCTCGCCAAAATGCTTTTTAACCTCTGCCATCGCTGCCATTCTCTGACCGGTGCTAGTGTGCAAGTCGTATTCCGTCGCGCCAAAAGCAGAAAACATTTCGACTATTCGATCACCTATGATATCGTATAAAGGCGGAATAAGCATGATTGCAGCAACACCTACGACTCCGAGGATCACAAGAATTATTATATTTCGACGAATTGTTTTTTTGTCCTCGGCTGAGGCTATCAAAAATATCGCAAATACCAATACTATCGGCATGAAGGATGATTTGGATCCTGATGCAACGATTTGGAATATCGCAAGGATTACAAAAAACAAATGCTTTTTAAATTGCTTGTTGATTACCACCTGATAAAGAGCAGGAATCATCAACACCATCAAAAGATTTCCTGTATCAACGCATGTTCCAGCTGGTGTTGCTCCAACTCGCGATGCCATTCCATCAAGCCACTCGCGCCATACATGATCAAAAGCCAAACTTGTAATCAATGTTGCCACAATTATTATGTTGCCCGCCCAAGCGATTATATCAAGAATATCATCCTTATTGTGGAACAGAATCACCATTATTATCACAGCTGGAATCACTGTGAGCAAGTGATACTGACGACTGTACATATCAGGGTAGACAACTCCTATTTTGAAGTGGCCATATATGAAAACCATAATCGAAAAAGCAAGTACCCAGACTATCGCTGGATTTAAAATTGCTTTTTTAGTGGTTTGTTTGTCATTAATAAATAAACATAAGCAAAAGACTGCGCCAAGCATGTTTGCAAGTAGATTGGCTATCACGTATCCCTTGCCAAGCGCAATTCCAAGATCACATCTTGCATAGATAATTAGGGCTATCGTAAATACGGATATTAACTTTTGCTTTGCCTTAATCTTTTCCATGATTATTCTCCAGTAATATATTAACTTTATCGAATCTTATAACTAGTAAAACGCAAATCCATTTGGCTTATCATTAAACCAAACAATTTTACAATTCATCTTTTGCAGATAATCTGCCAAAGCCCCTGCTGAAAACTCTGGACTCAAAAGCATATCTTCTGGCATATCAAAGATTGCCACCTCAGGCAAAACCTTCTCGTAAAATCCAGTCTCAACCGGCATACTATTGTTGCCGTGATGCCCGCACTGTAAAATGTCAGCCTTTAAATCATCGACGTAAAGCTTTATCAAGCGCTCTGCCATCACCTTGCTGTGGCAGTCAGCACAAAACAGCGCACTGCGATTGTTTGTCTCCATTTTAAATACTAAAGATGCGTTGTTTGGAATATCTTCCACATCCTTGATTTCATCTTCATAAGCATTTAAAAATGTGATTTTCAGGTCGTCAGAGAACTTCAAAACATCCCCTCGCTTAACCTGATTTATATTATCCGCATCTGCAGTAATTTCCATAAATCTGTCGAAGGACTCAACATCATCCCACTCTTGGGCTTTTGAATAGAACACCTCTGAATCCAGCGGTGTCACATAAACCTGGTCGATTGTTATGCCCTGTGGGTCGGCGTAAATCTCGTTGAAGGCATCAACGTGATCCTTGTGATAGTGGGAAAGAATCCACGCATCTACCTTGTTGCCATACTTCTTGATAGCCTTGCGTAGAGTCTTGGAGTTTTCGGCGTGACCGCCATCGACAACTATCAATGTGCCGTCTTTTTTGTTGTACATGGTGTAGCAAATGCCTTGCAAATCCGCGGCGTCGTCGTATTCCTTTAACTCCCAATTGTTGTCAGGGGTAAGAACCGCATAATTGGCTGTGCGGCCGTACAGGCTAAAGCCGTTGTCGAGGTAAGCAGATAACACCTTGTCCATAGCCCAGACTACGATATAATCCACGTCGTTGGTAACGCAATAATCTGCCACCAAATCTGTATTAGGCAGCGCCCCTGTTTTGGCGTCGTAGTAGGTCAACGCATTGACTTCTGGTGGAAAATCATCCCTGCCGTAAAACAGGAAAAATCTGCTATCCATCTGGCGAAGATAAACGTTGATATCCTTTGGCGCTAGGATTCGGATATGCTCGCCCTCGTAATCCTTGAAAAGGTCACATATAGTAATAACATCCTGAGGAACCTTGTTGCGATTATCTGCCTTGGTAAACCAAGCCTCGGCGTAGAGACAGCGTCCGCAGATAGATATCAATGCTATCGCTACCAAAACTGCTATAAGCTTTTTGACTCCTGAAAGCTTGGATATTGCCAAAGTGAATCCATAGGCAACTATCACGATTACTGGAATGACGCTAAAAAATCGCAAGTAGTATTGCTTGAACATGCTGTCGCTAATCAGCTTGTCTGAAAGGATAACCGTGATGGGGTTGTATATGAAAACCAATACAAGCCCCGTGTACCACAGGAAAGTGTATCGTTTTATTTTTTCTTTTTCCAAAAACAGAATCATTGCAATGGCTGCGACAAAGATTAGCCCGAAGGTGAATCTGCCCCAGAATTCCTTTGTAATTTCTGTCAAGAGATTAAACCATTCCATATGTCGTAAAAGAAATTAGGCTCCTTTTGCCTGCGATATAATAGTTCGATACATGCAAACATGATTGCTTGAATCGCCGGGCCAGATAGCCCTGCCAACAAATATCTGATGCCATAAATCTTGCGATGATACACTGACATCAATATAAACATGACAACCACCGTGATGCTAACAAGCATGGTTGATGTAAAGGTAAGGGCGCAAGCACCGATGGATAACACCGATATCGATGCGGCCATTCGCTTGCTGAAATCCTCTGAAAAGGCTCTTGCCATGTAGCAAATCATGAAAGGAATAAATATCGCTGTAAGAACAGCTTTGCCCTGCCATAGGGCGCACAATAATCTGAAGGTTGGGGAATAGTGTGAAAACATTCCCATAATAAACGTTACCGACAGAAGTATCATGAATATCAGTCGATTGTCCGTTTCCTTGAACAGAAACCGGGCCATGTAATAGTAAATTGCATAGGCTAAAAGCAGCAATATAACTGGCAAAATTGTGTGACATACGGTGGTGACGTCGAAGGAAGAAACCACAGACAAATATGCCTCGTAGGTTGTCCAAGCCTGAACCACTCGTTTGGATGAAATGTAAGGTGTCTTACCGTTTACAAAATTGACGTTGGTAATCATGCCTGAGTTGATATCGTCAACGCTGGTTACCACTACATCGTAATCATCATATGACCACTCGTTTATCTGATACGCAAATGAAGTGTAGACTTGCACCAATAAAAGGGCAGCAAATATTATCGTATATACGATAGTAATTTTGTCTTTAAGAAAAGATGCCTTGATGTTTGAAAGCCTGTCTAAAATCAACTGTTTGATGGGCGTTTTGTTTTTGACCTCTAGACAAATCCAATATCCCGCAAGCAAAACAATGATTACAGAATAGGCTGCACAAAGCTTGTAAAAGCCACGATAAACTGTGTTTGGCGCCTTGAACAAAACAAAGTTCTGATACCAGGCGAAACCAAAATTTAGGACAAAGAATAATCCTAGGCTTCCCGCCATTCCAAGCAGATATGTGACCACTGGCGAACGGTGCTGATAATCCGCGGATTTATATGTAATTAGTCTGCCTATTGCCACTGGAACTACCGTGAAGTGGAGCAAAAAGGCTATGGCTCTAATTATTATCATACTGTTCTCTCTTGTTAAGAATTATGCTTTTTCTCCATCAAGCACTTTGCAAATTCAAAATCTATTGGATAGTCGATGTCGATTGAATCCTCGCGACTCATAATGTATGCGACAGTGTTGTCACAATAATAAGTTCTCTTTTCCTTGAGAAGCTCATAGTCCAGGATGTAAATTGCGCCATTTGGAATTATGTAGGTCTCGTTGTTTTGGCGATTGGTCATTGTGATGCCCTGACCGAACCCTGCGTTTTCAACGCGTCCTTTTTCATTTAGCTTGTGGTACCAGCTAGCTGGAACCTCTGCCTCCGCAAATGAAATAAGAGTTGTGGCACCATCTGCCAAAAACTGCTGATACGCCTCATCTATGTGCTTTTCTGTTCTAAGTGGAACTGTTGGAAGAAGCACCATGAACTTATCAAGCTTGTCGCCAGTTTCATTCATAATAAATTCTGTTGCATGGATATATACGTCGATTGCAGATGCTGTATCAGATGAAAGCTCTGCTGGACGCATGAATGGAACCTCCGCTCCATATTCCTTTGCAACCTTGGCGATTGCTTCGTCGTCGGTGGTGACGATAACTCTATCTATACAATCTGCTTTGAGGGCAGCCTCGATTGTCCAAGCAATGAGGGGCTTGCCGCAGATTTCTTTTATGTTTTTGCCTGGGACTCCCTTGGAGCCACCGCGGGCTGGAATTATTGCAATCATATCAAACTCTTTCTAAAACCCACGCTAGCTACAGATTCCTGTAAATAATCTGCTGTAACTAGCTTGCTTATATAAATACTATAATTATTACCTAACTTAGAAATCACCCCACTGGAATAATTCGTCGGCCTCGATATCGCGCTTCAATTCTTTACCAATTAACATCTCATAGAACTTAGGAGAGATTGCTGTGCCAGGGCGCTTGTAGTCAAGGTCGTCCTCGGTGAGGATGTGGCCCTTCTTAAGGTCGTGGGCTGCTACGATTGAGCGCTTGTATTCACCACGCTGGTGAGCACTTTCATTGACGACCTTGCGGAAGCTTCCCATCATCTTGAAGCCTTGCTCTGCTGCATCACAGATAATCTTCATCTCTTCTGGATTGGCTGAGATTTTGTGATCCCATCCCTTCATATTTTTGTCCATTGTGAAGTGCTTTTCAATGATGCACACATTTTTAGCAATAGACATGATTGGCGCAACTGTGCCAAATGTATGATCCGAATATCCTGTTGGATAACCAAATGCCATGCGATACATGTCGATATTGTTGAGGTTGACCTGCTCGTCTGCTGGCGGATAGATTGAAACGCAGTGAAGCACACATATCTGGCGACATCCGCCTGCCTCGATTGCTGCAATAGCGTTAACAACATCATCCATACCTGTAAGACCTGTAGATATAACTACTGGCACACCCTTGCTACCGATGTACTTGAGGAATGGCACATTTTCGACATCCATAGATGCAACCTTGATAAATGGCACGTGAAGCTCGTCAACTAGCAAATCAACGCCCGCCTTATCAAATGGTGTCGATGTGAAATCTATATCAAGCTCATCACAGTATTCCTTGAGCTCGAAGTGCTGCTCTCTAGTAAGGGCGTATGCTTCTACGATTGATTCAAGAGTGTAGTCGGTACGATTTCTATAATCATCCCCAAGGAAGAAATTGTCCTCGTAGTTCTTCTTGGAAAAAACGTTGCTCTTTGTAAAAGACTGAAGCTTGATGCAATCTGCGCCGCACTCCTTGGCAGTCTTGATCATTGTCTTTGCAAGCTCCATGTCGCCGTTGTGATTGGCTCCAAGCTCTGCGATAACATAAGGCTTTTTGCCCCCTGTCACCATATCCTGATAATTAAATCTCATAGGAATCCTCCATAATTATATTGCTCCACCAATAGCCATTGTGACTTGTTGATGTATCTATTTTGCTAATATCCAAGGCTTTGAGGTCGTTGTACAGCTTCTCAAAGTATGGATAGCGTTTAGCTAAGTTTTGATAATGCTTCAGCTTGACTTGGTACTCTTGCTGAACGTCATGAGTTGTGCCTACAGTGTTGTTATCGTGAATACGATATACTGTGGCAGCGTTTTTTACCAGCTTGCCCTTGCCCACATCCATCAGCATTCTTGTGTAGAAATACCAATCAAAGACCGCGCAATCACCCTCAGATAAAGAGGCAATAAAAGCATCATCAATCATGTTCAGATTGATTGCCGCAATGGACATGCCAATAAAGTTGGATTGGGAAATGCTTCTTGCTGAATCCACCTGTTCCGGGAGATTTTCAAGGACAGTTTTTCCCTCATCCGTAACTAATTCATTATAGTAGAAAGCATAGGATTTGTCTAATTCGTAGGCCTTCTTGTACTCTGCCACCCGGGTGTTTACAAATGTATCATCGGCATCGCTGACTATGAGCAAATCGTAGCCTTTTGACTTTGCAGCCTTTATCATCTCGATACGAGTCTGAGCCACCGTGCAGTGCATAGGCTCAAGGTCCACAAAGACAGTCTCTCCAGCAATGGATGGCGCCACCTTGTTGGGTGCACCATATTTGCATATCACGCCGATTTCTTGAAGCTCATCTTGACTATAATTGTCGTTTACAATTAGCAAATCAAAATCCTTATCCGTCTGGCTATCTACCGACTTGATCAAATCTGAGAAAAAATCCCTCGATTGCTTGTATATAACCGTTCCTAGACATACATTCATGATAGTTATCCTTTTCTTAAACATATCTTGTTTAATTTTATCATAAACTAGGAAAACCTTCCCCCATAACCCTAAAAAAAATTGAGTTATGGGGGAAGGTTTCATTCATTTTGCTTTATCTAATGCATTATCTACCGCGTCTAAAAATCCATCTGAAGAATAAGTAGCTCCTGAAATTCCATCTACGTCCGTTGAGCCTTTCTCTAGAACTCGGTTAATCATTTCTTTGCCTTCTTTATCTTCATCAAAACACTCTTTATCATCTACAAATTTTGAAAAGACGATATCACTAATCTGCCCCTCTTCAACAGTAACTTCTACTGCTATAGTTCCATTGTTCCCCATGGCTTCGCCACTGTAAGTTCCATCCTTTAGCAGAACTTTCTCTGCCACCTCACCAGTAGAATCTTCTTTAGAAGATGGGTCATCTTTAATCTCTTTTTCAATAACAACAGCTTCTTCAGTTTTTTTTCTATCCTCAGATTAGATTATCCCGTCTTGTTGCGTGTTGCCATTTCATTTAAGGTTTTATACAAGTCTGGATAAAGCCTCTTTACATTGATTGGTTTGCCGGCTGTGTTTAAAAAACAATGTGAGGATGTGGCCGTGCAGACAATCTCACCAGCCTCATTTTTCATCTCGTAAGCAAATTTCAGCTTAACACCCTTGAACTCTGTGATTGCGACCTTGATAGAAATCTTATCTGCAAAGGCTGTTGTTTTTTTGTAATTACAGTTAACGTTTAGAACAGGAGAAACTATGCCCATAGCCTCTACCTTTGGCATGGGCCAGCCAATCTTGTCCAAATAATCCACTCGCGCTTCTTCCATCCAACGAATGTAGTTAGAGTGGTGCGTGATTGCCATTTTGTCTGTCTCGTAATAGTGTACTGTGTGTTGATATTCCATAATTTCCTTGCTTTCTTACATATAGTTAAGGCTTCTCATTTCAATATTCTTTAACTTTTGAAACAAGAAGCCAATTGATTAATTATTTCTTTGTGTATGTTCCCTCAGAAGTAACATCTGCTCCCATCATAGGACATGAAAAGCCTTCGCTCTCCACTACTTCAAGGGAATCACCATTTAAAATAAATCCAACGTATGCTTCTTCCCCAGAATTGACATAATCACCTTCTAATTTACAAATAGCAACGTTGTCATTTATAAAGAAAGCTTCACCTTCCAATGAGCCTGTTCTTGCATCTGGAGTGTCGCCATCAGCTGTCACATACATGAAATCTCCTGAAAACATAAAACTAGACTTATTCTGAGTCGAAACAGTAATGTCACCATTATCACTTGTCCAATCACCTGTGAAATCGCTAGGATTACATTCTTTGGCATCGCCATATAAGCTTGCCATATCCTTCTTCAATGTTGCACTGTCGATATCATCGGCCTGACTCTGAATATCTTCTTCTGTGGCATCAATCACGTTGGCCTCTTCTTGAATATCTTCTTCTGTAGCATCAATTTCATTGGCCTCTTGCTCAACTACAGCATCTTTAGTCTCATCACTTTCTGCATCGCCACAGGCAACTAAAAAGCTTGATAATGTAATAGCTAGTGCTATTAAAACGTTTTTTGATTTTTTACTTAACATAATACTTCCCTCCAATTTTTGTATTACTTTAAATATCTATCCATCTCATCCATTAGCTTCTTCTTGTTGAAGTGCTCGAGATTATACATATGTGCGTTGGTGCCAAGCTGTTCTAGGCGCTCTTTTGGCATGTGGCTCATGGCGATGATGCTGACGGCCAGTTCCTCGGCATCACCGATATCAGAACATATCCCACAATCAGCTTCTTTGATTATACGAGCTGTCTCTCCACGGGCAGATGCAATGATAGGCATTGCACAAGCCATGTATGATTGTAGCTTTGCAGGAATAGTTTTTGCAAAAAGCTCATCGTCTGCAAAGGAAATGAAAGCTGCATCACCTGTTGCAAGAAGATTTGGAATCTCCTGAGGTTGAACTCGACCTACAAATTCAAACATATCCCAAACCCCATTTTGGGTGATTGCATTCTCTAGGATTTTTCTAGCACGACCATCACCAACAATTGTGAAGCGAATATTTTTGATTCGCTGGTCGCGGATTTTTTTGGCTGCTAAAGGAAGGATCTCCAATCCTTGAGCTTGACCAATATTTCCTGTAAAAATCACATTGAAGCCTTCATGCTCCTTCTTTGGAGCGGGTTGATAAAACTCTTCGGCATACTGAGGCCAAAAGCTAACTTTATCCTCCTCTGAAGGATCTACGTATTTACGAATTCCTTGCACAAAGCTTGGACTTGTTCCCCAGATGTGCGTGCAGCCCTTATATATTTTGCGTACCATTCGCTCGATTGGCTTAACAATTAGCGGGGAGTGAATACCTGTTATCATCTCAACGTTTTCAGGCCACAAATCCTGTACATACAAATAGCATGGAACATTGTGCTTTTTGGCGTAGCGGACTCCAACCTTGCACTGATTCATTGGGGAAGTTTCAAACATAAAAACTTCGTCGGCTTTTATCTTGGTGAAAAGGTTCCACCAGAAGCCAAAGAACGGAAAGCTGAAGTAGTTGGCTATTAAACCAAGCTTGCTGCTTCCTCTTGCAATAAGAGGAATGCGGTGTATTTCCACGCCGTTTACTGTCTCTTTTGTATTTTTAAACCAGCTGTAACCTGGATAGAATTTTCCCTCTGGATAGTTTGGTATGCCAGTGACTACTGTTACCTTGTAGCCTCGTTTTACCCACTCAAAAGCCATATCGTTTATACGAAACTGCTCTGGATAAAAGTATTGGCAAATTATCAAAATATGTTTCATTAAAATTTAAGTACGGTTTTGGCTGGAACTCCAACCACCTCGCATCGACCTTTCGTATTTTTAATCACGCATGAGCCAGCCCAAATGTGGGTCTCGTCTCCGATTTTCTTGCCCTGTACAATCTGTGAGCCAGTACCCACTTCGATTAGATTTCCAAGTGTACATGCACCGGAAATATTTGCGTTAGGATTGAGAGTATTGTAATCTCCAAGGACACTGTCATGAGCTATTGTACAGTTGAAGTTGATTAGGTTTTGATTGCCAATCTTCACATCGACTGTAAGAATCGCGCCTGCGCATATCACATTGCCCTCACCCATGGTAACCTGGTCTGAAACAATGGCGGTTGGGTCGATAAGATTTGGAAAATGCACCTTTGGGTTTTTCTTGTAGAGCTCATATAAAAACTTGCGTTTTTCCATTGAACCCATGGCAATAACCACATCCAAATCCTCGGTAGTAGAGGTGATGTAATCATCGTCTCCAACTATCTCTGGCCCAGGCTCGACATCAATATAACCTAAAATATTCCATGTAGGTTTCGCTGCGTTGATTCGCTCTGCCAACCATTTTGTCTCTTTGCCGGCACCACCTGTACCTACAATTACTAAGTTTCTCATACTCTTGACCTTCTGCTTTAAATACTATTTTGGTTCACTGATTCTTTATCTAGTAGTTATATCTAGTTCTAATGCTTACTGTCCGTAATTGCGATATTTTGACCACTTATCATATCCGCACCGTCGGATAGAAGGAACGCAAGTGTTGGAACAACCTGCTGCACTGTAAGATTTGCTCCCATAGGCATCTCGTTTGCATTCATCTCTTTGATAAGATCTGGTAAATCCTTTAAAAATCTTGTTTCAATCATCTCTGGGCTAACGCCGTTTACCGTGATTCCTTTGTCGGCATATTCTACAGAGAGGGATTTCATCAGCCCTAGTAGCGCATACTTTGCAGTGGTGTAAACTGTTGTAAATTTTGGAGGCATGCCTACTGTGCAGGATGTAAGCATGAATACTATCTTGCCGTATTTTTGCTTGCTCATATAAGGTAAAAAATCGCCCAGTATTTCTACAATTGGACGAAGATCTGTCTCGATATTCTCAGCAAACTTTAACCAGCTTTGCTTCTTGAAGTGCTTGTTCTCCATTGGAAGGGCGGCCAAATGAACTACGTGATCCGGATGGATTTCACGCTCCTCTATAAAATCTAGCATAGAACGAACTGAAACTGCGTCAGAAAAATCCGCTTGAACAAGCATAAGCTTATCCCCTAGCTTTTCCTCGAGAGGAAGAAGTCTGTCTACGCTGCTTCTGTAGTGAGCTACAATGATGTCGTAGTTGTCAGCCACTTGATCTATAAGAGCCATTCCAAGCTCAGAAGAGGCTCCTGTAACAAATAAAATCTTGTTATCTTTCATGTTTTTCTCCAGTTTATTATGTAATTAGTTGCTGCTAAACAACAAGAATATCCATCTTGCCTCGCAGCACCTTTACATCATCTTGATTGGTGATTGTAACCTTTAACGTAAGACGTTGCACGCTCTCAAAAAGCTCTGTGACTTCACCGCGAACAGTAAGCTGGTCTCCAATGAAAACAGGGTTTACAAACTTTGTCTCCACCTGTTGGATCAAGCTGTGCTCACCAGGAATATACACTCCAGCAAGAGTTGAAAGAAAGCTTGCCGTAAGCATTCCATAGACAACTCGCCCAGGGTATCCTTTTGATTGCGCATATTTATCATTGTTGTGTAGTGGGTTGACATCATATGTGACACTCCTGAAATCCTTGAGCATCTCTGGATTTATTGTAATCTTGAACTCTTCATACATCCCCACTCTTAAATCTTTAAATTTGTATTTGTTCATAATCTTATTATAATTTTGCCAGGATGGTATCAACCATCTCTCCTACATTTTTCAGGTTCTGTATTTCTTTCATGTCAAACTTTATGTTGAATTTTTTCTCGCACGCTACCACGAGGTTTATTTGCTCTAACGAGTCCCAATCCTCGATGTCATCAGCTGTGGTCGCATCTGTGAGAACGATGTCCTCATCGTCGAATACATCCCAAAATATTTCTGTTAAGTCTTTAAATACTTGCTCTCTTGTCATAGTTCATTAATTCATTCGTATATACGAATTGAATTCCTCCTTATATAAATGCTGTTTACACTAAAATTCCCAAGGCTGAATACCAAGTTGCTGTAGTACTTCTGGAACCGCTGGAACTGGGTCAACTGGCAGTTCTCTCAGATGCAAGAAGAAGTAAATCAGTCCACACATGGCAAATATCAATGTAATGTTTTGGATAAAGATTAAGGCAAGCGCCTTTTTGTTTTCTTTGGCGTCGCTACCTAAAGCAATGCACAAGCACATGTAGAGCGGGAATAAATATCTGTAGGAAATTTGAATTCGCGATGTGCCCGCTTCATTTGGTGTGAATCTAACTAAACAACCTGCAAAAACAGCTAAAAGACAAGCTATTAGTCCAAGAGCAATAATTACAAGCTGCCATTTTTTAAGTCGTTTGCCCTTATTAATAATCAAACCAATAATCAGCACCGCTAATAGTACTATTATACATGCCATCGGAATCATTTTGACAGATGCATGTCTTGCGATAACTCCCAAATTGGTATGACCTAGTTCTCTACCTACAACACATGATAAATTATACCAAAAATCTTCTTTGATTCCATGCCATGCCAAACTGAAAACCTCACCTGGACGGTCTATGAAATCGTACATAGTATAGGCTACTCTTGAAGGGTCTTGCTCTATTCCCACGTGGTTGTGGGAAAGAATAAACTGATCGTAGAGTATATAGCTGTATTTAGGAACTATCTTTTTAAGAGCAACTATTGCACCAGCAATGAAGCCTCCTGCCAAAAGATATTCATACCATTTTTTGCTTTTGCCTACATCGATCCACCATTTCTTAAGTGGGATGGCAAAGAACCAAATTCCAAACAGCACATATACCATTTTGTTTGGAATTAGAATTGCAACTACAATGGCAATTAAATATATGTGCCAAGCGTGAAGCTTTACGTTCTCCTGACTTAGGTACAAACATAAAGTCAGTAAGATAAATGAAAAAAGAACGCTCATATTGTCGTATGAATATGATCCACATATTCCTAGGATTGCTGGGAATAGCGCAAAATTTATCAGCTGCAGCTTTCCGACTGGCAGAAGCTTGATACACATCCATCCAGCTAGAATTAGCGTTAGGCTGTTCATAAATCTTCCTAGGAATATAATTCCTGAAAGTCCAAAGCCAAGGAACCTTCCAATAGCAATGCCTAATCCTGAAAGCAGATAACGCCTTGCCTGAGTTGGCTTAATATAACATGGCACCAACGCTTTCATATCTTTGTCAGTATGGAACCAATTTCCATCTGCTAATATCTCGTATTGATAAGGAAATGTAACATCAACCCAAGGTAATTTGTAATAGTCCTCAGCCCTCATTTCAAAGTAGGTTGTACCTTCGAACCAATTACCATAGCTGCCAGGTGTCGTATCAAAATCATGATCCTTTATTCCTAGATATATATTGGAGCAATGATAGGCACTATAGAAGTGTTTTGTTTCATCAGCTCCCGAAAGTGGAGGCATTACCAACTGAAGACAGATGCTCCAGCCAATTGCCAAAACTACAAATACACGGGAATAACTCCACTGCTTGTCTAGCAATAAGAATCTTAAAAGATAGATAGTAAGAGCTATCATCATAAGAAGAATTACAGCGAAATATCCGTTAAAAAATTTACTTTTAGATGTGTAAAAGCAATTGGTGATAAAGAACACAGTTGCGAAAACCATTCCCACTACACCAAGCGCTAATGCAGCTATTTTAAATGCTTTTTCTTTTGTCATTGGATAAAAGAAGCTCTTAATTTTTTCCACGAATTATTCTCTCCTATTTGTTGATACCTCTAAGTCGATTCTCCATTTTGCCAAGCTCATCTAGCTGACCCATATCCATCCATGTGTTTTCGTTGATAGGATATACGCCAACCTTTTGACCGTCATCCTTGAGTCGATTGATGATGTCTGGGAATCCGACGAATTCGCCGTCTTTAATGTAGTTGATAACCTCTGGTTCAACTATATAAATTCCAGTATTTGTAAAGAAGCTGAACTCTGGTTTTTCTTTCATGTCTGTGATGTTACCGTGCTCGCCAAACTCTACAACTCCATAAGCAATTTGGAAGTTTCTAAGTGAGCAAACCATAGTAATCATGTTACCCTCTGCCTTGTGGTGGGCAAAAATCTTTGAGTAATCCTCTTCGATAAGGATGTCGCAGTTGGTGAGAATGAAGGTCTCATTTACCATGCCACGAAGAAGTGATAAGCCTCCGCCTGTTCCAAGCGGTGTGTCCTCATCAACATACTCGATAGTATACGGCTTGTTAACCTCGCCAAAATATGACTTAATCATATTCTTTTTGTGGTTGACTACAAGAACCATCCTGTCGATGCCGTACTCTGCAAAGCTATCCATGATAAGCTCTGCAATTGGCTTTTCCCCAACTGGGATGAGTGGCTTCGGAAGGATTCTTGTGTATGGATAAAGGCGAGTGCCCTTGCCGCCAGCCATCATAACAACTGGGCAAGAAAGCTCGCTCTGCTTTTTGTAATGATTTTGACTCCAGAAGACTGCATCAATTACATGCCCGTCATCATCCACAATAGGCAATCCTTCGATGTTGTGACGGCGTAGATAATCCCTGGCGTCGTCTCGCTCGTCTTCCTTGAGACTACGAGGCTTGTAGTTTGCGATTGTGCGAACCTCGTCATTTAAATCGCCGCCCGCTAAAATAAAGCGGCGGACGTCACCTTCCGAAAGAGCTGCCAAGAGCTTGTTCTCATCATCTACGATGAATACGGTGCGGCGGCCGGAAGAATCAAAGGTTCTCATAGCCTGTAAAATTGTGTCATCCTCGTGTATTAATACATTTTCCATAGTTTTTATCTCCGCATACGGTCTCAAGAAATATAATAATTACATTTGACACGCTTCCGCTCTACCTTCGCTACTTGCCCTACATAAGATGCTGCTACGCACCATCTAAGTAGGGAGTGCTCAGGACGGTCAAACTCCATTATTATATTTCTTTCGACCTATGCTCATCTAAATTTTATGAATAGATAATTATTTTCATTTAAAATAATTGGCTTCCAATATTAATTTTTCAACCTATGCCCATCTAAATTTTATGAATACTAATCTACTAGTTGGGTATATTCATTTATCCATAACACTCGTCAACAAATTTTGACCATGGTTAGGGTTGTTAGTTGAAGTTTTGAATTACTGATATAACTCGGTCTACGCCGGCGATAGTGAGATTGGTTGAGCATGGTATGTTGACCACGCGTTTCCAGTACCAAGGAGCCTTTTCCAATTGGAAGGTGCGGGAGCCTTGATATGGGAGCTGGTCGGAAATCAGGCCCCATATTGGACGGGACTGGATGTGATTTTCCTTGAGCTCTTCGATGAGTCGGTCACGACCTTCCTCATCCTTTTCAAAGACCACTGAGTAGAACCAATAGTTACTGCGGATTCCCTCGCGGAAATCTTGAACATGAAGTCCGTCAATTTTGTTGATTGCGTCCTTGTATCTGTTGTAGTTTGCTGTCTTTGTTTCGATAAAGCCTTCTAGCTGCTCTAATTGGGCAAGTCCCAATGCCGCCTGAAGGTTTGTCATTCTATAATTATAGCCGATTTCATCGTGAATGAAATTAGCCTGATCTGCCTTAGCCTGAGTTGTTAGATGTTTTGCGTGGGCAAGAAGCTCTTGATCGTTTGAGACAATCATTCCGCCACCACCTGTGGTTATAATCTTGTTGCCATTGAATGAATAGCATCCGAAATCGCCGATTGTTCCGGCGAACTTACCCTCATACTCACCAGCGGTATAGTATGTTCCAAGTGCTTCAGTTGCATCCTCAACAACCTTGATATTATATTTTGCTGCGATTGGCATGATTGCTTCCATGTCTGCCATGTTTCCAAAAACATGCACTACTACCATCGCCTTTACATGACGACCCGTCTGCTTGTCAATAAGCTTGCCATCTGTAAAATCGCATTCTGTTTCGCAATATTGTTGAAGCTTTATTGGATCCATGCACAGGCTATCGTCGCAATCCATGAACACTGGCTCAGCGCCAATGTACTTTACAGGATTAACTGCTGCAATAAATGTGAGAGTTGGGACAATAACTGCATCTTCCCTTGTAATCCCACACAGCAACAAGCTCACATGGAGCGCTGATGTACCATTTTGTGTACTGACTGCCGCAGGAACTTTGACGTACTCTGCAAGCCTCTTTTCAAAATCTGAAACATATGGACCTGCCGTAGACACCCATTCAGTCTCTACAGCATCTGTAACATACTTAAGCTCGTTGCCCTTCAAATTTGGAACCGACAACGCAATAAATTCATCTGACATTACATTACCTCTATAAATTTAATCCGCGGTGCGATAGTTTATATTTTAATCCGCTTTATGAGTGTACATATAAACATCCCTCGACACGCTTTCGCTCTACTTTTTCTACTTACGTTACATAAGAAGCCTCTTTCAGAGCCTTCTAAGTAACGAGTGAAAAAGAAGGTCTTCGGGATTGCTTATATGTACACTCATAAAGCTCACTTAAATCTTAAATATAATAATCTATAAAGCTTAACAACTATTCTATCTATGCTAGCTTATATATAACCTGGGTTCATCTAGCTGTAATACGTAAGCAGTCGATGGACCGTTGAGCGCCCTCGTTACTTAGATGGCTCAAAGAGGCATCTTATGTAACGTAAGGAGCGCGATTCGAGCGGAAGCGCGTCCGAGATGCTTATGTATTACAGCTAGATATCACATCCTAGATATTATAGATATCAACCTTGTATTTGTCTAAGTTGCCACGTAAGAATTCGATGGTTTCGGCGAGGCCTTGTTCGAAGGTGTACTGTGGCTTCCAGTTGGTGAGCTGGAGTATTTTTTCGTTGCTGCCAAGGAGACGGTTTACCTCGGATTTCTCTGGGCGGAGACGATCCTCGTCACAAATAATCTTTGCGTTTGGATTGATCTGACGGATGAGCTCTTCAGCAAGTTGTCCGATAGAGATTTCCTTTTGTGTTGCAATGTTGATTTCCTGGCCGATAGTCTTATCGCTTTCATACATAGCTATGAAACCGTTTGCTGTGTCCTTAACGTAGTTGAAATCACGTGTTGGTGTGAGACTTCCAAGCTTGATTTCTTCTTTGCCCGCCAAAAGCTGTGTGATGATTGTTGGTATTACCGCACGAGCCGACTGACGTGGACCAAATGTATTGAATGGGCGCACGATAGTTACTGGCAAATCGAATGAACGATAGAATGATTCTGCCAATCTATCCGCTCCTATCTTTGTAGCTGAATATGGTGACTGACCTTGATATGGATGTTTTTCGTCGATTGGAACGTACTGAGCTGTACCATAAACCTCTGAGGTTGATGTTACAAGAACTCTTGTACCAAGATCACGTGCTGCCTGAAGCACATTTAAAGTACCCTTTATGTTTGTATCTACATAAGCATCTGGGCTGTGGTAGCTAAATGGAATCGCAATAAGAGCTGCGAGATGGAAAACTGCATCTACACCCTTCATTGACTCGCGTACACCGTTTGGATCGCGAACATCACCTGCGAATACTTCCACATGATCCATAATCTCCTTTGGAAGTGTATCAAGCCATCCCCAGTTGTTGAACGAATTATAGTAAACGAAGGCTCTTACCTCGTAGCCTTTTTTAACAAGCTCCTCTACCAAGTGTGAGCCGATGAATCCATCTGAACCTGTAACTAAAACTTTACTCATGTTTCCTCCTAGTGCTTGCTCTCATAACTAGATAATACTCTAATCTGACAAGTTTTTTCCAAAGTCAGCAAATATAATCTTATTATTTGAACTATAAAATTTCTAATTTTTGCGAATCAGATTTTTAAGGCTTAATCTCGCGGAAATAATCGTACATAGACGTAGCTAGTAGAGAGATGTTTTCCGGAGATAAACGAGCTTCGCTAAGGACATAGGTGTTGCCCTTGCGAGCGCATGACATGTAAGCTGCCAAATATTTAATAATATCCTCACGGTTTGGCTGTACCCAACCTGCCATTGCGGATTCGTAGTTACCATAGATATCTTGGATGCGCATCACTCCAGGGGCATTCTCATAGAGGATGTCACCACCCATAATCACTGGACGACGAAGGAGCATAGCCTCTTGCCCTGCTGTACCTGTGAGAGTTGCCACGCATTCAGAATTCTTAATGAGGGCAAATGAATCCTCCCATGGGTCTATGAGCACAATGTTTGGGTACTGCTTTAATGCCTCGTAGAAACTGTTGTCGCGGCTACCCAAGAATGAATAGTGCTCTTTGGCATATATCAAAGTGTCAGCTGGAACTGACTTTGCCAAGTTATCCAAGAAATAAAGCTGCTTCTCATACTTCTGAGCACACACAATTGTGGATGCCTCTGGCTGCAGATGAAGTGGATAGTAAACAAACTTTTTTGATAAATCAGCCTTGTTATAGTATTTTCTGCTCTTTCGATAACGTCTGTAATACTTGATTTCATCAAAGGCAGTTTCGTAATCACGATAATAAATGTAATTGCCCTTGTCCTTGGTGTGAGGATTGAAAAATCTTTGCCTAATCCAAAAGAATGGCAACAGCAAAAACTTTGCCTTTATTTTTGGAACCTTGCCCGAAAACTTCATGAAGGCTGGCTTTGAATGTAATTCCTCAAATTCTCCAAGGAATTTCTCGGCAGCTTGAAGCTGCTCTGGGGTATAATCCTTGTCCAAGTAGTTGTCTGGCATGTCGTAAATCATCTCGAATGGATCGTTTAAAATATAGTGATGAGTTAAATCCATGCCAACTGAACGCATCAACAATAATGAATAAAAGTGAGCGCCTGTTTTCTTGCCAACCAAATATGCTGCATAGCTGAACAATGTAGCAATAACTTCATCGAAATAAAAATCGATTTTGTAGGTTGTGAAAACATATTCCCAAAAAGCGAAAAGACCTGCGGCTGTGTGGACGCAGTAATCGTAATCTCTGTTGATAAGAAATCTATCTGTGTAGATGTACTTCCACATAGGGGAAGCATCGTATTTGCGCTCGAATTCTACGAGCTTATCTATAGTAAACTCGTCCCAATGTGCGTTCATAAACTCTGAAAGAACGCAAATCGTTACTGAGTCACCATATCTTCTTTTGACATAATCTTCCTCGCGGGTGTCCAATACTACGATGACACCGGTGGCATCTTTATCGTGTTTAGCCTTAATCTCTTTGAAGATTGTAGGGCTGTAGTCGCGAAAAGCCTCGCGCCCCATGAAACATAAATTGTACATATTATAAACAAACCTATCTTAGATATTTAGCAGGCTAACCCCGCTATGGTTTAACTTTTATGGGCAAAAAATAACTTTACAATTATAACACATACCACTGCAGCGGTAAACAAAGCCAGTCCTGCAGCCACTAGAACGCTGTCCATTAGAAGATAGAAAAGGACTCCCGGAACAATTATCGCAAGAACAGGAACCCAGCTTTTGATAAACAATTTGGTAAATGGATAATCAAACTTTCGCGATAGCTTAATCATCAAAAGTAATGAGTAAAGTGCGTAGGATAATCCTGTTCCTAGAGCAACCATATTAATGCTTCGTTCCACAAATACCACTAGT
Source organism: Pseudobutyrivibrio sp. UBA1225 (assembly GCA_002309345.1). Taxonomy (GTDB): domain Bacteria; phylum Bacillota; class Clostridia; order Lachnospirales; family Lachnospiraceae; genus Pseudobutyrivibrio. Next base: position 26,976 of record DBWZ01000042.1, read on the forward strand.
CCTGTCGAAAAAACTATATCAAAAATACAAAGCGCTAAAGAATTTGCGACAAGAGATTTGTTCAATCTTAAAATACTAAACACATTTCCAAAAATCATTGTTGTCGCATAAATAGCTACACCAATGATAAGTATCTGGGTTGACACTATACCCTTGGTAACGTTTCGACTAAATTTTTCTGCAAAACTTGGTGTCACATAGAATACGAATATACAAGCGGCACCAGAAATAATTGATAACAGCGCTGTGTAAAAGGATGCTTTATCCAGCACTTGCTTTTCATCCTTATTAGCTCCATACAAATGACCTATCTTGTTATAGAAAACTTGAGATATGGTTTGTGGAACTAGTACCATCGTTGTGAAACCCATAGTTGCCAAGGAATAGTTTCCTTGTTCATCCTTAGACATGAAGCCCTTTATAACAAACTTATCTACATTTTGAACACCGGTCCAAATAAGACTGTTTATCATTAAAGGTAGTCCTGCTAAAATCAACCCTTTCATATATTTGAAATCAAAATCAAATTTTATTCCTTTCATTGAGAAAGGGGCGAAGAATAAAATTCCTATAATTGCTGATGCCAAAGTCATGGCATAGAGGCCATAGTAATTCGTGAATTTGAGTGCAACTATACCTATGATGAAGGCAAGTACATGTCTTACAAAACCAAGGAGGGCTGACAAGTTGTATCGGCCGTCCATTCTCAGGGTATTATTTGTCATGTCATCAAAGCTTTTTGTCAACATTAAAATCGGACATAAAGCCAATCCAAAAGCATAATATTTACTGTATTTTGGGTCTGCCACATTGGAATAGACAAACACAAAAATCTCAAACAATACTAGTATTAACAAATAGACCATTAGCATGAATGTCATGGTCGTATTCTTAAGTTTATTTGCAGCATTAAAATCTTTTCGGCCTAGAACCTGCGGATAGTCACGATTGTAGGCATTAAAAACACCTAACTGCGCATAATTCATAAATGCCAATACCGCTAAGCATTCTTGATTGACACCTAACAGATCACTTTTGACAATATCTTTGGAATATGTGTTAAAGATAAACGTCATTCCCGAACAAACAACTGTCGATATCGTAACTAAAATAAAATCTGCACTTTTAATTTTTTCTAGTATTTTTGTAAGCATCTTCATAAATCTTTGCTATTTCTTCCATATAGGTATCAAAATTGTTTAGCTCTTTGGCACGCCTTCTGGCTCCTTCGGATTTCATCCTGTAAATCTCACTGTTGTCGAGAAGCTCGTTGATGTTTTCAACGAATGCTGCTCTATCAATAATCTTTTTTTCATTACCACATATTTTACCGCAATCGTCATTTACCGTGATGCTAAAACCACCTGTAAGGCTAACGAGAGTCGGCTTGCCAAATGCCATGGCTTCCACTGCTGCCATTCCAAAGCCTTCAAACTTCGATGGTGCCACTAGAATCTTGGTTTGATTCATATATATGTATGGATTGTACTGCATGCCCACCATCTTGATGTTGTTGGCGAGTCCCAGCTTGCCTATTCTACTTAAGCACTGACTTCCCAAATCGCCACCACCAACTATGATGGCATTTATATCAGGATGGGTTTTCTTTACTTCGGCAACTATATCTATAAACTCGAAAGGATTCTTCTCTTCGGTTAAGTAACCAACAAAAAGTAAGTCAGATTTGTAGCCCTCCAACTTCTCTTTTGACATTTCTGTACCAGGAAGATATCCCTTCTCGAAAATTTTCACTGCATTGAATGGAGTTCGTAAGACAACTGTCCTATCCTCCATTTTATCGCGGAACCAAGCCTTTTCCTCGACGTATTTATCTGGTATGATGATTTTGGCAAAATTCTTGCATGCGCCACCATAGATGACAGACTTCGGTCCGATTTTCTGAACCCATTTTGGGATAGAATATAAATGACTGATAATAGGAATTGAATCTGTAACTTTTGTACACATTAAGCTACAGTCATATTCGTAAGCATGAATCAAGTCTGGTTTTATCTCTTCAATAGCTTCTTTGATGGAATTTTCATCAACCTTCTCCACTCCGATGTACTCAATATCCAAATCTAGAAGCTTTGTTTCGATTGAACCTGTTGCTGTAAGATAAACACTTCGATAATCCTCTGGTAAAGATTTCATAATGTTGATTGCAACGTTTTCCATTCCAGAGTATCTGTTTGATTTTGAAACATGTAAAATGACCACTTAGATCCCCCTATCTATACCTGCTCATATAGTTGTTTCATTACTTCATTAACAGTTTCCTTATCAAAAGACTTCATAGTCTCTATATTTGTTTGTCCCATTGCTTCTCTTGCTGTTGGAGTATCAGCTAAAGCCTTCTTTAAAGCTGCAACCAAAGTCAGGTCGTCGTGTGAATCGAATAGGTATCCCCCAACACCATCTTCGATTAAATCCGTGTTGCCGCGAATCTTGCTACATACTGTAGGAAGTCCAACTGACATCGCCTCCATAAGAGCAACTGGAAGACCTTCTTGATGAGATGGAAATACGTAGATGTCACTTGCTGCAAAAACATCTGCAACATCACGTCTGAACCCAAGCATCTCGACATAATCCTGCAAGCCAAACTCTTTGATTGCCTGTTCTAGCTCTGCTCCAATTCGACCTCTGCCCGCTATCAAATATCTGAGCTTGTACTTAGGCTGCACTCGCTCATCGCTCTCAGGCGAATCAAGTATATCCTGATCCTTTAAGATTTTAAGTGCTCGCAGCACCTCCATATGATTCTTTCGAGGAATCAATTCCCCAACTGAAAGCAGTACAATCGTATCGTCGTCGATAGAAAGCTCTTTTCGAATCTTTTCTCTCGCCCCATCACTTGCCACAAACTTGTGGGTATCAACACCTACACCTGGCACATAGGCTACGTGCTTGGCTTTAAAAGACTGAGCGTTAGCGTAGTCCTCTTTGTTGATAGTTATCAACAGGTCGGTGTACTTACTGCAAAACTTTTCCACATTGTAGAAAACTAACCAGTTCTTAAACGGTGCGCCCTTGAAGAAATGAAAACCATGTGCAGCATAAATGACCTTTGTGCCATAGAGCTTCCTAGCCTTGCGGCATGCAAGTCTGCAGATGACACCGCCGATTGGCGATTGCGTGTGGACAATCTCGTACTTGTTTGTCTCCACCTCATCCTTTAACTGTTTGTAGGCCTTGTGGAGCTCAGAAATATTGAATATCTTTCTTAGGCTAGAGGTTTCTATGATTCTGCAGCCAAGCTCATTTAAAAGCTTTCGCCTATCAGCCATTGCCTCTGGGCTTAGTGCACTGTCATCGTCATTCCAACATGATGCCACATCTACTGTATATCCAAGCTCTTGTAGAATCTTGATATTGTCGATGTTGAACTGAGTCAACATGTAAGTAGTGTGGGCATGTATTAGAGCTTTTTTCATACATTATCTCCTGATAAAAGGGTTTTCTTTATCTGAAAAGCATCCGCAGATGCAACTTACTTATTCCCTACATTAGCATTGGTTTCTCCTTCGGTTACACCTTCAGTTGAATCCTTTGTAAAGATGACACGAAGAGTCATTAATATAAGCTGTATATCTAGCAATACCGAGCATTTCTCAACATACATCATGTCTAGCTTAAGCTTATCCAAGGATGTTGTGTTGTACTTGCCGTATACCTGCGCATAGCCTGTGAGACCTGCTTTTACATGTGTACGGAATGCAAACTCTGGTACCTCTTTAACATATTCTTTGATTATCTCTGGACGTTCAGGACGTGGACCTACAAATGACATCTCACCCTTTAGGATATTGAAAAACTGTGGCAACTCATCAAAACGTGTCGCTCGGATAAAATGACCAATTGGAGTGATTCTATCGTCGTTTTCGCTAGCAAGACGAGCCTTGCCGTCCTTTTCTGCATCCACCACCATCGAGCGGAATTTGATAATCTTGTATTCTTTTCCACCTATAGTACAGCGAGTCTGTTTATAAAAGACTGGACCGCCATCGTACGCGTGGATAAGTATTGCAATTATTGCCATTGGAATAGCTCCAACGATTATCGCCAAAAGTGATATTACAATATCTCCAAAACGTTTTAATGCTGCGGAGATTCCATCCATTCCGACATTCTTGCAAACATATAAAGGTGTGTCAAAAAGATCTACCACGTCAGCACCCTTTATCAGGATATCTGAAATCTTAGGAGTGAAGTACACTCGCTTACCTGAGTCAAAGCATGCCTTTACGAGATCATTTCGGATCTCTGATGGAACATCATTTATGAGCACTGCGTCATAATTTTCAAGCTCTTTTGTGATTTGTTCAATTGGCTCATAACAGCTCATCTCGCCCGTGATACGATATTTGTCGCCACGGCGATTCATCTTGATAACAAGATCATTTTCGAACTCACCGTAGATATTAAGAATTGTAAACGGTGGAAACACAACGCGATATAGCTTGGTGCAAATGTAGGTAACAATCAGCACCGCTACCGCATCTATCACTGAAAGAATAAGCAAGAACCCAAGTATCTTCCATGTGTGATTCTTGATTCCGACTATCAAAAGCACAAGGAAAAATTCAATCATATTTACCACGCCCATAGCAATTGCCTGGGACATAGATAAAATCGAAATCCTACTGCTTCCGATATTAAATCCTTTAAATGTATTTATCAGAAGAACCACAAAAACAACATAGAGGAATATTACAAGGTAGTTTCCTATGCTGTAATATCTTTGAGTTTCTTCCATAAGGTTTCTTAACTTGCCATACCACATAACGCCAAAGAGCGTGGCTAGTACTGCTACTAATACCACGCTGCTTACAAAGCGGAATAATCTTTTTCCTGTTTCTACGTTGTTATTTTTCTTATTATTCATAATTTTATTCTAGAAATAGCTCTTGTCCATATCTACATTTCCCTTGATGCCTGGGATTGAACCTTTGCTTGAGTACTGCCAGATGTTATATCTGCCAGAGTACGAGCAAGCTGTGTTGTACTGGGCTACCCAAATTGAACATGAACCTGGAAGCGAGCCTGCGTTAATCTTTCCAGACATCCAGCTCTTGCTTGCATAAACACCTGCGCGGTGTCCACCAGATTGAACTGTAGTTATAAACGCATTTATGATAGCTGTACGCTGCTCATTTGAAAGGCTGCTCTGTCCTCTTTGAGTATCTTCCATATCGATGTAGATAGGAAGTGAGCATCCTCCTGCCTTGTTTGCCATAGCTACTGCCATTGATGCTTCGGCTACTGCCTCTGCCTCGTTCAATGCTGTTGAGTAGATGTAAATACCTGTATTTACGCCATTTCCTCTTGCACCCTTCATGTTGGTGTAGAAGTATGGATCCTCGTGAAGTAAACCATCGTTAATTCCACGATATCCACAACGGATGATAGCAAATGATACTGCTGGACCTGCCAACTTCCAATCGATTGCACCTTGATGCTTAGATACATCGATACCTGTTCCGTTTGCAACTAAAGCACCATCTGTACCAAAGTTGTAAACTACACCCTGAATTGTCTGAGTGCCTGTGACAGGATTGGCGTTCTTGTCGAAGAAGAATGTACGTCCGTCGATTGTCTGCCATCCGTAGTATATATAAGCAGCTTCTCTGTAGTAGTATGTCTTACCCTTTACGTAATCAGCTGCTGTAGCTTCTTTAGTGCATTCAGGGTCTAAGTATAGCTGATTGCCCTTAGAATCCTTAAGCTTTTCAGAAGTACCACCGCCAAATCCAGTTACAGTGTAAGTTACTGTAAGTGAACCATCTGTCTCGCCATCGCTGAAGGTTGCAAGACCAGCTAGTGTATAATCACCATCCTGAGTTGCCTTGAAGGTTCCCTTGTTCTTTTCCATCTTGATTGCCGTACCGTTTACAGTAACGTTTGATACGTTGGCAGTTGATGTGATTGTAAATGTACCCTTTGAGTAAGACATATCAAGAGTTGCAACCTCAATGTTAGCTGCAGATGCTGTCTTGGCAGCAAGCATATATGTTGTCTCAAATGGTAGGAATGATGCAGCTATAGGACTGTGAGTATTTCTAAGTCCAGTATTTGTAGCTGGCTCACCCTCGGTTGGTGCTGTAGAACCACCTTCTGGCTCTGTCTGCTCTGGCTTTGGTTCTTCCTTTTTGGTGTATGTAAATGTAACACTGTTGTCGCCATCTTTTACTGTGTAAGAAGCTGGGCTTACTGTGTAGCCTTCTTTCGCTGGTGGAGTGATTGTATCTCCAGCCTTCTTGCCAGTAACAGTTTGGTCTGCTGGAAGGCCTTCTGCTCCAGAATACTTAACTGTAACATCGTATGTTTTTGGAGCTTCTGGTGTAGGTTCTTCTTTTTTAGTGTATGTGAATGTTACGCTTGTATCAGTTTCTTTGACTGTATAAGAAGCTGGACTTACTGTGTAACCATCAATTGCTGGAGGAGTAACTGTATCGCCTACCTTAGCACTACCCTCTGCTGGAGTTTTATCTCCTGCGCCAGTATATTTAACAGGCACTGTCTTTGGTTGTGCTGGGTTCTTTCTGTATTTGAACTCTACAGTTTTGTTACCATCGCATGTAACAGACATTGGCGATGCTGTTATTCTAGTGTAATCCTTGATTGTATCAGGCGCTGTAATTGATGCTGTTGTTCCCTTATCAAACTTTTTGTCTTCCTGTGCTGATATGGCAACATTAGCTTCGTCAACATATTTGACCGTAATTGTCACCTGCTCAGGTGCTTTAGGCTTGAGCTGATGGTCAATTCTAGTCTTGCCACCATCCTTCTTGGTTGCCTTGCTGTTCTTTGCATTGCCCTTAGGTGCTACTGCATCTGTTGTCTCTTTAACAGCGCTGCCGTTTTCGATCTTCTTTGATTCAACAAATTCTACAGTATCCTTTGGAGCTGCCTCGACTGGAATGGCGGCCTCTTTCTTTTGTCCATCCTCGGCTGGAGCATCCTTCTTAACCTGCTTGATGATTTCTTTTTGAACCTTTAACTCTACTTTGTCTTTTACATTGACCTCTGACTTATAGGTTGTTGGCTCGTAGGTGATTGTGTTCTCTTCACCGTCAATACTGTTAACAAGACATGCAACATAGTCACCTGGTGTCATATCTTTCTGAGAGATAACACCATCCATATCTTCATCAGTGTAGACTGTTCCTTCTGCCTCGTTCAATGCAACTGTGAATGCCTGCACTGCTGTTTCCTTGTCTAAATATAATAGATAGAGTGGATCGCTCTCAATGTCTGCTGGCTGAGTTTCAACTACTTCTCCGTTTTCATCAGTTACAGTAACTGCTACGTTCCTCTCTTCAAGAATCTTCTTAATCATTTCTGCTTCAGTAGGAGCTGGCTCCTCTTCGGCTTCTGAGGTTTCAGCCTCTTCTGATTCTGCCGCTTCAGGCTTCTCAGCATCAGCTGCTGGCTTCTCTTCTTCCTCTTTGCTTGGTTCTTCTGCTGCTGGCTCCGCTGGCAACAAGCCTGCCTCAATATAAGGGGCTGTATACTCAGCTATCTGCTGGTCTAAATCGTTGATTGCGTCAACATATGACTGCAAACCTTCTGCTGCCTCAGGTGTTAATAGCTTTACTTGAAAAGGAACACCTGTGATGCAATTCTCACCATCAGATGAAATATAAATTGTTAAATCCTTTTCCAAGGAGTCGCTTGTAAGATATACACTCTGGAAAGCTGGAATGTATACATCTGCTGCTGCTTTAATTTCTGTGTCTTTGACTTCCTCTTTAACTTCTGGTTCCTTAGCGTGTGCGTTGTAAATAGCGTACGCACCACCACCGACTGCTGCCACACCTAAAACACTAGCTGTTCCGATTGCTACTGCCTTGTGTGCCCCAACAAATCCTTTGACAATAGAAAGTAGATTCTTCATAAAAATACGTCTCCCAATTCCTTAAAAAATGTTAATTAGTTTATGCCATGCTCCTTGCAATAATCCTTGTAAGAAGCGTTAATCTTGTCCTTATCTGAAAGAATCAAATCTGACTCTGTCATGCCCTCTGGTATTGGCCACTGAACTCCTATGTCAGGGTCGTTATACATTAGGCCGCCCTCGTCATTTGGATGATAGAAGTCTGTTACCTTGTAGCAGAACTCAGCAAAATCGCTGACTACTAAAAATCCGTGGGCGAATCCCTTTGGAATGAGGAACTGCTTTTTGTTCTCTGCTGAAAGAAGAATTCCATAATGCTTACCGAAGGTTTTTGAGCCCTCACGAAGGTCTACTGCAACATCGTAAACCTCGCCAGAAATAACTCTAACGAGCTTATCCTGTGGGAAATTCTTCTGGAAATGAAGACCGCGAAGGACGCCTTTTTTGCTTGCAGACTGATTATCCTGGACGAAAGTATAATCTAAGCCTTCTGCCTTCATATCGTTTTCGTTGTACGTTTCCACAAAGTAGCCTCTATCGTCGCCAAACACCTTTGGGGTGATGACGCAAAGGCCTTCAATACCGTTTACGTTTTTCTCAACTGTAATTGCCATTGTACTCTACTCTTTCTATAAAATTAATTTAGTCCGCAAAGTTTCCTTCGTTAAATATATACTGTCATTCGACACGCTTTCGCTCTACTTGCCCTCATTACCCTACATAAGAAGCCACTTCGTGCCTTCTAAGTAGGGATGGGTCAAGAAGGTCTCATGACATGTATATATTTAACTCAGGAAATTTGCTCATCTAATAGTTCAATTATATATTAATACAACTATTATAGTCCGTTTGCTACATCTACGAGATACTGACCGTATGCGGTTTTCATGAGAGGTTCAGCGAGCTTTAGGAGCTGAGCCTTGTCGATGAAGCCACGCTTGTATGCGATTTCTTCGATACAAGATACATACATTCCCTGTCTCTTCTGATATGTCTCTACGAACTCAGCAGCCTGTAAAAGCATGTCGTGATTTCCTGTATCGAGCCATGCGAATCCACGGCCAAGTGTTTCTACGTGGAGGTTACCACGGTTTAAGTATTCATTGTTGACCGCTGTTATCTCAAGCTCACCACGAGCAGATGGCTTGATTGTCTTTGCAATTTCAACTACTGAATTGTCATAGAAATAAAGACCTGGAACTGCGTAGTTGCTCTTTGGCTTCTCTGGCTTCTCTTCGATAGAAATAGCCACACCATTTTCGTCGAATTCTACTACGCCGTACTCTCTTGGGTCACGTACATAGTAACCAAATATTGTTGCACCTGGCTCTGACTCAGTTCTTTGAGCTGCTGTAAGAAGCACCTTTGAGAATGACTGACCATAGAAAATGTTATCACCAAGTACGAGTGCTACAGCATCGTTTCCGATGAAATCTGCGCCAATAATGAATGCCTCAGCAAGTCCGTTTGGAGCTTCTTGAATAGCATACTGAATATCCATGCCAAGCTGCTTACCATCGCCAAGAAGATCCTCGAATACTGGAAGGTCTCTTGGAGTAGAGATGATGAGCACCTCACGGATACCTGCCAACATGAGTGTTGACAATGGATAGTAAATCATTGGCTTATCGTAAATTGGCATAATCTGCTTTGAGATTGCCTTTGTAAGTGGATACAATCTTGTTCCTGAACCACCTGCTAAAATTATTCCCTTCATTTTTCCTCCTAACTACGGCAGCTTCCATTTTTTTGTAAATTAAAATACATTTTTCTCTTTTACGACACGCTTTCGCTCTACTTTTTCTACTTACGTTACATAAGATGCTCTCTTCGAGACCATCTAAGTAACGAGTGAAAAAGAAGGTCTTTAAAAGAGAAATTGTATTTTAATTAAATACTACTATGCTTATAGCTGCCTTACTTAATCTTAACCATTAAAATTCTTCAGCAACAACCTCTAGCGCGGCGGCTACGACTTTATCCATGTCATAGTACTTGTACTGACCGAGACGTCCTCCAAAGATGACGTTATTCTCTGATGCTGCGCGGTCTGCATACTTTTGGTATACTGCATTGTTTTTGTCGTTGTTTACTGGATAGTATGGCTCAACCCCCGGCTTCCACTCTGAAGAATATTCCTTGGAGATGATTGTTGTAGGCTGTGTGCCAAACTCAAAATGCTTGTGCTCGATGATACGTGTGTAAGGCACATCTGCGGCTGTGTAGTTCACAACTGCGTTGCCCTGATAGTTTTCTTCATCAAGCTTTTCCGTTTCAAAACGAACTGAACGATACTCAAGTGGACCGAAGCTACTGTCATAAAACTCATCGATTTGACCTGTGAAAAGCAACTTGTTCCATGAAACCTCTGTGCCGTCTTTAAGCTTTCCTGATGCAGCACTTGGTGCATTCTTAACTCCACCAACCATATCAAAGAAGTCTTGGCTAAGAACTACGTCTGCGCCTTGAAGCATCTTTTCAACAATCTGTGTGTAGCCTCCCATTGGAATGCCCTGGAATCTATCGTTGAAGTAATTATTATCGTAAGTAAATCTAAGAGGTAAACGCTTGATAATAAATGCTGGAAGCTCGTTGCATGGGCGTCCCCACTGCTTTTGGGTGTAACCCTTGATAAGCTTTTCGTATACATCTGTGCCTACAAGTGAAAGTGCCTGCTCTTCCAAGTTTTGTGGATCGCTAATGTTGAGCTCCTTGATTTGCTCGGCGATCTTTGCCTTAGCCTCTGCAGGAGTTTTGATGTTCCACATCTTAGAAAATGTATTCATATTGAATGGAAGATTGTAAAGCTCATCACCGTAAACTGCCACCGGCGAGTTGATGTAATTATTGAACTCAGCAAACTGGTTCATGTATTCCCAAATCTTTTTGTCGCTTGTGTGGAAGATATGAGCGCCATATACATGGACGTTGATGCCATCTTCTTCCTTTGTATAGATGTTGCCAGCAATGTGATTGCGACGGTCAATAACAAGTACTGACTTGCCGCGCTTCATTGCCTCGTAAGCGAAGGTTGCACCAAAAAGACCTGCGCCTACCACTAAGTAATCGTATTTCTTCATTAAATAGTTCTCCCGCCTGTAACACACAGACTAGTGTAAAGCAATATAATATCTAACAATATTTATAAAATAGTCTAGACACGAAATGTAGGCATCAAGCTATTTGCACTCTGCAAGCGACATTCTTAGTCACTGAAAGAGTGTAAATGCTTGTGGCCGTAACATTTCGTACTCAACCTAGATTATTTATTAGAGTACATGTCTGAGTAGTACTTCTGGTAGTCACCAGAGGTAACGTTTTTCATCCACTCTTCGTTCTCGAAGAACCAAGCGATTGTCTTCTTGATACCTTCTTCGAAGCATGTCTCTGGCTCCCAGCCAATCTCTGCTTTAATCTTGTCTGGAGCGATTGCATATCTTCTATCGTGACCCTTACGGTCTGTTACATACTTGATAAGGTTTTCAGATACGAGTTCCTTACGTGGATCTCCGTCTGGAAGCATCTCCTGAAGTGTATCAAGGATTATGTGGATAATCTGGATGTTCTGCTTTTCATTGTGACCACCGATGTTGTATGTCTCGAAGAGCTTGCCTTTCTCCTGAACCATGTCGATTCCCTTTGCGTGATCCTCTACGAATAACCAGTCACGAACGTTCTTGCCGTCACCATAAACTGGAAGGTCTTTGCCCTGAAGCGCATTGTTGATGATAAGTGGAATGAGCTTCTCAGGGAACTGGTAAGGGCCGTAGTTGTTAGAGCAGTTTGTAATGTTTGCAGGGAACTTATATGTATCCATGTAAGCCTTTACAAGCATGTCTGAACTAGCCTTTGAAGCTGAGTATGGTGAATGTGGATCGTATGGTGTTGTCTCATAGAAGAATGCGTTGTCATCATCTGGAAGTGATCCGTATACTTCGTCTGTTGAAACGTGAAGGAACTTCTTGCCTTCCTTGAATGAGCCGTCAGGAAGTTCCCATGCTTCCTTTGCGCAGTTAAGCATTACAGCTGTACCAAGTACGTTTGTCTGTACGAAGACCTCTGGATTTAAGATTGAACGGTCTACGTGTGACTCTGCTGCAAAGTGAACTACTCTATCGATATCATTCTCAGTAAATACCTTGCGGATTGCTTCTTTGTCGCAGATATCTGCCTTTACGAATGTGTAGTTGTCACGATTTTCTACATCTTTAAGATTTTCAAGGTTGCCAGCGTATGTAAGCTTGTCCACGTTGATGATACGGATTTCGTTATCATACTT
>DBWZ01000042.1:39202-59521 GCA_002309345.1 Pseudobutyrivibrio sp. UBA1225
TCCGGTTACTAAATATGTTCTCATTTTAAATCTCCTTCTGTGTGTGGCAATCTAACCAAGTTTTTTGTAGATTGTATGCCTCTCATATATCATCATCGGGCACGCTTGCGCTACCTTCGCCTCGCAACGGTACTAATCTCGACTACGTCTCGATAAGTGCCGGCGGGCTCACAGTACCCTCATGATGAAATATGAGAAACATACAATTAAATCGTTAATCTTTGTAAGATTGCCCAATTTAAAAATTTATTTAAATATGGCTAGGCATATTTTATACGCGAGAAACTGGGTTTCAGGCGTGTTGGGACGGTTTGGTGTCTAGGAAAGATATTCCTTGAGGGCATCCTTCCAGTCTGCCATGCGATAGTCAGTGGTAAGACGAAGCATGTAGTTGTCGAGAATGCTGTAGTGTGGTCTGTCTGCACTAGCAGGATTCATGCGCTTGTACTCTTCGCTTGTCACATGGTTGACTTTGACATTAATACCTTTGAGCTTGAAGATTTCTTCTGTAAAATCAGCCCAGTTGGTGTCGCCTTCGCAGGTACCATGGAAAATACCATAGTTGTCTGTAGGTTCGATGTGGTGAATCATCCTTGCAAGCTCAACCGCTGATGTTGGTGAACCAAGCTGGTCACAAACCACTGAAAGCTCGTCGTGTGTTTCGGCAAGGGTAAGCATTGTCTTGACAAAGTTTTTGCCATCGCCGTAGAGCCAAGCTGTACGAACAATAAACCACTTGTCCGCAAACTGCTGAACAAATTTTTCGCCTTCGTATTTGGTCTTGCCATATGCACTGATTGGACCTGGCTGGTCAAACTCTGTAATTGGCTTTGAAGCATTGCCTGGGAAAACATAGTCTGTGCTGACGTGCACAAGCTTTGCTCCTACCTTAGTTGCTGCTATTGCAAGATTTCTTGGACCAAGTGAATTGAGCTTGTAAGCAAAATCCCAATCCTTTTCGCAACCATCAACGTTTGTAGCCGCCGCACAGTTGATAATTACATCTGGCTTTTTGTCTTCTACGAAGCTTAACACCTCTTGCAAGTCCATGATGTTAAGGGGCGAAATCTTGTCCCCTTCAACAACATCCGTCAAGATGAATTCAACTTCATCCCCATATTCCTGTTGGATTGCACGACCAAGCTGGCCATTGCATCCCGTAACTAGAATCTTTCTCATAGTAAACCTCTACATTATTAATAATATCCGTCTAGCGAAAGCCCAACATCGCACTTGATATATTCGCAAGTTGCTCTAGCGCTAAGCATAGATAAAATGTTTTTCATTCATAAAGTACTAAATTTGCTTATATAGCCATTCCTATAACATAGGGAATAGTTTTTATCATTCTGCATAGTAAATACTTTCAAAATGCTCAACCTTGGAAGTAATCTTGGATTTAAACATAAGCAATCTTGCCGACCTTAAGGTGCCATCCTTACTTAGATGGTGCGTAGCAGCATCTTATGTAAGGTAATGAGCACCGCTAGAGCGGAAGCGTGTCACTGGATGATTATATTAAAGACTGACTCATACATAGTCCTTAGCCTTTGCAATCAGTCTATTGTAAGCCGAGAACATACCGCGGATTGAAGCACGTGTGATGTTTGAGCTTACGCCAACTCCGAAGGTTGTGTTGCCGTGGCGCTCATCCCTCATCTCGATATAAGCCGCCGCCTTAGCTCCAGAACCCTGCCCCTGTGAAAGTGTATGCTCTGTATAGTCGATAAGTGTGTACTCAAGCTCTGGTACGCACTGCTTGATTGCAAGCTTAACAGCATCAATTGGTCCGTTTCCTTCTGCCTCTGAATGGAACTTCTCGCCATTATAGCTGAAGTCGAGAACCGCAACTGTATCGTCGGTATCCTTGCTATCTTGGATAACCACGTATTCAAGTGTAAGTGGCTCCTTGTTTTCAAGATACTGAGACTTGAAAGCCTCCATGATTCGCTGTGGAGTAACCTCGCCACCTTGCTTTTCAGAAATATACTGAACAACATCGGCGAACTCACGCTGCATCTTCTTTGGAAGCTTGTAGCCGTAAACTGTGTCCATAACGAAGGCTACGCCGCCCTTGCCGGACTGGCTGTTGATACGAACCACCGGCTCGTATTTACGACCGATATCTGCAGGGTCAATTGGTAAATAAGGAACCTGCCAATATTGGTTTTGGCGCTCGCGCATAGCTTTAACGCCTTTATTGATAGCATCCTGGTGTGAGCCAGAGAATGCTGTAAACACAAGCTCACCTGCATAAGGGTGTCTTGCATCTGTTGGCATCTTTGTAACTCGCTCGCAAACCTCAACGATTTCTTTGATGTCATCAAGCTCTAATTCTGGATTGACCCCCTGTGAGAACATATTGTAAGCGATTGTAAGAATATCTACGTTACCAGTACGCTCGCCGTTTCCAAGAAGAGTACCCTCTACACGGTCTGCGCCTGCAAGAAGTCCAAGCTCTGTAATCGCGATGCCTGTACCTCTATCGTTGTGTGGATGAATTGAAAGGATAACGTTGTCACGATCCTTGAAATGTGTGCTCATCCATTCTATCTGGTCTGCGTAAACGTTAGGTGTGTTCATTTCAACTGTTGCAGGAAGGTTGAATATGATTGGACAGTTTGTTGCGTTGTCCCATGTCTCCTGAACTGCTGTACAAATATCCAGTGAAAACTCTACCTCGGTGCCAGTGAATGACTCTGGCGAGTATTCGAGCTGAATTAATCCATCGTGTCTGTCAAGACGATCCTTTACCATCTGTGTACCGGCCTTGGCAATCTCTATGATTTCTTCCTTGCTTGCGTTGAAAACAACGTCACGCTGAAGAGTAGATGTTGAATTGTAAATATGGAAGATAACATTTTTGATTCCGGCTATGGCCTCGAATGTACGGTCTATCTGCTCTTCACGGCACTGTGAAAGAACTTGAATTTTGACATCATCTGGAATCTTGTTTTCTTTAACTAATTTTCTAAGGAAATCGTACTCGATTTGGCTTGCTGCAGGGAAACCAATTTCTATTTCTTTGAAACCCAACTTTAGTAGGAGGTCAAATAGTTCCATTTTTTCGTCGACGTTCATTGGCTCGACGAGTGCTTGATTTCCATCACGTAGATCTACCGAGCACCAAATTGGAGCTTTGGTAATCTGCTTGTCTGGCCATGTTCGTTCTGGAAAATTCAGAACTGGATTTGCTTTGTAGCGCTTGTAGTTTAACATTTTCTTCCTCCTAGTATATACGATTATTCGCCGAGACCGGCTTCAATTGTTTTGACAATGTCAGAAATAGCTTCCTTTTCATCAACACCGTCACAGCTGATCGCTATTTCTTCTCCTTTTTTGACGCACGCACCCAAAACGCTAAGCACCGATTTAGCGTTAGCTTCGTAGTTGCTATCTGTTTTGAATGTGATTTTGCTCTTGTATTTCATTGCGGTCTCGCAAAGCAAGCCTGCAGGGCGTAGATGCAACCCCGTGGCATTTTTAACTATAACTTTTTTGGTAATCATAACTATATTCTTACGCTTAATTACAATCTTCTAAAGCATTGTGTTTGTAATAAGCTCGGCAAGTGCCTTGGCATCTGCCTCAATCTCCTCTTGATTTTTACCCTCAATCATAACTCTGACAAGTGGTTCTGTACCCGATGGACGGATGAGAACGCGACCCTCGCCTGCAAATTTTTCCCCGAGCTTTTCGATTGCTGCTGCAATCTCTGGATACTCCATGTAGCTTTCCTTTTTGTGGTTAGGCACCTTGGCGTTAACAAGGGCCTGTGGAAGTACTTCCATAATAGAGGCAAGCTCTGAAAGAGATTTCTTGGTCTCTACCATAACTCTAAGTAGGTGTAGGGCTGAAAGTAGTCCGTCACCTGTTGTATTGTCATCAAGGAAAATCACATGTCCGCTCTGCTCGCCTCCGATATTGTAGCCGTGCTCAAGCATGTTTTCAAGAACGTATCTGTCGCCAACCTTTGTTGACTCTACGTTGATGCCCTGCTCTTTAGCCATAAGGGTGAATCCTAGGTTTGTCATAACAGTGACAACGCATGTGTTTTTCTTGAGTGTTCCTTTGTCTTTCATGTGCTTTGCGCAAATAGCCATTATTTGGTCGCCATCGATAAGATGACCATGCTCATCTACTGCAAGCATTCTATCCGCGTCGCCGTCAAAGGCGAGGCCAACCTGGGCATTTTCTGCAACAACTCTTGCTTTGAGCTCATCCATATGTGTGCTTCCGCAGTTGCTGTTGATGTTGGTTCCGTCTGGGTTGTTATGGATTGTGATAAGCTCGGCACCCATCTCCGATAGACAAGCCACGCTAGTGCGATATGATGCTCCCTCAGCGCAGTCAATAACAATCTTGATGCCTGACAAATCCATAGGCACTGTCTGCTTGAGGAAATCCACGTACTCTCTTCCAAGGTCAAATCTGAAATCAATCTTGCCGATTTCAGCGCCTGTTGGAAGATTGACGCCCTTCATGTCGCTTTCTATAAGCTCTTGAATTTCATCTTCTAGAGCGTCAGATAGCTTGAAGCCATCGCCGTTGAAGAACTTGATTCCGTTGAATTCCATTGGGTTGTGGCTGGCAGAAATAACTACACCTGCGTCAACCTTGTGCTTGCGAGTCAAGTAAGCAATTGCTGGTGTTGGTAAAACTCCAACATAGACTGCGTTGGCACCAACCGAGCAGATACCGCTCATTAGTGCTGAAGCAAGCATCGTTCCAGAGATTCGAGTGTCGCATCCAACGATGATTGTTGGCTGGTGTGATGCCTCCTTTGTAAGAACGTACGCCCCTGCCTGACCTAGAGCACGTGCCAATTCTATTGTAAGCTCAGAGCCAGCTACACCTCTAACTCCGTCTGTTCCAAATAATCTTCCCATTACAAATTAATCCTCGTTTTCTTCGCTTTTTTGTTCGCCGTTTGTTGAATTTTTGTCTTCAATCACTGTGACAGTAACTGATGTATTTTGAACGGTAACGCCATTTGTCTTTTCAAATTGCACAACCGCATTTTGCTTTTCACCAATTGATAGTGAAGAACAATCTATCGTTCCTTTGATTTGGGATGCTTCGATTGCCTTGACTGACTCTTCGCTGCCAAACACATTGACTGTCACAGAGGAGCCGTCCAATGAAACCGAATGCCCGTTGCTAACATTGGTAAAGCTTATGTTAGACGCAGGAACTTCTACCGACTTTTGAGCCTCGTTATCCACAAGCACATGTATCGTAACTTTGGATGATGAACCATCTGTTAGCTTTACACCTTCTGGTAGATATGAAGTGATATCTACGGTGGTTGTAAATGAACCTGTCAAAGATGATAGGTTGATAACAGAATCAGGGATTGTGATGCTTGTAACATCGTTCAAATCGCCTGGCTCACCGATGATGCCTACAGATGAAGGCTCTGTTTTTATTTCATAGGATGAAAAGCCAGATGGCAATGTGCCGCTTGGCTTGACGCCTATATCAACAGTTTTATTGTTCATGAAATGAACGCTGATGTTGACCTTTTCTACTGATAGAGATAGCTTGTCACTGTCGATCTGATTACCCTTGCCATCGTACAGCTTTGGAATTACTGTGTCAGTAAAATCTGTCGTGTATCCCGAAACATCTGCCGTCGCTTCTACTCGTTTGATTTTGGATACTATTTCTTCGCGGCCGGTGACTTTGAGAACTGTAGGGCTAACCTCTGTCGATTCCACGTCTAGTCCTGGCTCTAGCGCGCCAGATGTCTTTGGTTCTATAACAAACTTTGCCTGCTTTTCATCTTCGAGCGTGACATATATATAGTTTTGCTTGTCCCAAATATTGACCGAATTAGCATAAGATTTGGCCGATATCGTTACCGGAACACGCTCGTTATTTTCTAGCTTGCTCATATCTGCAACCGCATCGAAATCTGCAGTTGACAGCTTACCCATGATTGAACGCTTTGCTGTAACTCTAAAGCTGACTGTGTTGTCGCCTTTGATTTCGTAGAGCTTGCCTGCTTTATTGAGCTCCTGTTCATTTGTAACCCTAACCACTGTTGTAAATGTTTTCTTCTGCTCTGGGTCGTCAAGATTGACAACAAATAACCATAGCAAGAATGCAAAAACTAGTGCGAGTAACTTTAGTCCTAGGTTGTTGGTGAGGGTTTTGATGATCTTTTGCTTCATAATTGACCCTCCTTCTCAGCCGTCTCTGGCTCTAGCTGCTCAGTGTCAGGATTTTGAATTTTCTTGAGTTCTGCAATCAACTCGTCTTCTTTGACGTTTCGTACTATTCGACCTTCTCTAGCGTATGAAACTGTTCCTGTTTCCTCAGAAACTACGATAGTGAGGGAATCCGAAACCTCGCTGATGCCAACTGCCGCACGATGTCTTGTTCCGAGATCCTTTGAAAGACCCATGTTGTCTGACAAAGGCAGGTAGCAAGTAGCGGAAACTACTCGATCGCCGCGGACTATAACAGCACCATCATGAAGTGGTGTGTTTTTTTCGAATATATTAATAAGCAGCTGTCTGGTCACAAGAGCATCTAGGCTGATGCCTGTACGCTCAAACTCTGTAAGCTGCATGTCGTTTTCTACTACAATAAGTGCGCCTGTCTTAACTGCTCCCATTTCATAGCAAGCAGTAACCATGCCGGTGATTGTTGAATCGTCGAATTTCTTGGCGCCTGTCTTTAAAATATTCCACGAAAATAAAGAGGTGATTTTCCTTCGTCCAATCTGCTCTAGCGCCCGCCTAAACTCTGGCTGGAAAACTACTATGAGCAATGTAACCGCAACCGTGACTAGCTTCTCTCCCAACCACAGAATGGTGTTCATCTGGAAGATGGCGGCGAATACAAAGAACAAAAGGATGATAATAACGCCTCTTACAATCATCCATACCCTGCTGTTTTTAACCCAAACAAGCAAATGGTACAGGAAGTATGCAATTATGATAATTTCTACAACGTCTGGAATCTCAAACTTTGGAATTTTGATGAAATCATCGATGAATTCATTTACAGCATTGACAAAATCAGCCACTGATACACTTCCTCACTACCCGAAGGCTTGCATTTATATTTTCTTGACCTCTTTATCCTCTTCTACAATTCGAATCTTTGGAACGGCTGTAACATAGTAATAGTAGTCGTCATCTTCGAACTGGACTTTTTCGATTCGGGAGTAATCAAGGTCAAGGATGAAGTAATTTAAAATAAAACCAACTATTAGGACAATAAGGTTGCCAAGCAAAAGACTTGGAATTTGTCCCTTGGTGCTTGTGAGCAATAGACCCGCAAGCATGATAATAAACTCAACCGCAACGCCTACTACATCCGCAATAATCCACGACATGTTGATGCTTGATTGGCGAAGTAGATACACAACTAAGAACATCGCAACCATAGCCGCCAAGAAGAAATAGAACATCTTGTTGGTGAGCATCTGCTCTTGCATAAGGGAGAACACCGATACCTCGGATGTTTCATCCAATATTGCCTGAGCGTTATCCTTTATTATATGAAGGAAATATGCTGTCACTGTACCACAGATAACTGAGGCAAGCTCGTTGATATTTGACATAAGCCCTGTGCCTAGCGCCATTACATATGGTGAATGGAAGCTATAGCAAATAGGCACTGCTACCATATTGTAAGTGTTTTTGCTTCTGAAATATGCACAAACGATATAGCCAACTACGATTAGTCCTAGTGCAACAAGAGCAACCTGCGGGCCTAGCGCCAGCAAGTGAATTAGCAGAACTGCTATTAAAACCAATGAAACTCCTTGGATTGGGAAAAATGCGCACATCACAGCTATGATGATGGCTATCCATGGTTTTCTGATTGTTTTGTTGTAACCGATGTTGAGGTTGATGCATGTGACGCCGATAAAAGCAATCAGTGCGCTCCATATTTTTAAGAAAAGCATCTCTCGAGCGAGAATAAATCTTCTGATGTCATCTCTTAATCTGATAAAAGCATTCATTGAATAATCCTCTAGTCTATGTCTTCGTGTTTTCTAGCAAGCAGCGGTTTGGTCTGCTGCTCCTCAGCTTCGTACATATCATTAAGCTTTGAGTAGCTATATGCAAGCTCCTTGATAAGACGTTTGCCACGCTGATATTGCTTTACTGCGCGCTGTCTAGTGTTGTGAACATGGATAATGATATATGCTGCATAACCCAGTAATCCGGCTAATGCAATCAGCAAAATATACATTATCGAAAGATTATCGATAACGTTGCTTACCAAATATAAAACTACACAGGCGTAGATTGCACCGTAGAACAGGGTGCCTGCCAGAAATCCTCCCCATCCGTGTAAGGCGATGTACTCCTTCTTCGAATAGCGAAGCATTGGTTGATACTCTGGACCAAGCTCTTTTTCGAAGATAGCCATAGCTGTCATATGCCTAACGCGTTCCTCATTTATCATAGCAATATCCTCGTTTACGCAATAATTCAGAATCAGTATAGCATAAACCTTCTATATAAGAAAGAGTTTTACTCTGCAAGCAACAATTGCTGTAAGCAACGCAGCATGTTTTTTACTTCATAGTGAATTACAAAGTAATTTCCTAATGAAGTAAAAAAACCTACCAGCATCTGCTGGTAGGTTTTGATAAGAGCCTATTGTTCAAGGAAACGCATTCTGTTTCCATCTCTGTCTCTTGATTTTGGTTGGTCTGAATCCTTTTGCTTTCTGAATGTAGATGCAAAAGCATTGGCCATGCTAGTCTTACAGTTGTCGCAGTACTTGCCAGTCTTGATACTAGCTCCACAGTTTTCGCACTCGATACCCACTGGAGAATCATCTGCAAACTGTAATCTCTCCTCGCGAATCCACTGGCGGATTTGGCTAGTAGAAGTATCGTTATCGTCCGCGATTTCTTGTATGTTGGCGTGTGGATTGGTGCGAATATATTCCTTGACCTCTTGGAACTTTTTCTCAACCTCTTCACGACAGGAAGGGCAGATGCTCTGACCACCCAAATAATTGAATAATCTACCGCAGCTTCTACAATTACGCACTTCCATAGGTAATACCTCCTGTTATTTTGCCTCACCGATACTGATGCACAATCCGTATACGTGAGCAGCACCCCCATGCTTAAGAACCTTCGCAACCGAATTGAGGGTTGTTCCGGTGGTGTAAATATCATCTACTATAAGTACTTTTCTAAATTGTACAACATTTTCATTCAAAGTAAAGGCATTTAACAAATTTTTCTTTCTTTTCAGCCTGTTTAGAGCCTTCATTGCCTCAGTTTCTTTATCTCGTTGTATTAGGTCCTCTAGAACCTGTAGCGACGCCAGCTTTCCTAGCTCTTTTGCAAAAACTGCCGCCTGGTTATATCCACGTCTTTTTTCTTTCGGCGTATACATAGGGACTGGGATAATTGCTTCTATACTATTTTCTCGTATCCAGCTCCCGTAGATTTTGTAGGCATGCCTAGCGTAGGTTTTGGCATAGCATCTTCTGTTTGAATATTTAAAACGATACATGGATTCCTTGATGGGACTCTCGTATCTAAACACCGCCTTGTTTTGGTCGAAATAATGGCTTGTCTTTTTGCAATTAATACAGAACTCCTCCGCTTCATCTACGATAGGGCTTCCGCATTTCATACAACTTATAGGGCCAACTATCTTGATTTTCTTGGAACATGCCCTACATATCCCAGCTTCTTTTTCTATTTTTAATAAAACTTTTTCACAACCCACGCATCGTTTTGGGTACAATATTCCCACGCATGAGTCTATAATACTTCTTGTGTTGAATAACATAGTTACACTCCGATTTGACTTATTTGTTATTTCTAATTAAAATTTAGTAGCTATAAAAATGGAAACATAAAGAATCTTTGAAAGGACTAATATGAAAAAAAGATTTATAAGTATTGTCATGATTGCAGCCTTAGCTTTGACTACTATTGGTTGTCAAAAGAAATCTAAGGACAGCATCGATATAGAAAAGATAGAAGAATCCTCTGAGGATTCATACGTTTATAATATATCAGCTCTTTTGTCAGAAGACAACGATTACAACAAAGTTCTACTTCAAGGATTTTCTGATGCCTTATCTGACTATTTAGGAGAAGAGCACATCAAAATAAAAACCACGAGCGTTAGTGAGGAAGCCACCAGCGACGACATCGCAGATGCCGCTGTATCTAAATCGCCAGATATGATTTTCACCACTGGCAAGCAAACTCTTAAATCTGCCACTGCTGCAACTGAAACTATTCCTATCATTGCAACAGGCGTTGTGGATTTCAAGGGCACTCTTCGAATTGCCAGCTTGAACGGTAAATCTTGGGACAAGACAACAGGTATGAATGTTACTGGTGTCAGCTCAAAGCCAAGCATCGTTGATCAGGTTTCTCTTATGATTGAGGCTACCAAAGATTTACAGACAGTTGGTATTCTCTTCTCGCCAGAGGACACTGATTCAATCTATCAGAACGAAATCTTTGAAGCCTACCTTGATCAGGCGGGCATTCCTTGGAAGGAATATATCGTCCCTGCAACTGGTGATGTTAACGCCACCACTGAAAGGCAGAATTCTACAGCTCTTACACCAAGTAAGTTTGTTGCAACCTCTGCCAAGGAGGGTATGGATAATTCCGTAGAGATTCTTGGAGAAGACACTGGACTTGGACTTAACGCCCCTTCATCTACTAGAGTTGCTATGGTTTCAAGCTTCTGGACTGAAGGCAAGAAAATCACTACCCCAAAAACTAAAGATGAAGATTCGGATTCCGAGGAGAAGGATTCGGATTCTAAAGATTCAAAGGATTCGGACAAAAACTCAGATGACTCAGCAGATGATTCGGATGAGGATTCCAAGAAGGCTGATGATAAATCATCGGATGATTCTAAGAAAGCCTCTACTAACAGTTCTAAAGACTCAGATAAGGATGACTCAGATTCAAAGTCTGAAAACTCTGCAACAACCAAGGACATCACTGAGGTTGCTGACGATACAATAGATGAACGTGTGGACGAAGCATGTAGCGAATGCTCTGCTATTTATATCCCATTCGGAAGCTCTCTCACCGACCAGATGGGAACTATCGGTTCAATCTGCGCAGAAGAGGGTGTTGTCTTGGTAGGCGGCGATATTACAATCGGTGCCGATTCACTAGTTACACTTTTTGCAGACCCATATGCAATCGGTTATTCCGCAGGCAAGAAGGCTGTTAAGGTGTTTAGCGGCGAGGATATTTCAACCATCAAAATAGGCTCAATCGATGGTGATGATTCTTTTAAACTTTACAATGGTAAAATCGCCGAGCAATTTGAACTTGAATTCCCTAAGTCATTTAAGGAATACAGCGAATTTTTAGAGACTTATGAATACGGTAGTACCATCACCCGTCACTCTAACGAGGAGGATGAAGAAAAATGATTCTACACGTAATCAAATCTAACATTTATTCTGGTGCAGAAAACGTTGTCTGCCAAATCATAAAAGGCTTATCTGACCGCGAGAGCTTCGTCTATATGGCGCCTCGCGGTCCTATTGAAGATAAGCTTGCTTCTATCGGTCTTCAAGACCACTATCGCGGTATCCCAAAGCTTACAATTTCTGAAATTCAAAAGGCTGTTGATGAGTTGAAGCCTAGCGTTGTTCACGCTCATGACTTTACTGCTAGCGTACTTTGTGCCTATGCTTTAAAGGGTCGTGTTCCTGTGGTTTCTCACTTGCACAACAATCCGCCTTGGATTCAGAAGTTTCATTACAAGACTGTTTCTTATCTTATGGCCTGCAAATATATAAGCCATATCCTGATGGTTTCTGATGCGGTCAGGGACGAATATCGATACACTAACAAGATTAAGTGTCCTATCTCCGTCGTTGGAAACCCTTTTTCTGTTGAAGGAGTAGTTTCCCAGGTGGATGCATCCGCAGATGCAAGCGAACTTGCTAGTGACATCCTTTTTGTGGGACGTTTGACAGAGCAGAAAAATCCGCTTTTATTTGCTGAAATTTCAAAAGAACTCATAAACGAAGGTGCAATAAGCTGCGCCCGTGTAGTTGGAAGCGGCCAGCTTTATGATGAATTGGCTGAGTTTGTAAGGGCCAACAACCTAGAGGGAAAGCTTATACTAGAAGGCTTCAAAAAGAGTGCTTATGTCTATATGGCAAGCACCAAGGTTCAGGTTATGCCATCAAAGTGGGAAGGCTTTGGTTTGGTTGCGCTTGAAGCGATGGCTTTTGGCAAGCCGGTTGTAGGCACTAATGCAGGAGGTCTTTCTGCAATCATAGACGACACCTGCGGATACGTCTGCGAAAGCACCGCTGATTACACATGCGCCATCAAAGAGCTTTTGTCTAACAAGGAACTTTATGAATCAAAATCTGCAGGTGCATCTGCCCGAGCCTTAGCTTATAATAATATCAACGAATATTGTGATAAATTGTTAGAGATATATAAGGAGCTCAGATGACACGGAAAGAATACAAGGAATTGCTTAAAAGCGACTATCTACGTTATTCAACTGATTTGTCCTTAAAGGCGCGCATCAAAATATATATGACCAAGCCAGGATACGTATGGAGTCACTGGTATCGCAAGGTTTGCTATCAGAATTCTCATGGGTGGATGAAACCTTTCGCTTTATTTACCAGACTCAAATTCCACAGCGTATCTGTTAAATACGGAATAGATATACCAAGCCATGTAAAGCACATCGGCTCTGGGTTTATGATTGATCATTTTTCATGCATCGTCGTTCACACTGATGCTGTTATCGGTAACGATGTTACCATCAGACAGGGCTCTGTGGTGGGCACCAACGGAAGAGGTGTGCCAGTCATTGAGGATGGCGTTGATATCGGTGCAGGCGCTGCCGTAATCGGCCCTATCACGGTTGGTAAAGGCGCTGTCATTGGAGCAAATGCTGTGGTGACACACGACGTTCCAGCCGGTGCCGTTGTAGCAGGCAATCCTGCCAAGATTCTGCACAACTAATAGAGAGTTTGCTTGCTATTATCAGCTCGCGCTGCTGTAGGCAATGCAAGCTCTTTCTTTTCTAATAAAAACATCTATATATAGTTGAGTTTTCTGACAATATTTCTAAATCTAGTGGGTTTTCAAAACATTCTCTTTATGGTATTATGATAGTAGCTATAAGTATATATTTAGCTTATCTATGTCCCGGATTAGACAAAGGATTGTCACGATTTAAAATTTCAAGGAAGAAAGGAGGGGCGTCTTATGTCACGCATAGATACTGCGTATAATTATTTCATGACCACCTATGGCGACAACATAGGTTCTCGGTATGAATCTCACAAGAAAAGTGAATTACGCGATACCTACAACAAAATAATTAAGGCGAACAAAGAGTCCCCTCTGTATAAGATTGCGGATACTTCTGATTTGGGTCAGTTTGCTATCGATATAAAAGAGCACGCTAATGCTATGTCTATTTCCGCATCGAATCTTTCACCAGGTGGCGATGATATATCGGCAATTTTGAACAAGCGTATTGCCCACTCATCGCAGCCAGATTCAGTAGATGTTCTCTATGTAGGGGATGACTCTGCGAATGCCGAAGAATTCAATATAGATGTTGAGTCACTTGCAAAGCCTCAGATTAACACGGGTAACTTCTTAGACGCCAATGGCCACAATTTCCAGGAAGGCCAGTATTCATTTGATCTTGATATCAGGAATCATTCTTATGAGTTCCAGTTCAATGTCAATAAGGGCGAGACCAATTTTATGGTTCAAAACAAGATTGTCCGCCTGCTGAATACGTCTGATGTTGGGCTTAGTGCTAGATTGATTACCAATTCGGCTAAGCAAAACGCCATAGAGATTACTTCAAAATCCACCGGCGTTTCTGAGAATGAAGAGACCTTGTTTAATATCTCTTCTACTATTGCTTGGCGCGAACTTAACATACTTGGAATTGACAAGATAACGCAGCCGCCTAGTAACTCGAATTTTAAGCTTAACGGTGTAGATCATCAGTCTCTTTCTAACACGTTTACTGTTAACAAAATGTACGAGCTTGCACTGCTTAAGCCAAGCAAGGGTAGCGTGCATGTGGGACTTATGAATGATACAGAAGCCCTATCCAATGGAGTTAACCAGATGTTAAGCAGCTATAACGGCATGATAGATATTGGCCTAAAGTATACTGGTTCACACCAAAACAGGGCCTTATTCAACGAGATTTCGGCCATAGGCAAGGGCATGGCAGGTAGCCTTTCGGTGCTTGGTATCAATGCCGATGCACTTGGTCATCTGTCCCTCGATTCGTCTGTTCTTTCAGATGCTATCAATGATGGAAATCGCGAGCAAGTATTCGCGACGCTGACTCAGCTTAGGGCTGCTATCAGTACAGCGGCGTCCAAAGCCTCCATTAACCCGATGGCTTATATGGACAAGGCCATCGTGGAATACAAGAACCCTGGTAAGACGCTGACGGCACCGTATGCTACAAGCGCATACTCAGGAATGATGATGAACTTCGGACTTTAGGGCACCTACGATCATATAAATACTACGACCAACTGTTACGTCTACAAGCCTGTATATTACTCCGGGACACAATTTAACGTGTCCCTCAAGTAATATACAAGCTTGTTGACTACAGTTGGTCTTATTTTTTCTAGAAGCTTCCTAGTTATAACAAATTGTTTCGCTTTAGTGATAGTTAAGTTGTTACTTACTAGAAGCTTTTTTATAGAAAGCAACTGATAGAGCAAGTCATAGTTTTGATAAAAGCTCTTGTATGCGGGCTTCGTAGGTGCAGTTTTGGCGTACAAAGTCTTGGCCTGCTTTTGCGATGCGGGTGCGTTCGCTATCGTGGCGCATGTAGAAATCCACTTTTTCAAAGAAGTCCCGCTGGTTGTAGTACCAGACTAGATGCTTTTCGTTTTCGAAGAACATTGGTAGCTCAGCCTGGAAGTTTGAGATGAGAAAGCCGCCTGCGCCAAGTACATCATAAACTCGAAGTGGTACGCCACTTTTGATGTTTGGGATGGTGATATTAAGGTTTATTTTGGATTCCCTAAAAACTTTTGGCATTTCGCTCCAATAATCTACGCTACCGCGGTAGTTAACCTTGATAAGGTCGTGAACATTGGAGTTGGTGTAGATACTTACGTCGAAGTGTTTTGATAGTTCTATCAAGATGCTTCGGCGTTGTTTTTCGGCTATCTTGAACCCAAGGGTTGTGACAGAAAATATTAGATTCAAATCCGAAAGAGAGTCCTCTGATTTATCAAGTTCGAAATAGTTTTGTAATTCCATAAGAATTTCTGGAGTGAGCATTCTGTCGATGATATTGATGCCCTGCAAATCCTTCTGGGCTTCCATTGTCGCCTCAAAATATCCTCGAAGATAGTCTGGCATTGTAAACTCCATCTTGTCATAGGAATTTTTCTCGTATAATGAGCCCACAAAGCTGATGTCGTTTTTGTAAAGGTTAAAATCCTTTGCATTTGCAAAGAGATAGTCTAGGCGATTTACATCTACCGCTAGAGGTAGATGATAAACGTGCTCTACTCCCATCTCCTTAAACTCTTCCACATTTGTTATGTCAAATAAAAAGATTCTGTTGACGCTGTTGAAAACTGACTTGTGATACATGGAAATCAGTGGATTGTCGCAGCTCCAGCAAACATAGAGCAGCCCCTCTTCCTGACAAACATTTGAAATCAGTGGGAAGTAATTGACTGTAAATAAAAACTCGTAGGAATCATCCTTTATTATTTTGCGAAGACGCTCTGCAAAGGCTTCATCTACATCGTAATTAAGGAGGTCTTGGAAAACCTCCTCAATTTCATATCCTAGCTTTTCAAATGTGTATTTAATGTCTTTGTAGTTGTAGGCTTTCCAGCGATACATTAAGATTTTCATATTAGACTCTCGTAAAATTTAATCCGCCAGTTACATTGACAAGCAATATATTACTACGCTCAACGGACATGTTTCGCTTTAGTAATATATTAGCTTGTCAACTACTGGCTCATATATTATTAGTTATATTTAAAATATTACATTTATCCTCATCAACCATCGCCCTAAAAGAAGCCTACTAGATGTGTAGCGTACTTACTCCGTAGGTTTGCATAATTATCTGTTCTAGCTGCTGATAGGTGGCGACGGCTTCTTCTGTCTTGCCGGCGGCATCCAAATCAGCTATCTGGCGCAGTACTTGTTCTTCTAAATTGTACATTTCGTCGAATTTGACTGGGTCGGTTGACTTTGCCGCAAGTACCTTTTGCATATCGCCATACATTTTTGAAAAATCTGTCAGTATGCCCGTAAGAGCTGGGCGCTTGCCGAATAAATCCTTTAGAATTGTAAGACTCTTGGTTGGATTGGTATCTGCATACTTCATGAAATCATTGATTCCACAACCGAGCAGAGTCTCTGGAGCAAGATCATTTAATGCTTCGGATTTGTACATGGCGTTGTGAGCGGTTTGCCACTTGGTTACCAACTGAGAATATGCTTCTAAAACATCAATAATCTGACGATAATTGTCCCAATATTCCACGTTTGCAATCTCATTTTCAAGGATTCTAACATCCATGAACAGGCTCATTTCCTTTTCACCTTCAGTGGATCTAAATGCTTCTTTTAAGTTAATTAAGCCTTGCTCATCTATATTCGGACATAGTTCGTCGATAAGCTTTTCTATTAAATCTCTAAAGCCTTCTGTGGTGAAGAACTTATTCAAGACGTCGCGGATTTCTTTTTTATTTCCATGCTTTGCTGCCTCCCCAATTAGGGTCGAGACAAAGCCTCTGTTAATTCGTACTACTGGCGAATCCCAAGTCAGCCTGCGATAGTAGTGCACAAGCGGACCATAGTCTCCTCGGCGCATTCCGCATGTCATAGCGTAGCAATACATGAGATTGACATTGGTTTCGTTGAAGGTGTCCCCGATAAACAATCCACCCTGTAGGTACATCAGTCCAACATCCTGACCGATTGTATCACGGATTTTAAAGTAATACTCTATCTCCGCTTCGCATTTTTCGTTTTCATCCCTTATGAAATATACCTTTGCGGCATAGTATGCAAGCTTTGCCAAAGGAAGGGGAAGAATGAGATCTCGTTTTTTAACATCCTCGTAAAACTCGATAATATCATCTAGCAGCTCTAGACGAGCCATGGCTATGACAGCACCGCAGGCAAAGCTGCCGCGATAGCGAATGTCGTCGTTATCCTTTGCAGTACCAGTCTTTTCAAAGTATTCTTTGCAGATTTCTAACAATTCTTTATTGTAAAAAATTGCCTTGTATTCCTGAGCCAGCTGATAAGGCCAACGGAAATTATCTGGCTCCTCAGCCATCATCTCCTTGAGCAATGGAATGTTTCTAAGGGCGTGCTTCACATTGTCTTCAGGAGAAGCGTACACATATCCATAGTGGCCAGCTCTTGCATCCAAAAACATGGCATTGCCGTAGGCTGGTTCTATGTATTCATGAATCTTACCCTTAAAACAGGTTTCTGGAGTAACGGTGCACATGCGAATCACCTCGGTGTCCTCGTACTCCTTGCCTTCCATATCAAGATAATTGCGTTGGAAATAACCGCCGATGTTGTAGCTAGTACAATCTGGCTGCTTAAAGAAATCGATGATATAGGTACAGTCTAAGAAAAACTCATCATCATCTATATAAAGAAACATTTTGCCATTTGCCTGATCAAGCTGGAAATTGCGGGCTGCTGCAAAATCATTTATCCATTTAAACTCGAAGACTTCATCTGCATATTTGTCGATGATTGCTCTAGTTTCTTTGGAACAGCCTGTATCAACAACTTGAATTTCTGAGTCGATGGCCTCGCGGATAGGCATTAAAGATTTGAGGCAGCGCTCAGTTGTGTCCGGCCTGCCACAGCAAAGTAGAGAAATAGTAAGAAGTTTTGTTTTTGGTTTGTTGTTCATTTGCTCCCCCTCATCCTCCCCATAAGGAAAGGCTTTTATTATTCATAATATAAAGACTTCTTCTTAAGTAGAAAAGGCCCGTCTAGTGACGAGCCTCTTATTATTTATTTGATATCTTAATTAATTTAAAAACCGAGAACAGTAGTATATACTTAAGCATCAAGCCTAAATATCCGTATTTGTTTTTCGATTGGGTATTAGTAAGTTCCTACAACTAGAGGTCTATACATTTCTTGTCCTTCATCAAGTGGTCCTGCAATGCTTAGGCAAGAATCGATGAGTCGATTAATTTCTTTGCTAACTATAAGCTTCTCGCCTGGTGCATCAACAAGTCC
The DNA here is from genome assembly GCA_002309345.1 of Pseudobutyrivibrio sp. UBA1225. Taxonomy (GTDB): domain Bacteria; phylum Bacillota; class Clostridia; order Lachnospirales; family Lachnospiraceae; genus Pseudobutyrivibrio. The sequence goes on from DBWZ01000042.1 coordinate 57,456, forward strand.
TCTAAAGTCGTAAATATCGATACTTCTGATTTCTACTATTCTGTTTTCAATATTCTCTAAAATGTCCACGAGAATACTTTGGATTAATATTTTGTTATTTATAACCAAGTCTGTGTCATTGAGGTTCTCACTTATATCGTAAATCATGTTGCAGTATTTTTCAAACTTTTCTACGATATCTGTGTAATCCATGCCCATTGATTCAAGATACTCACCTAATACTAAGGCTTTCTGCTGACAAGCTATTAAAGCTTTTAGATCTTCTGAATCATTTCCAGTTGAACCATTTGCAAATCTGTTATTGAATGTGTATAGCTCTAAAACCATTGTCAACATCTTATTTCTTGTAAAATATGCCATAAGACTTATCCTCATTTCATATCTGAAATTTCACCTCATCCACCGCTTCGCGGTCCCCCTTCTCCTCAAGGAGAAGGCTAATATGAAGTAAAAGATTGTTTACTTTGTTACTTTTTTGTCTAATAGTTCTTTCTAGTAATATCCCCACCTCTTAATTGAGGTGGGGAATTTTATGTTGTTTACTATCTTTCTTAGTTAGGTTTCTGAACCGATTACTGAAGAAGATTCATAACACCTTGAGTTGCCTGGTTAGCCTGAGCAAGCATTGACTGTCCAGCCTGTTGTAAGATATTGTTCTTGCTGTACTCAACCATTGTATCAGCCATATCTGTATCACGGATACGAGATTCTGCTGCTTCTGTGTTCTCAACTACGTTGTCAAGGTTCTTGATAGAGTGCTCTAGTCTGTTCTGGATAGCACCAAGTTCTGCACGTTGTGCTGATACTCTCTGAAGTGCATCTGCGATAGCGTCGATTGCGTATGTTGCAGCCTTACCTGTTGCGTCTGATACGTTAATACCGTTGATACCGATTGACTTAGAGTTCATTGCTTCGATAGTAACGTTGATCTTGTTTGTCATAGCTGCGTCTGCACCAACGTGAAGGTTAAGTGTAAGTGCGTTCTGGATGTTTACATAACCCTTGCTAAGTGTAAAGCTGATTGATGTAACCTTTGTCTCATTTTCTTCACCAGCGATAGTCTTTGTAATTTCAGCCTTTTCCCATACTGATCCTACACCATTCTCATCAGCTTCATCTTTATCTATTACAGAAGCTGCTCCATCTGTAGCGCCTACTGAAGATGCTGCTTTAAGCTCTGTTGCTACCATGTTGTAAGCTGCTGTAGCCTTGATAAGTGTAACGTTAGCATCATCAATACCTGTTTCCTTGTTGTATGATGTAGAGAATCTTGTTACTTCGTTACCATTGTACTTAATTGTAGAACCATCTGTGATGAGCTTGTTAAGGTAACCATTAGTAACCTTTGCGTTAGCGATATCAGAACCAACCTCTTTAGGATTGATTGTATAAGTCTTGCCATCGATAGAAATTGTATCACCTGCGTCAAGGTTCCATACACCTGGGTCATCCTTTGTTGTACCACCTGTAAGCTTCTTTTCAAGGTGTAATGCCTTTGCTACTTCTGCATTTGTCTCTGCACCGATTGTGTACTGGATACCACCGATTCTGTACTTCTCACCTGCTTCGAGGGACTCCATTGTAAATGTAGCCTTTGTTGTGTTCTGGATAAGAGTTCCGTCAAGACCTGCGTCGTGAGCTGAGATATACATTCTCTTTAATCCTATATCGCCCTTAAGAAGGAATGTCTCGTTAAATTTAGTAGTAGATGCGATACGGTCAATTTCCTGTGAAAGCTGATCAATTTCGTTCTGGATATCATCACGATCAGATTCTGAGTTTGTTCCGTTAGCTGCCTGTACTGCAAGTTCGTTCATTCTCTGAAGCATGTCGTGAACTTCTGTGAGGGCACCTTCAGCTGTCTGTACTGAAGATACACCGTCAGATGCGTTTGTAGAAGCCTGAGTCAGACCACGAATCTGCTTTCTCATTTTCTCAGATATTGAAAGTCCTGCTGCATCATCAGCTGCTCTGTTGATTTTATAACCTGATGAAAGCTTCTCTGTAGACTTTGACTGAGAGTCTGTTGTAATGTTCAAAGTTCTTGAAGCATTAGCTGCCTGCAT
>DBWZ01000042.1:59558-75190 GCA_002309345.1 Pseudobutyrivibrio sp. UBA1225
CATTTAAATCCGTTTTTGTGATAGCCCAACATCCGTGTCTGGCCTTGGTTATTAAATTTAAATTAAGATTCGAATTCGATTTTGTAAGGGAATTGTTCCTTACACCTTATTTATCGTGTCTACCCACGAAAACTTTACCCTTTCTTGAAAAATTTTTTTATTTTTTGCAATTTTCTCATTTTGGAGTCAATTCAAAAAAATCCCGCAGTCCTTGATTTTACTGGGCTCACGGGATTCGTAAATGCGTTAAAAAAATAGCTAAAAAACTCTAAAAAAGTTGGTTAAACTGTACCAATTCATCTAAAATATGGGATTTTTGCAGGAGAAATTATGCTATATCCTGCTACAATTTACTTCTTCTTATCTAAGAAGGCTGGGTCATCTACCTGATTATTTGCCATCATATTCTTATAATAGGATGCAACAACTTCATTGGACTTTTTAGTTTCTCGAACATCCTTCTTGATATTAGCAAAGCGGGTCTTGGCATATTCCTTATTCTTGTGCTCGGTAGCTTCTACATCTGCAGCTAGAGCTGTCACTTCCTTTATAAGGTTCTGCATAAGTCTGATTTCGTCTGCATATGTATCTCTATCTGCATCGATTATTTCTTTGACGCGGTTGAATAGTTGCCCAAAGCCTTCATCTAACATAATTATCCTGTCAATGAGCTCGGACTTCATATTCATGTTTCGCTCCAAATCCTCTGGAGTTGTGTTTGGATCTTGTAAAATTGCAGTCTGCTCCTTGTTTCTAATTTGAAGAACTCTTAGGATGTCAGCCTTTTTTTCTAGAGATTCCCTAAGCATTACTACATAATCCATATTATCCATGTGATTGCCTCCCAAATTATGACTGTTTTAAATCCTATGTCTATTTTATATTAACATATACCACATCTCTAGGATATTTTATTATTCCCCAATGATTATTGTAACCCTTCGCCAGGGTGGCAGATAATGCTAAAGCATTATCTCATCCCCCCAAGGGGAAGCCAAGAAAGAGTTTTGCTACGCAAAACTCCAGCAGTGCGAGGCGACATTTGCTGTAAGCAAATAAATTCTTCTGTCGCCGAGACACATCTTTCACACGAAGTGTGTTTTTTACCTTATAGGAGATTGCAAAGCAATTTCCTATAAGGTAAAAAAAGGCCACCTCATTGAGAGGTAGCCTCCTTAATTATTGATTAAATTATCCTGCTATGTCTGCTTGGCCATCAAGCTTTTTTCCGTTTGCTGTAAGCTTCATGACATCCTTCCAGGTGTCGCGCATAGTTCTAAGATGTTTTAGAACTTCCTGCAAGGTTTCTGGGTTCTTATCAATCATTGCATGTCTCAAGCAACTTCTAAGATAAGAATAAACTGCGTGGAAATCTTTTGCCACTGCATACTTTTCATCAAGTGTGATTTCGAATTCTTCTATAATTCGATCTGTTTTACGAATGTTAATATGAGCTTTTTCGATATCGTGATTTTCACAAGCAACGATTGCGATATTGCAAAACTTAATTGCACCTTCATATAACATAAGTGTCAGCTCTGCTGGAGAAGCTGTAAGTATTCTGTTCTTCGCGTATGCATCGTATCCATTCATTGGTGTCATATAAACCGCCTCCTACTACTATATATCGTCAAAAATACTTACTTTCTTCATCCTCCCAACATTTGTGTTAATGAAGATGAATTACTCTGTAATTTTGCTAAGGCTGCTTCCATCTGAGAGAACTTCTTATAATAAGAATCTTCCATCTCAGTAACTCTGTCGCTCCATTGCTTAATCAATGTACTGTAGCTAGAGTATTCAGAAGCCATCTGCTTGTCGTTGTAAACTGTATAAACAGATTTGATTGCACTGGACTTCATCTTTTCATCAAGTCCTTTGTATAAACCTGTTGTAACCTGCTTCAGAAATTCAATCACTGTTTCAGGATCGGAAGCTAAAGCAACTCTAAGCTTGTCTTTTTCGCCAGATGTCTTGGTGTCTTCTGAATCGCCGTCAATGTGGAATGCGTATCCTTCATTCTTTTCAGCATTCATTGTTCCCAAGGTATGGATTCCAAAGGTTGACCATCCATAGTTGACGCCGTTGACCTCATAAGTGTTAAACATAGCCATTGTCATGGTTGAAATAACACCACTTAAGGTTGTATCTCTACGTAAAAGGGAATCTTTAATCTTCTGCTCCCACTTTTCAATCTGATCGTCAGACATCTCTGCCTTTTCATCATCTGTAAGTGGCTCATAATCCTTTGCTGAGTCTGCATTGTAAAGCTTTTGCATCTCGTTCATCAGATTATTGTAGTTAGTAAGGAAATCCTTTACTTTATCATATAGAGAATCAATATCTGTTGTGGTATTGATTGTTACTTCGCCATCTGTAGTTGCCAAGCATTCTACGGTAAGACCGTTGACTGTAACAGAGTTTGTGTCTGCTGTATAGGTCTCCCCATTTAAGATAATCTCAGAATTTGAGCCTGCAATCTTCTTGCCCTTTGCATCCTCGCTCAGATTAACACCTTCGTTTGACTCATTAAGCGTAGCATCAATTTGAGTAAACACTGCATCAATGATTGACTCAGCGTCAGACTGAACCCAATCAAAGTTCTTGCCCATCTGACTTTCAACATAACTGATTAATTCGCCATCATATTTTGCAGCCTGCTCTTCTGAAGATTCATCCTTCATAATGTAAGGCATCAACGTATCATACATCTCGTTGTGGATAATCTGCTGCTCTGTAAGTGGCTCTTCTACTGTGCCTATGTATTTTCCCTGTGCCTTGAGCACATAAGCATTGTGAAGTCGCATGAGGCGAGACTTAAGATCCTCTTTAGTAGCTGCAGAATCGTACACTTCTTCGCCATCAACAGTCTTTGTCTTGGCAAATTTTGCAGCCTCCTCTTTGTTGGTTCCATAGTCATCTGTAAGAAGACCAAGAACTGATAAAGTCTTGAGACCACGCTGATTTCCTGCTGTTATAGTGAAATCTTTTTCAGCGCCAGTGTCTGTTGCACTAACGAAGATTCGCTGATTCTTTTCATCAAAGTTAGCCTGAACACCGGCTTTATTTAATTCATTGATAAATTGACCTATTGTTGTGGTACTTCCAACTTGGATGGAAGTTCTCTTACCATTTACAGCTACATCAATAACACCCTTTGATTCGGTAAAGACAGTCTCTCCCTCTTCGTTGGTTGTCTCCTCTGTAAAGGAAACATTTCCTACAGAAGAAATAGCTGAATCGCTTGTGAGACCGCTCTTTAGCTTGGCTCCTGTCAAATAACCAGTTGTTGCAAGCTTTTTGATTTCGAGGGTCTGAGTGCCATTTACGGCATTACCACTGGCAGTAACTTTAGCCTTTGTAGCGTCAGAAACTGTAGATTTCTTAAGCATATAGTTAGAGCTGTAACGCATGTTGCCAACAGATGTATAGAGGCTATACACCTTGGTGTTAAGCTCCTTCCAGGCATCCTGTTTCCAAGCATGCTTGGTCTGTGCTTTTACATATTTATCTTTTTTATAGCTATATGAAGATACTAATGCACCAACAATAGCCTCGGTATCTAATCCCGATGCTAAACCAGAAAGTCTAATAGGCATAACCTAACCTCCTATTAACCACTCTATCGTTTTTCGTCAACCATAATGCCTGCAAGCTCCCATGCCTTTGCAAGGAGATCTAAGGTTTCCTCTGCAGGGAATTCTTTGATGACTTTACGTGTTTCTTTATCAACCATCTTGATGATTACACGATTTGTTCCCTCGTGGATACCAAATACTGCTTCTGCATTGCCCTGAGCATTGTTGATTTTGTCGATTGCTTCCTTTAAAGAGTTAGAAGCCTGAGCAGCTGAGTTTTCTTCTTCGTTCTGCTCAAAATTAGGGTTTTTATATTCAGCCTCTGTGGCGCGAATTTCTTTTGCTGCAGTAGTAAAATCTACTGGTCTGCTTTCTTGTGCTGACTGCACTGGCGCCGTTTTTACTGAACTTCCCTGTCCCTGGTAGCTGCTTGCTGCGCTACTTACTTCGCCTATTTTCATTATTTTCCTCCTTTGCCACTTGGATTAAAGTCCCATTCTCCAATCCTTATGGACTATATACATCCTTGTAATATGGGAAATTTTTAATGATTCCTATTTTCTTTATTAAAACAGAAATCTGTGTCTACCTTTTGTTTTTTTTATAGTAAAAAACAGAAATATGTAGTTCTCTAAATCTTTTATCGGATTGCAAAGTGGGAAAGTTTATAGTTGATAAGAAATTTTTTGAAATTTTGATTGCCCCTCATCCGGCAGCTTTGCTGCCACCTTCCCCCCAGGGGGAAGGCTAAAAAATCCACCCCGTAGGGTGGATGGATTAAAAATCTATAGATTATTGTTTTTCATCAGAAAAACAGGAATCGTACCAGACCTACTTTTTCATGAAATGGAAAAGTAGTCTGGCAAAGCCAGATTTCTGCTGGCAATTCCTTTTTCTGCCAGCAGAAAGTCATATTTTTTAGATGAGTTTGTTTATACACCCCTCATCAGTCTGCTTCGCAGACAGCTTCCCCCCAAGGGGAAGCCTTCTGGCTTGAGAGCGTAACAAACGGACTATACTATAGCAGATTTTTAAGAGCTTCAACGTCATCCATACTGATGCCTTGAGCCTCTTCGTTTTCTTTCTGGATTTCTAAGTAAACTTCTTTACGGTAGATAGAAACCTCTTTTGGAGCTGATATACCGATTTTAACCTGATCACCGCGAACCTCAAGGACTGTAATCTCGATGTTGTTGTTGATCATAATCGCGTCGCCTGTTTTTCGTGTTAATGCCAACATCGCTACTCACCATCCTTTCCATGTATTGCATCATGAATCAGATAACGAACTGGTTCAGAGCCCTCGATAATTATCTGGTCGCCAATATTTGTATCAGAGTTAATAATGATTGGAGCCTTAAGATTGACAGATGCTTCCTTTGGGTTCTTAGGTACTCTAACAGTAACAAGCACATAGGTGTTATCTGCTGTTAGCTCCCCAAGCTGCTCGAGAGAATCCACGTTGATAGCTGGTGAATAATCTGGCTTTACAATGTGAGGAAGCATAACTGGCATTGCAAAATCTGTCTCGTCAAGAGACTGTAACCACATGATATTTCCTTTGTCTTTCTTTTCTTCGTCGAAAATGAGCGTATATCGTCTCATATCTGGGAATCCAATCAAGCCATGAACAAGATTGATGACTTTTTCATCGGAAATCTCAATTTCGCCGAATAGTCTGGTTTTTACGCGCATTATCCCTTCTCCTCCTGCGTTTAAATATAATTAAGTAATGTTGATTCGCTAAGCTTTCCTGCAGCTGTAAGCGAAGCCTGATATGCGGTGTAAGCAGCTGTGTATTCAATGATGATCTGGGATAATTCTATATCATCATTCTTAGACTGAAGACTCTGAACAGTCTCTTGTTGGTCGCCAACGCGGTTCTTTGTAAGGTCCAGAGAATCTCTCTTACAACCCAAATCAGTAATCTCTAGAGTTATTGTAGCATAATATGCATCAATTTTGCCTAATTCTGTACTAAAAAGTTTTTGCATATTATCTTCGAAGAAATCTTTTTCCTTTGTAGCAGCTTCAAGCCACTTGTTTAGGAATTCCTGATCTGTGTCGGAAGCGAACTGACTCTCGCCCATCATGCTCTTGATAGTTTCGATTTTGTTGTGTGCATATATTGTATTTTGAACAGCGTCCACCATCTCGGTGATGTCACGCTGAATTGAGCTGTCAAATACCTCAGATGCCTCTGTGTTGATAGCTATTGTCTGGTTAGCTGCAACTGTATACTCGATGTCAAAGTAGATTGGCTTACCTTCCTCGTCGAACTTGGTATAGTTGATTGGTGTAGCGTCTGTCACTCCAACTGCGTTTGGATCTCTCATCTTTTTGCAGTTGTAGTAGTATTCTGGGCGAAGTTCACCCTTGTCAAAACCAATCTTGTCGTACTGAACGCTGATTGTAGACTTCTGCTCTTTGAGCTTTGCTGCGATTTCCTCGCCAAAGATCAAATCACCGGTTTCACGGATGAAAATAATCTGATTGTCTCCTACAAGCTTGTCTCCGCCGATGATTGGGTTGTCAATTGTTGTATCAGCAGCTGCCCAGTCTGTCTCGTTTTCATATATTGTTAAAGTGTATCCCGTAGATGCATTTTCATCTGTAATAGGTGTTGAATCGTTAGTGAACACACCCTGAGACTCCTGTGTATCTGCTGGATCGTATAATGAGAATACTGAGTCATCAGCTGCATTACCATTTGTAATTCTGAGCTTGTTTAAAGATGTAATCTCATCGTAGTTCATACGAATACGATAGTAGCTATGTACAGAAATATCAGATATGGCATTGTTCTGAAGCTCTGTCTCTGTTGTAGGAACAGTTACTGAACCTGCATAGTATCTCTTTTCCTCGATGAAATCTTCAACTGGAAGTGTCTGGTCGATACGATACTTTGTTTCTTTTTCGTTCTCAGTGAAGGTAAGATTGCAGTTGGTTCTATAGCCTGTAAAGACTGTTCTGTTGGCATAGTCAGCATTACCCTCTGCAAAAATCTGCTCCTGAAGAGACTCTAGCTGGGTCATCATAGTCTTACGATCCTTTTCGTTGTAGGTATCGTTAGGGCTCATTACAGATAGTTCACGACATTTTGCCATTACATCCTTGATGTTGATAAGAGATGTCTCTGTAACTTCAAGCCAGCTGGAAGCATCTGGGATGTTCTTGCTGTAGTATTGAGTTACCTGTGACAATGTTGTTGCAAGTCTAAGCGAACGAACAGCAATTACAGGGTCGTCAGAAGGTCGATCAATCTGCTTTTGACTGGTCATCTGCTTATTTCTCTGATTTACAACTTCTTTGGTTGTGTTGATGTTAGAAGCTGCGTTTTTCATTATCATTTTGTTTGTAACTCTCATAATATTTACCTCTTAATTTCCCCTCATACAAGACTAGCAAGAAAACACATTCAGAATTATCTATTATGTGTTTGTTTCCCCTCATACAAGACTAGCAAGAAAACACATTCAGAATTATCTACTTATGTGTTTGTTTCCCCTCATCTGTCAGCTTCGCTGACACCTTCCCCCCAAGGGGAAGGCTTTAATTAGACTCCAGTTTGAAGAATTAACCTATCATATATTTCGGAGAAAACTGAAATACATTTAGATGCAAGATTATATGCATTCTGGAATTTGATTAAATCCAATGCCTCTTCATCTTCATCAACACCGGCGATGGACATTCTCTGCTCAGATATGACCGATTGGATGTTGGTAAAGTTGGTTGTGAATATCTTACATTCTTGTGTGTCTACAGTTACGTCGGCGTAGATGCACTGAAGGAATTCGTTGCCACCGCCGCCGCGGAATAATTTAACTTTACTCTGAAGCTGCTGAAGCTGTTCCACAATATCTGGAGCATCAACACCATCGTAGAAGCCTTCTGGTGTAGTTGTTGCAAAGATTCTTGGATCCTTGTCTGTTGCTCTTGCTATTTGAACATTGCCAGCTGTGAGCTGATAGTATGTTTCGTAGTGCTTTGTATCGTCATCTGGGTCCTTGCTGCTGTAAAGGGTAACACCGTTCTTTTCGATGTTGCCACCGCCAAGGTCTGTCTCTGTAAATAAGACGTCTGTCATCTGATGCTCTACAAGAGAATCGAGACTATCCTTTGCTACAAAGAAGGAACCCATAGGATTGTTCAACAAATCAACGCCTGTTTGTTCAATCTGATTGAATTTCTCACAGAAGCTTCTGAGGAAGAGATTCATCTGATTCTGGTAGTATGGGATACCCATGTAATCTACCTCGGCGCCTACCTGCAACGCCTGAGAAACCAAGTTGTCGCATTCTGTTCCACTAAGCACCTGGTCGATGTTGAAGGTGATTGATGTAACCTTGCCATCACCATCTGTGTTAAATGAAAAGCTGTTGTATGTGTAATCTCTAGCGTTTGTATTGATCAAACCACGAAGTGGCATGTTAAACTCGTTGATATCAGTAATGCTAAGTCCACTTACGGTGATTGTATTGTAAGTTGCAGCGGTAACTGTCGCGTGTAAATTTTCCTTATTGTTACCATCGCGAACCTCAAACATAGCCTTTAAGGTACCGCCACTTGTTGAAGGAGTTGCATTGAATTTGTCACCATCTTTTGTCCAAACAATGCTGTAAAGACCGTCGATATCTGACTGATTGTACATCTCCTCTGGCTTGCGGGATACAACTGAAAGGGTATTGTACTCGTAAGTATCAACTAAGTTCTGTCCGTTTATATTTAATCTGTAGTAGGTTGCACCTGTGTACATTTCAGGATTGTTGGAGTTGATAACCTGATCTTCCTGAACCGTAACGTCAACCATCTCTGAAAGCTCGTCCACGAGAAGGGCTCTCTGGTCTCTAAGCTCGTTAGCTCGACCGCCGCCTTGCTCGATAACGTTAATCTGCTTATTCAAGATTGCGATTTTTTCTGCAATAGCATTGATATCATCAACGTCAGTTTTAATCTCGTCGTTGATAGAGTTCTGCAAATCCTGGAGCTTTGTATACATCTGATTGAAGTACTCAGTCAACTGCTTTGCAGAGGAGATGAACTCCTTCCTTACAGTCTGGTCTCCAGGGCTTCCCTGCAAGGTGCTCATGTCATTGAACATCTTTGCGTAGATGGTTGAGAAGCCTGTATTACTCTTAGTCTCTGAAAAATAATCTTCAATCTGATCCATGTAGTACTGCTTTTTCTTGTAGAAACCAAGGGCAGACTCGTTGTTCCAATATTTCTCGTCGTAATACAAATCTCTGCACTGAGTAACAGATGTTGCCTCAACACCAGTACCTGTTGTTCCCCAGCTCTGGTAGCAGCGAAGTGCTGATGATGCCACAGTATTTACAATCTGCTTGCTGTATCCGTCTGTGTTTACATTGGAAATATTGTTAGCAGTTGTATTGATTTGCGCCTGTGCGGTATTGAGACCTGAATATGCGATTGTTAATCCAAAAAATGTTGATGACATATATTTGCCCTCTTTAGCTGTTCCTAGAACAGACTTGTGATTAAATGCTCAATCATTTCGTTTACTACATTTATATATCGGCTAGCTGCGTTATAAGCTGACTGGTATTTGATCATAATTGTTAATTCTTCGTCTGATGCTACGCCGATAACGCCTTGGCGGCTGAACTCTATTTGCTCCTTGGTGCCCTCTAGAGATGCGGCTGTTGTCTTGTAGACGTTTCCAACATTTCCGATTTCACCTGTCCACTTAACGTAGAAGCCTTGGTAGCTACATGGTGTTGTGTCGCTAGGATTAAGATTGAAGTCTTGGTTGTTCCATATAGCGCTTAGCTTTCTTCCTATGTCGTAATCTACGGCAAGTTTGTTATTGTCAAACTTGAGATGTGGAAGATAAGCTTCTTGCTTAACCAAATCCTCGTTGATGTGTAGACCCTTTAATGTGTAGCACTTTGATGTGTCTGTTGGATCTTCCTCGTTATATAAGTAAATTGTCTTGTTGGTAGCTTGACCATTGTCGATAATGGTCGCCTCCACAGCTTTGTATCTGTCGCAACCGATTCGAACGAACAGCTCTCTAGGTGGGAGCTCTCCATCTGTACCAACTGACACGTCTCGTTCGTCAAGGATTCTAATCTTGCCTTCCTGTGCATCACCTGTGTGGATTTCAACAAGATTTCCGCTGTCATCGCGGTACTGAATCACTTGATTGTTTGTATATATCTCACCTACTTCTGCAATCGGACTTAGGATGTTGTTGATGTCTGTTGCCAACTGGTGAATCAGTGTATCTAACTCAGCCTCTGAATTCATCATTATTGAGTTGGCTATACCCTTTTCGTATACATCTGAAGAAATGTATTCGCCTGTGACTTTGTCGTAGAAGCTAAGATAGTTGCTCCATTCCTCGCCACGTGCCAACACCAATGCCTTAATCTCACCGATATCAGAACCGGTTGTTGCACTGATTGTCTCCAAATCAAATACTGGATAGTAGTAATCTCTCTTTGGTTCTGAAAGATGAGTCCAGTAAGGTGTGACGAATCCTGTCTTCCTGTCTTCTAGGGCTCCTATTTGATGATATGTAACCTCATCTAGGAACTCTGCACCTTCTATATCGATGTGAAGGACACCTGTGTGATCCTCCTCGTAGTTTGTAACTCTAACGAGACCTGAAAGTTCATCTAGTAAGAGGTCTCTTCGGTCTCTAAGATCCATGGCTTGCTCAACATGTGCTGCTTCAATTGCCTGGATACGTCTATTTAAATCAACTATCTCTTCGCCAATTGCATTTACTCTGTTGATATCCTCTTTAATTTTGGCGTTGATGATACGCTGATAATCTTCAAATCCGTCTTGAACTGCCTTTGCACGGCTCAAAAAAAGGCTAGACTTCTGCAACACAAGGTTTTGGTTTACAGTATCTGAAGGATCCTTGGCAAACTCTTCGAAGGCGCCATACAAATCTTTGATGGCATCTTTGAATGCTTGACCGTCAAGTTCCTGCAGATGAGTGATAACCTCTTGCACTGCTTCAGAGCTAGCGTCATAAAAAGAATGTCGCCCACTCTCGCTTCTAAATGCTTTATCTAAAAAGATGTCGCGAGCATGGACGATTGTTCCAACCTGCACACCAAGACCAGCATACTGGGTGCTGATCGAAGCGTTTCCTATTTTTCTGTAATCTTTGTCTTCGTAAACAACCTGCTCACGCACGTACCCCTCGGTATTTACGTTAGAAAGGTTGTTTGCAGTTGTATTTAAACCATGTGATGCTGACTGTAGGCCAGATGCCCCAACATATAAGCTTCCAAAACTATTAGCCATAGTCGTATCTCCTCCAAAGTAAAAGCTATAAATTACCACTGATACTTTAAGGACATCCGTTTCCTATTGCTTAGCATCAAATCCTGATTTTCCTAATAGATTTCCTGTAGTCTCCGCGTCTTTGCCATAGTTCGATGTCTGTGGAGCCTGCTTAGCACTCTTTAGAAGAGTGATATCAAATTCCACCATCTCAATTGCTTGACGCAATAAGTTCTGGTTTTGAAAATTAAGAACTTGCACGTTTGCTGCAGCTTCTTTAAGCTTGTCTTTTGCTTCGATAAGCTGCTGCCTTTCTACAGGCTGGCCGGCCATATTATCGATCATCCATGATACGGTAATAGGTTCACCATCGTGCCCCATTACTGCTGCAATACTGCGCAGTAAATCCTGGCGTTTCTTTTCAAGCTCTAACAAGGCGTCTGCAATGGCCTGCTCCTGAACGGTAATAGCCTCCAGTACGTCAAGTTTCTTATGGATAATAGAATCCTTCTTTTCTCCATTAAGATTAATTAACTTTTCATACTGCTCCGTCTCACCATCCATAGTTAAGAGCAATTCATCCATTAAACTAGCCACGCATAAACCTCACTAAAAACTAAATAGTTGTTCCATAGGCAGCCAATAATTTCTCTGCGAAATCATCAGTGTCAACCTCGTATGTTCCGTTCTTAATTCTAGCCTTGATATCTGCTACTAAGTCTTCCCTGATGTCGGCTGATTCTGCCACTGCTGCTTTTGCTACATGATAGTCTTTGCCTGTTGAAGATATTTGTACTTCATCGCGACCCATACCATTAGCCTTTGCAGCTTGTGATGAGCTTTTAGTGTTTGATGACTGATAGAGCTGTGCTACCTGATTGTAAGCCTCTATACGCATATCGCCACACTCCTTTCCTCCCTTGAATACTGTGGATTTTAATCCCAACATCTCAAAGTACACTTTTCTTTACAATACTGTTATCGGACCTTTCAAATAAAACTTTATACCTTTTTATAAAAAATTTTAACAAATTTTTCAATTTTATAGAACTTTCCTCTGGCAGAAAAAGGAATTGCCAGAAAAAAATATAAAGTTTTACCCCGAGGCTGAGAGTTCCTCGGGGTGGTTAGAGAGATTTGTAACTATTTGCATAGTTACTATCGGATAGAGAATTAAGATATAAGCTATCTTAATTTTTATTACAAAAGCTAACGTGATTCATATTCTTCTTTGGTTGAATCGTAGTAGCTTTGGTAATCGGTTTTTTTGATAAGACTGTCTTTACTTTCGAGGAATCCTTCCTCGATTAAAGCGTCAATTGTGTTTTCGCATCTAGTATTTAAAGATGCATTAATTGTTTGTTCATATATAGGAGGTAAATCTACGCCTTTGAAGGTACTCTCATCAGAGAAGTACGCCTCCCTTTGGTTTGAAATGATAAGACTAAAATCGTTGTAGTAGGTGATGTTGTAGTCATAACCAAAAACATCGTCACCAAAGTGAGTTATAAATAGGTTACCGTCATCTATATCTTTAAGCAAAGCGTTGTAAACTCTTTTATTTTTTGATTCCATCTGGCTTTTAGTTATATCAAAATCTGCAGCATATGCAGCCCATCCAGCACCGTTCTTTTTGGTGATGTTACTGATTGATACATCCTTGACGGTACAGTCATCCCAGATGTTGCCTAGTACGTGTTCTTTGATGACCTCCGGCTTGTTTATAAAATCAAGCACTGGCTGTACTGCTGACAAATATGTTGCAGAAGCAGCTTCAGCTTCGGTATCAATAACCTCGTATACTCTAACTAGGTACTCGCCATTCTTGAGCTTGTATTTGAAGGTGAGCTCTGAATATGGTTCGTATTTATTGTTTCTATTACTATTATGAACAAGGTCTCTGAGCTCCCCTTTATCTTTGAGGAGATTATTATGAACCTCTCGGACTTTGTTAATATCATCAGCATCCGTAAATACCATTGAATAGGTACCTTGAATAGCTGCCCATTCTATGTCTTCTGACTCTGGCACTCTGCCTTCGATGTTTGCCACATCAAGTCTGAAGCACATAAATATCACTAGCGACAAAAGCGTAAAAGCTGCGCATTGGATTATCTTTTTCATGTTGAAGACTCGGAAAGTCTTTTCTATCATCATCTGGTTTGCGAAGAAGAATGCGACACCAAGAACTAGTGATAATATAACTGTTACCGCAAACCTTGTTCCATAGGTGTATTCGTACTTGATCTTGAACACGAAGGACGAAGCAAAGCAAGCTAATACAAGTGGAATAAAGAATGATGCTCCAATTGTAAACAAAGGCTTGAATAAAGGAACCGCGATGAATTCGTGAACAGTTTCATTCTGTTTTCTCTTATATAGTATGTAAGCAACAATTGTTATTACAACCGATGCTGCCAAATAAGCAAACAGGTACCAGGTTGAACCATATTGAATATCTATATAATCGTAGGCTTCTGTTGAGCCCCTGAGCATAACCTTTATGTCACACGCGTTTTTGATAAATATCAATGGCGTAAGCGCATTGAAGTGCTTCATCTGGATATAACCTAATCCAAGCATCAAACGCTTTGCTAGCATTCTAAATGCTGCTTCCATCAAAAAGCATAAGAAGTTAATACCTACATAAAAGCAAATAGCTGTAATCAATTGACCTGTGCACATCATAGCAAATAGGGCAATTGAGATAAATAGCAGCGTAGATACGAGAACTGTAAAAGCCCAATACCATATCACGCCGTAGGATGCTCCACCAGTTGCCAAGCCAATGATTGACATAATTATGGAAATTAGCAACACTGGCACGAAGCTAACTATTATACATGTCAACAATCCAGTGAAAAACAGGGATCTGCGACTAACTGGAAAGGCATGCATCATGTAACTATCACGTTTATTAAATAAATACCAAAAGGTAATAGCAACCACTACAATGGCTATACCAAATCCGTACTCGGAATTGCTTGCATCAGCCATGAACCAGGTTAAATCCATCTGTGGTGTGTATCCAGCAACGAATCCGTTCTTCTCTACATTGTAGTTGTAGCGAAGAAGATACTGTATAGGCATGATTATTGTAAGCGCCAATACATATGCCAGTCCTAGTAACCAAGTTCGACTAATATTCTTTTTGAATAGAGCCATATTAAATAATGATTTCTCTAACCGCATAATTCTCTCCTCCAAGCTCGTAAATAAAGATTTCTTCAAGTGTAAGAGGAAGAACATCCATCAAAATAGGATTTAGCTTTGCAATTTCTCTCTCTGCAACATGCGGTTCTCCCTTAACGATTAATGTGTGAACTCGTCCGTTTGAAATCTTTCGAAGCACCTCGATATCACTAGGAAGCTTCGGCATTTCATCATTATCGAAGGCAATCTGAATTTTAGTAACTGAAGTCTGTAAGTCGTCAAGTGATCTCTCTATAAGCAGTTTGCCGTTGTTCATGATGCCTACATGGTCGCACACGTCCTCAAGCTCTCGCAGATTGTGAGAGCTAACGAGAACGGTTAAACCAGTTTCAGCAACGTCTGCCATAATTAAACTCCAGATTTGACGGCGCATGACAGGATCTAAACCGTCAACTGGTTCATCTAGTATCATCAATTCAGGTCGAGCAGCAATGGCAAGCATAAATGCCACTTGCTTTTGCATTCCCTTTGAAAGACTTCTAACTACTTTTTTCATATCTATAGTAGGAAAGCAGCTAGCGATTTTATTAAAATATGCTTCATCAAATGATGGATACATATCTTTGTAGAACTTCATTAAATCCTTGGTATTGGATTGTATAAAATAAAAGATATCATCTGGAATGATGGTCATCTTCTGCTTGAGAGCAGCATTTTCAAATACATTCTGACCATCAATCAAAACCTCACCAGCATCCTGTTTGAAAACTCCACAGAGATGGCGGATAAGAGTTGTCTTACCAGCTCCGTTTGGACCTACAAGACCGTAAATAGCACCGCGCTCAACGTGCATGCTAAAGTCGTCTAAAGCGATAAAGTCACCAAACTTCTTGGTAACGTTCTTAACCTCTATCATCTTCAGGCCCTCCCTTCGCAAGTTCTTCTATTCTTTTTATTAAAATTTCTTTATCATCACATAAATACAGAAGTTCTTTGACAATCTCATCGAATTCTTTCATCAATTCAACGTTCCTCCCTGATACAACATCAGCTCGCTCGGCTGCGTAGCTACCTTTTCCTGCAATCGTATAGATGTAGCCCTCTTGCTCTAACTCACGATAAGCTTTCTGAATAGTATTTGGATTGATTGATAAGCTCGTTGCAAGGAAGCGCACACTAGGCAATTTTTCATCCCTCTTTACAGCACCGGATACTACAAGACGCCTCAACCCATCTTTAATTTGTTCGTAAATAGGTTTCGCATCCCTATAGTTCAGTTGGATCATCGAATCCCTCCCGCACATGTGTATTATCTGTTCTAATACAGTTGTAGCATACTACCGCCACTCCTGTCAATACAATTTTTATATATTTTTTCACCCACCCAAGGGCTCTCTCATAGTCTGCTCTGCCGCCGCCTCCTTGCCCGCCTCCAGCCCTTAGGGGCGTTGCTGATGTCGCATAAGATTATGATTTTCTAAAATGCTAATGTCACCATCATTATTTGTGGATGTGCGTTCAACTATTTACAATTCTGACGGAGTTGTTTGTCCCTGAGCGGACATGAAATATACTTATAAAGAAATAGTTCCACAAAACTAGCTTAGTAGCAATTGCCGCGCATTGGAATGCGCT
>DBWZ01000009.1 GCA_002309345.1 Pseudobutyrivibrio sp. UBA1225
ACACCCTGAGTTGCCTGATTTGCCTGAGCGAGCATTGATTGGCCTGCCTGCATAAGAATATTATTCTTACTGTATGTAACCATCTCGTCAGCCATATCTGTATCGCGGATACGTGATTCAGCGGCGTCTGTGTTCTCTACTACGTTGTCAAGATTTGCAATTGAATGCTCTAATCTGTTTTGGATAGCACCAAGGCCTGATCTTTGAGCTGATACTTTAGCTAAAGCGTCTGCTATAGAATCAATAGCGTAAGTAGCTGCTTTACCTGTTGCATCACTTACATTAAGACCTTTAATTCCTAGAGCTGCGGCTGTCATTGATTCAATAGATACTCCAATCTTGTTTGTCATATCTGCGTCTGAACCAACATGTAAGTTGAATGTAAGTTCATTCTGTACTGTAACCGTATGCTTAGTAAATGTGAATTTAGCCTTATCTGTAGATGAAGTCAAGTCATTGTCTAATGTGCCATCTTTGGTGATATCACCTGATGCAATTGGCTGGTCTGCACCGATTGAAGATGCAGCTGCAAGCTCTGTTGCAATCATATTATAGGCCTGTGTAGCATTGATAAGTGTTGCCTTCTTTTCGTCTACATAAGCTCCTGAAGCAGGAGGAGTAGAAGAAAACATTGTTACTGACTTACCATTATAAGTTATTGTTGACCCAGCACTTGCAAATTTTGCAAGTCCCTCGAATGTAATCTTAGACTGAAGAACATCTTCTGTTTGTGCTAAAGTATAAGATTTTCCATCCACAGTGATAACTGCACCAATACCAGGATCGTCTGTAATACCAAGAACAGTCTTAGCATCGTCAAGATCCTTTGCACCTATTGTATAAGTTGTACCGCCAATAGTGTAAGTATCACCAACAACAAGTGTATTCATAGTGAATGTTGCCTTCTGTGTGTTCTGAGTCAATGTGCCATAAAGGCCTGCATCATGCGCAGATACCACGCTTTCCTTGGTGCCGTAAGCCCCCTTGAGAAGATATGTCTCATTGAATTTTGTAGTCTCAGCGACACGATCAATCTCAGTTGTAAGCTGATTAATCTCATCCTGAATAGATGAGCGGTCACTTTCTGAGTTTGTACCGTTTGCTGCCTGAACTGAAAGTTCGTTCATTCTCTGAAGCATTGAGTGCACTTCTGTAAGAGCGCCCTCGGCTGTCTGTACTGCTGAGATACCATCTGAAGCATTTGTTGAAGCCTGGTCCAGACCTCGAATCTGCTTTCTCATTTTTTCAGATATTGAAAGACCTGCTGCATCATCTGCTGCACGATTGATCTTAAAACCAGATGAAAGTTTCTCAGTAGACTTAGACTGAGCATTTGTTGTTACTCCTAACATTCTTGAAGCATTAGCTGCCTGCATATTGTGTTGTACTACCATAATTCCTACCTCCTTGTAGATACTCTTGTGATTCCATTCATAAGAGATGCGATTGTCGCATAACATAATTTTTAATAAGTAACGTTGACATGGAATGCTACATACTTTAGGCTTGCAATCCGTATCTATATAACAAGTGGTGTGACCAACCACCACTAGCTATCAAGGTATGAATCATGGTATAGCCTTATGAAATTGTAAAGCTACATTTAGCAACAATTCTTCCGCGCGATTATTGAAAAATTATTGCCTAGATGGATGACAAAGAGCACGTCTACTGTCTCCATCTATTTTTATTATCGTCAATGTGTACAAAATCTTTAGCTTTAAATAATAAAAAATTGAGACCCCTAAAAATAATGTATATCCAGACATCTGAATATATATCAATCTAAGAAGCCTCAACCCGAAACTAAAATAGCTCTATAATTGCATTTATCATATCAATTACAACTATCAAAGCTGACAAAGGAACATACCCAACAACCCTAAATTCTCTAGCAGAAATATCAAGCTGTTTAACACTATCACTAGCAATATATTTTATATCCCCATCAAAAGGAAACTCAACTAAGAAAGATGATGAAGTGTGTTTGGAAATAATAGGACATGCAATTATCTTACCACTCTCATTGTATTTAGTTTTGCTTATAACAGCTGCCTTACCCTTGATTCCCTCAATCTTGATGATATCTCCTTGCTCTACCATATTTCATCACCCATCGGTGCACCCCAGTCAAACTCTGGAGAAGCTACTAATGCGCCACCTGATAGTTCAACATATTCATCTAAAGATCTATGTCTAAATCTAAAACCTGATGATATAAGATTTTTAATCTGTTCATCATCGAGAGATTCTAAAACTTTCATATCTAGCACCTTTCCTTTCATTAAATATGAAGCATACTTTGCAAGACGCTTGCCACTTTGAAGCTTGTTCTCATCTAGCTGAGTGAAGAAATCTACAGCATCTATGTCAAAATAGTTGCCAAGCTTTTCAAGTACTGGATAACCGGGAGCTACCCTACCATTAACCCAGTCGCAAAATGTTGTATACTTAATATCCAAATCCTTACAAACTTCTTTCCTAGATTTGTGATTGTAGGTGAGAAGAAATTTGATATTGTTGGATATTGTGATTTTGGCTTGTTCTGTATTATTTTCCATTGTCATATAACACCTCTACGTTAACCTCGTATTTATAATACGATAATATCGTATTTCTGTCAACATATAATATGTAAATCTAAATTTAAAACGGCACCGTATCTGGATCTGCAGACAAGCCCACACATCCAGTTAGATTTGCTATCATCTGCACATCATCCTCATCTAGCTCAAAGTCAAATACCTTCAAGTTTTCAACAATTCTCTCTGGTGTTACAGATTTAGGAAGCGGCAAATATCCTCGTTGCAAGCTCCAGCGGATGCAGATTTGCGCTACGGATTTGCCGTACTTTTCAGCTAAGTCCTTCATCTCTGGCACTTCAAAAATCTTGCCTGTTCCTAGCGGACTATAAGCCTCCAGAATCATCCCCTGGGATCTGCAATAATCCACCACTTCGTCCTGGGTCTCACCTGGGCAGAGTCTAATTTGATTAACCATCGGCTTAACCTTTGCTGTCTTTAATAATTCTTCAATATGATGCGGTCTGAAATTACTGATTCCGATAGCTCGAACCTTACCAGCCTCGTACAACTCTTCCATTGCCCTCCATGTTTCGGCGTTAGCCTGCTGCCAATGGTCTCTGAATTTCTTAGGATTAGGCCAATGGATTAAAAGCAAATCTACGTAATCCATCTCTAGCTTTTCTAG
This sequence comes from Pseudobutyrivibrio sp. UBA1225, assembly GCA_002309345.1. Classification (GTDB taxonomy): domain Bacteria; phylum Bacillota; class Clostridia; order Lachnospirales; family Lachnospiraceae; genus Pseudobutyrivibrio. Next base: position 3,211 of record DBWZ01000009.1, read on the forward strand.
AGATTCGTTAAAAGTTTTCATAACCAAATCGTAGCTGTGATTCCAATTATTAATCTTGGTAGTGACAAATAAATCTTCTCGGCGTGCCCCTACCTTGCGTATTGCCTTTCCAACACAGTCTTCATTTTCGTATGCCTGCGCCGTGTCGATATGGGTGTAACCAGCTTCAATCGCTTTTGCCACAGCATTAACTCCTGTGTCACTGTCAGGGGTCTGCCACATTCCAAAACCTATACAGGGAATTCCTACACCATTTGAAAGCTTGTAGATATCATTTTGATTGTTCATTTAAATTGGCTCCTCCTTTTTTGAAAAAAGTACCCGGTTTTTATATCCGATATATCGCATCCAAGCGGTCAATCCGCTTATTGCCCACACAATTCCTACCGACCACCAGATGCCCCACACACCTATGGTGGCAATACCTGTTAGCGCAACAGGAACAATGAATCTTCCAAAGACTTCAACCACACCATTCAACAGAGCAAAGATGGCATCTCCCAAACCGTTCAACACACCTCGAACCACGTAGATTACTCCAAGCATTATATAGAAGAAACTTGTTATCCTAAGAGCTTTCGCTCCCATCAGTATTACATCTTTATCCTTTACAAAGAGCCCCATTATTGGCTCGCCCCATAACTGCATTATAGGAAGCATGATTAAAGAAAAGATTGCCATCAGCATCATACTCTTTCTGTAGCCAGATATAATTCTGTCGTTTTTGCGGGCCCCAAAATTTTGACCTGTGTAGGTAGCAAGAGCCGCGCCCAATGTTTGATATGGCTGATGGATAATTTGCTCGATTCTGCTAGTTGCAGTAAATGCCGCAACCGCCACACTTCCGAATGTATTGACAACGCGTTGAAGCGCCATGCAGGAAATCGCAATCAGGGAAAATTGCAGAGAAAGCGGGAATCCCAACCTCACGATTTTCTTTGAAATATCTACATTGAAACGCAAATCTATTTTTCTCATGTGAAAATATTCATTTCGCGCCACTGCATATATAAGGCACCCAACCCCTGCGATTAGCTGGGATATCACTGTTGCTATACCAGCTCCAACAACACCCATTTTAAATACATATACAAAAGTAATATCCAAACCTGTATTTAGAATACATGAAAAGATGAGAAAATATAGCGGCGTCTTGGAATCTCCCAAAGCTCTTAACATGGAAGATGCATAGTTGTATAGAGATACAAAAATCAATCCCACGCACATGATTTTCAAGTAAGCCACTGAATCCACCATTATATCTTCTGGGGTACTTAGTATCCGAAGAATCGGATTAGCCAAAAAGAATGCAACTACGCCAACAAGCAGCGGAAATACAAACATAATGTAGCCTGTATTTGCAATGCTGCTTTTTACTTCCGCCGCATCACCTCTCCCAAATGCTTGGGATGTGATTATTCCACCGCCACTTCCAAATCCGTTACAAATTGCAAAAAATAGGAATGTTACTGAACCTGTGACGCCGATTGCTGCCAAAGCCTGAGGACCAACAAACTGCCCCACTATAATAGAATCCACCAGGTTGTACACCTGCTGAAAAAGATTTCCAATTAGCATTGGAATAGAAAACTTGATTATTAAAGAGACCGGATTACCCTCGGTCATGTTAAGCACTGCAGATTTTTGTGTTTTCATTTTCTCACCAAAGAAGTCTATTATTTGCGATACTTAAGTAATTTCATTATGAACTAATCATTGTTATATAGCAAGATAAGAGGTTACTATTCACAGTGACTCTCCCTCCATTCATAATAGAAGTCTTGCAGACTTCTTTCTAAACACATACAAAAAGGGCTTCCCCGAAGGGAAGCCCCAATGTACTAGTTATAGTAACTAGTCTGCGCGAAAACAAATAATTTGGATAATCCGTTCTTAAGCTATGCTTAAGACTCTATAGTTGCTATTATCCAAGAAGTGATAATACGCCCTGTGTTGCCTGGTTAGCCTGTGCAAGCATTGCCTGACCTGCCTGTGCAAGAATGTTGTTCTTGCTGTAGTTAACCATTTCATCAGCCATATCTGTATCACGGATACGAGACTCAGCTGCATTTGTATTCTCAACTACGTTGTCTACGTTAGCGATTGTGTGCTCAAGTCTGTTCTGNNGCACCGAGTGAAGATCTCTGTGCAGAAACTTTCTCTACAGCATCAGCAATTGCATCGATAGCGTATGTAGCTGCCTTACCTGTTGCATCAGAAACGTTAAGTCCCTTAACACCAAGTGAAGCTGCGCTCATGTTTTCGATTGTAACACCGATCTTGTTTGTCATATCAGCGTCAGAACCAACGTGAAGGTTGAATGTAAGTTCATTCTGAACCTTTGTTGTCTTCTTATCGAATGAGAATTTAACCTTCTCAGTTGTAGATGTAACATCATCAATCTGAGATAAGTTTGTAGTCTGAGTAACATCACCCTTAGCCAATGCTGTGTCAGCACCGATTGAAGAAGCTGCTGCAAGCTCTGTCTTAATCATATCATATGCCTTAGATGCATTGATAAGTGTAGCCTTCTTCTCATCCTGATAAGCTGTACCAGCATTCTCTGTACCAGAGAAGATTGTAACTGACTTGCCATTGAAAGTTACTGTAGAACCAGCACTTGCAAACTTAGCAAGACCATCTGCTGTAATCTTAGCCTGCTGAACATCCTCTGTACCAGCGATTGTGTAAGACTTGCCATCGATTGTGATAACATTGCCTTCTGTGAGGCTGTTTGCACCAAGAACTGTCTTAGCATCATTAAGATCCTTAGCACCGATTGTGTACTGAGTACCACCGATTGTTACAGAATCACCAACCTTAAGTGCATTCATTGTGAATGTAGCCTTAGATGTGTTCTGTGTAAGTGTTCCATCAAGACCTGCATCATGAGCTTTAAGGTAGATATCCTTCTTACCGTTGTCGCCCTTAAGAAGATATGTCTCGTTGAACTTTGTTGTCTCAGCAACACGATCGATTTCAGTTGTTAACTGGTTAATCTCATCCTGAATAGATGAACGATCAGATTCACTGTTTGTTCCGTTTGAAGCCTGAACTGCAAGTTCATTCATTCTCTGAAGCATTGAGTGAACTTCTGTTAAAGCACCTTCAGCTGTCTGTACTGCAGACACACCATCCTGTGCGTTTGTAGAAGCCTGATCAAGTCCTCTAATCTGCTTACGCATCTTCTCTGAAATTGAAAGACCAGCTGCGTCATCTGCTGCACGGTTAATCTTGTAACCTGATGAAAGTTTCTCAGTTGACTTTGCCTGATTTCCTGTTGTGATGTTGAGCATTCTTGAAGCATTAGATGCTTGCATATTGTGTTGTACTACCATAATTTCTACCTCCTTGTAGATACTTCCTCAAATCCTTTTGAAGAAGATGTGCTATGCACATAAACCTTTTAATTTATTTGTTCTTTTTATAACCAACAGTACTCGCGCGACATACTGCTTAGCTATCCTGGTAATGTTGCCAACACTCTGGCGTTTAATATTTAGTTTTAGTTCTCTGCATGAAAAAATTCAATTGCGAAAACAATTGATAAATGGAAACTACTATTGATTATTTCGATCCTTAACATCCGTGTCCTGTATCGAATAAGATATGTGATTGTGATGTAACTTTCGAGATAAACAAATTCCGTTTCATTTATCTAAATACTATATCGGACGGTTCGAAAATTTCTTAACCCCTTTTTAGAAATTTTTTAAAAAAATTTATTTCACTCTAAACTGGGATTCGAATCTTCTTTTGTGCCCTACAAATTGTATATCGGATGAAGCTTTAAAAACTTAACCCCTTTTTTAAAAAATTTTTCAATTCATTTGAAGGTTATAAAAAAGGTGCTACATTTAAGGCTTTCTCCTTTGTGTAGCACCTATTATAGCACGTATTTTTCATTTGTACGGTTTTTCACTAAATATACTTATTTTTTACCATAATCAGTCACAATTGCAGTTTATCAATCATTAAGAAAATCTAGCAACTCCTTGACTGAATTCCCTTTAATATCATACACTCTTTGCTTTCCGTAGCCATATCTTGCATAATATTCAATATTATCCATATCTATTATTCTGATTCCAAATCTAACCCCCGCCTTGGAACCATGATAATTTACTTCAGCTTCTTTAAGCTCATTGACCTTATTCATCAGAAGATCAATCATACTCCTTTGCGTATCTTTATCAGGAGAAACCAAATTTTCAAACATCCTCTCTGTAAGCTGGATACTAAATTTTGAAGAATATTTCCAAATATCTTCTATATTTTCACTCAGCTCACTGAAAATATCAAAACTAACATTATGATCCTTATCCGAAAAAGCCAAGTCCAATGTATCCAAAACAGCGCCTCGAGATGATGAAGGATTGATAAAATAATTTGGGTTTTGAAATAACTTCTCATCCATCCATTTTTTTTCGAGATTCGCCAAATCATAGTTATAAACTTGTTCTATAGCAGCATCCAACCCCTCATGATCTGCCACCAACAAAAAATTGTGCATATATTTTTCATACAACGCATATTCATCTGGTCTATCTAATCTAAACATTTCTCGTATATCAGTAGAACCTGATTCAGTATAAAGACTATGTCTATACTTCTCAGTAAATATTTTATCTTCCCATACTTCACGCGCGCTAGTCATCCCACTATATTTGTATTCTTCCTTAGACAACATTTCTTGACGACGTATTCCTTCAAGAGACACATCTAATATATCATCATTTTTCTCATTATTATCTCTAATAATTTTATCTTTGACTATCTTGGTTTCACCAAAAATTTTATTAATCTGCGATTTTTCACACCCTATATTTATATTGTTAATATTCATATTTATCCAGCCCCCCAAATATATTTGTTAATTAGTTTTTAAAACTGTTTTTCAATAGATAAAAATCTTCGCTATCCTTCACATCCATAGAATATCCTGAATACACAACTACAGTCATAACATCATACCGATGAACCCTTCCATTAATAACATAACTATTAGCCCCCACACCTGATAATACTGGAATTGTCATTTTGAAAAAACCACTATTATTTGCCACGCTATTTCCATTTGTATAAGCCATATCATCTCTATACATATTTAACCATTCATTGTTAATAACTATTCCCGTAACGCGCGCATTAGGTGAAGGATGCCTAACACCATTATTGTCTATATAATATGCACAACCTTCTACCCCCATATACGTAGGACGATCTTCATCTATTCGAACATGATTGCCTTGAGGATAGGCGTTCTCAATATATGTCCGATTATATCCTTTTATATCAGTAATTTCCACTTCGTCGATTTTCCCCACTGGCTCAATAGATAACTTGTACGTTCCTATATTTGAAATATTAAAATTCGATAAAGAACTTGTACTAATTACCCTCAAATAATATACACCCGGTGTTAATGGCAAATCTCCCCCAGTACCCTCCGCCATATTTATCAAACCACAATACTGCGTATTTTCAAGCACATTCTTATATAGTTCAACTCTACATCCATTAGAAGAAGATGTATTAATAGTAAATCGTGTCTTATAAAATTCAGGTTTATCCTCAACAACAAAGCAATACCAATCATTATCTACTGGTGAATTTAGATTTCTAGTTACAGATACACCTTTGTAGTCTTCAAATACAATCTTTTATGTATTTATTAAGGATAAAACCGAATAACCTCTGCAAACCTAGGCAAAGACAACTCAACCAAGCCTCTGCTAGGCACATGAAGTATTCCTTTTTTAATAAGGCGCTCTTTGTATCTAGGAAAACTTGTCTGAGAAATACTCATCTGCGTAGTTATGTCTGAAACACTCGCTTGTCTGCTTCCCACTGCTCTTACTAACTGCCTATCCTTATCAGATAAGCTTTCCCAAATCTTCTTATATACAAAGTCATCCAACAAATCATCCAACTTAGATAATATCTCGTCCAACGCAAGTCTATCATTATATTCATAATAAAGCATACCTAGCGCCTGGAATGCAAAGGCATATCCTTTTGTAATCAAAGCCATCTGATGTGCATCATCAATATCGATATTGAAGATAGCCTTGTACTGTTTGGTAATCTGCGAAATACTAAGGGGCTCCATTTTTATCTTTGGAGTCCTAAGAAGAAACGTAAGCGCAGGATCGTTCTGTATGGCATAGATGTTTTCATATAATCCAGTCATTATTAAATAGATGGGATAATCCTTTCTAATAAATATCTGGAACTGACTTGCAAAGTGTCTCATGTTTTCGCTTGGCATAGCCTCGTCGATAGTAATAAGAACTTTCTTGCCCTTCTTTTTTATAGAAGATAATAATTTATCTAACACACTAACACTATCCTGCATCTGTCCGCTAGCATTTAACCCAACTCCAAAGCCTGCAACCGATACATTGAATCCTGACTTAATTGGATCAGGCGTTTTAGCACATTTATCATTCAAGCGTATAGCAAATTCATCTACCAATTCTTGAGTAGAATTCAAATCGACCACTATCCAATCTTCCTTCTCTGCAAAAGCGTTTGCAATAGCCGTCATCAGTACAGTCTTACCGCTCCCCCTAACACCTTCTATTAAATATGCTTGGCTAATAGGATTGTCCGATTCGAAGGTAGAAATAATAGTATCAGTATTTTCATATCTAGAAATATATTCTATAGGTTGCTTTCCAAAAGTAAGCGTGAATGGATTGTTCTTTTTCATTGTCATCCTCCAAATAAAACAAATCATCGCTTGTTATGGGTATTTTATCATAATTTGTCCAAAAGTGCATGTTTTATCATAATCTATCATAATTCGCATATTTTATCATAATCTATCATAATTGAATCCTTATTGTAATCTCCTATACGCAGTATTTAAAGCAAATATTATAAATTTGTTACAAAAGTCTGACATTTCGACACTATTCTGAATATGGCGAATTATTTGACTTGGCCACAGTTAGTCTGTTATAACTATACATGTATTATTTTGTTGATACAGGTGTCGAAGGATTTCCTGATGCAAGAGCCCCCTTACAACTCTTGATTGAGTCCCTTACAACTCGATGGATATCTAAGATATTGTATTAACATAGTTAATCAGCAACAAAAGGTAACGCAACAAGGAGGAAAGAATTTTTTATGAAAAACAAAATTGTCACTAGAGTTATTCCGTCATTAATGCTAGCGTCGTTTATGCTTGCATCAAATGTAACAGCAGATATTCCAAATAATGTTCTCGCTGCACATGGGCACAGTAGTCACAACGACAAATATTCAAATAAAGGCAAAGACTCTGATAGAAATAAGAAGAATTCCGATGATAGTAATAATTTAAAATTAATCCCTGAATCACTTGAAAACAAAACGGTTATCATTTATACAAATGATTCGCATGGAAATATTGAAGGCTTTAAATATGTTCCGGCCATTGAGCAAAAGCTCAAAACACTAAATGCGGACGCAGTTGTTACTGTTGATTGCGGCGACTTTAGCGAGACAAAAACAGGAACAGAATATGTAGAAGAAAGCGAAGGTAGATCTGCTATTCAAATAATGAATGCAGCTGGATACGATGTGGTCGCTTTAGGTAATCATGAATTTGATTTTGCGAACTATGGATCTAAAGACAACAAATATTCACCTGACCGAACCGATGAAATACAGGAAAAGTTCTCCCCAGAACACGCAAAATTCAAAACAATTAGTGCTAATATAGTTTATGAAGATGATCCAAGTAAAACTCTTATGGCTCCTAACACTTTGTATACTGCCAAAGATGATAACGGTAACAATCTAGTCAATATAGGTTTCTTTGGTTTAGATACATGTGAAACAGAAGAATCAGGTCATAAAAGTAGTGGTCTTACAAACGGATTAAACTTCCTTGACGAACATGAGAAATTATATGAATGCGCAGCTAATCAGGTCTCTAGTTTAAAGACTCAGGGTGCTGATCTAGTTATTTGCCTTGCTCATCTAGGAATAGAGCAGAGTGATAAACGAGAGGCAGCTGGAGATAGAAGTTACGAGGTATATAATGGTGTCAAGGACGGCGGCATCGACCTTATGTTAGATGCGAATTCTCATGACGTAATGACATCATGGAATGGCAGCTCTAAGAGTACTGCAAGAGATAAAAACGACCGACCAGAAGGTTTGCCTATTATGTCTACTGGTAAAGAATTTGCCAACATTGGTCTCGTAATAATTGATAATGATACTAAGCAGATTGACAATTGGTTGCTTCTAAACGAAAGCGAATACAAAGAATTTACATCTGATGTAACAGATAATGATGCAATTACAGCAACAAAGCAGTTAATTAAAGATACCAAAGACCACAAATTCACTGACACAGGCGTAGATAAAGACTATTCAAAAGAAAAAAATGAGGTAGATACTTCTGGGCAAGTTGAAGAAACTCCTGAAGTCATCGAGGAAACCAACAACTCGCAGCCTGAATCAGAGCAGAACGTAGATGAATCTCAAAAAGATGATGTCACTGAAGACACTCAAGATGACAACGATCATACTAGCGACGATGATCACCACCACAGAAATAACCATGGTCATCATCACCACTAATCACCAATAACATTACAACTTATACTACAAAAATAATCCATTTTAAAAGCAGCACTTTTGATAATCCAAAGGTGCTGCTTTATATATTACTCTATTTCAATAGCTTCAATTACATCTAACTCTTCTGATGTAATATCATCTATCCTTTCCATATAAATAAGTAGCAAAATATATCACCGATGCCACAATCACTATCATAGGCCCTGTTGCCATATCAGTAAAGTAAGATACGAATAGCCCCAGCACACCTGAGAAAATGCTAAATATAATGGAAAAGTATGTATACTCTCTAAAGTTCTCTGAAATATTTCTGCTGCTTGCCGCTGGTAAGATTAACAGCGCATTAATAAGAAGTATTCCCACCCACTTAATTGAGAGCATAACCAAAAGTGCAATGAGCACAGCGAATGCGTCCTCCATCACTCTCACGGAAATACTACGACTCTTTGCCAAAGTGGCATGGATGCTAATAGCTGTCAATCTGTTGATGCTCACGCACCAGAAAACTAAAATCACAGCAAACAAAACAATCAACTGGATAATCTCTGCAGGTGTAATAGATAAAATATCACCCACCAAAATTGCTGAATAATTGCTAAAGCTTCCGCCCCGAGACAAAATAGCAAGACCAAGAGCTGTAGCGCAGCTAGCAAACACAGAAATCAGCGTGTCTGATGAGCTAAGCCCCTTCCTTGAAATATAATTAAGAAGCAATGCAAAGCAAACTCCAAATATAATCATGGATATTGTGGTATTTCCGATTCCAACAATCACTCCAGCAGCAATGCCTGTTAGAGCCGAATGCCCCAAAGCATCACTGAAATACGCCATCCTCTTTTGAACAATCATTGTGCCAACCATGCCAAACAATGGTGATATCAATAAAATGGCTATTGTTGCGCGGATCATGAAGGTGTAACTGAACATTTCTTTAATCATTGCTCTTCACCTCCGAATCTACCACTGCCCCTTTGCCAAAGACACTTTTGAAAGCCTCAGTCTCGTACACAAGCTTTGGTCGGCCTGCGGCTGTGACAGTTTTATCTATTAAAATTACGTTATCGGCGTACTTATAAACATAATCCAAATCATGACTCACAAGAATGATTGCCAAATCGTGTGATTCTTTCAGATAAGCCATCTTTTCATAGAAGGCATCCATTCCGTTTTTGTCCACTCCAGATACAGGCTCATCTAATAATAGAAGGTTTGGCGTATCGTGGACTGCCATAGCAAGAAGAACTCGCTGAAGCTGTCCCCCTGACAATGTGCCAACAGGCTTATCAATAAGCTCTGCCACATCAAACTCATCTAAAGCCTCCTTAACATGCTCGTACTCTTTCTTGCTTTTGAACAATATAGGCAGCTTGCCTGTAAAAGACTGGAACAAATCGTACACTGAAAGAGGTGTATTTCTATCAATATTAATAGCCTGTGGAACATAGCCTATCTTGAGTCCACCCTGCATGTTCAGATTCATCTTGTTCTTAAACTGGATTTCCCCAGTGTAAGGAACCTCGCCAAGGATAGCTCGCACCAAGGTGGATTTGCCTGCACCATTTCTTCCTACAATTGCAGTCATCTGACCGCAGTGCACATGCAGATTGATTCCTTCTAGGACGCGCTGGTCGCCGAAGGCTACGCCTAAGTCTATGAATTTAATACAGTGGAAACCACATGGGATGATTTTTTTCATATTTTCCCTCATAAATCCCCTCATCCGGCGCCTACGGCGCCACCTTCCCCCCAGGGGGAAGGCACAAATATGGCTTTCCCTAGGGATGGTAAATAAGATTCAGTCTCGTAGCCCCAGGGGGAAGGCACAAATATGGCTTCCCCTAGGGATGGTAAATAAGATTCAGTCTCGTAGCCCAGGGGGAAGGCACAAATATGGCTTCCCCTAGGGGGGAAGCTGTCACCGAAGGTGACTGATGAGGGGTTATAATACATTTTTTATATTCGCATAATTCTTATTTAATATAGATATGTAATCCATATCGCTATAGTCGCCGTGAACCAATGTCTCCAAGTAAACCACCTTGGCATCGGTCTGCTCGGTTATGAGCTTGCCCATAGCATTGCCGTAGTCGTACTCGGCGAAAACCACCTTGACATTTTCGTCTTGGACAATGGCAATGAAATCTCGCACTTCGCCTGCGCTGACCTGGCGCTCTTCGTCCAAATCCATGTCAGCCACAACATTGGCGCCTAAGGAATCAGCGGTGTACTCAAAGGCTTCGTGAAGGATTGCCACGTTGGCTCCTGCCAAGTCTTCATCGAGCCCTTGCTTATCCACTCGACCTGCTACGATATTGCAATATCTTTCAGCAGATTCCTGATAAGTTGCTGCATTTCCAGAATCTATTTTAGATAAACCAGCCGCAATGTTTTTAACCTGAGCCTGATATAAATCTTCGGACATCCAAACATGGCTGTTTTCTACATCGAGGCCTTCTGATGAATCTATAATAGGAAGCTTTGGATACGCTTTTACCACATCCTCCAAATATCCTTCCATGCCAGCACCGTTGATTACAAGCACATCAGCCTTGGACAAATTCTTCATATCCTCGGTGGTGAGTGTGTAATCGTGAAGGCATCCCGTAGAAGGCTGAGATAGGTTTTGAACCATGACGCCATCTGCATCCTTAGCCACGTTTAGTGTAGCAAGATAGGTAGGATTACAGCTTGTCATTACAAGAAGCTCTTTGGACGGAGCTTCTTTTGTATTTTGTTTTACATAAAAATAAGTGCCGCAGGTGCTCACCACAGTAATAGAGACGAGCATGAGCAGCACAAATAATATTTTGTTTTTTTTCATAATTAATCTAGGTCGTCTACATCTAAGAGACTGGCTTCGTTTTCTATAACTTGATCTAGGAAATCTTGAATCGTATCAAGCCCCTGCTTGGTCTGGGAAGAAAAAGGAACGATGATGGTATCCTTGCTAGCCCCCAAGCTCTCACGCAAGATTTTGATGTGCTTGTCCAACTGGCTTCGCTTGATTTTGTCCGCCTTGGTGGCGATGACGATTGGGTCGTAGCCAACATAATCCATCCATTCAAACATCTGCTTGTCGTTGGCCGATGGAGCATGGCGTATGTCTACAAGCAAGAACACTGCACGAATCATATCTGAGGTGTTGAGATAGGTTTCTATCATCTTGCCCCACTTTTCGCGTTCTTTTTCAGAGGCCTTTGCAAAGCCGTAGCCAGGAAGGTCCACAACATAAATTTCATCGTTGATATTGTAGAAATTTATCGTCTGTGTCTTTCCTGGCTGAGCTGATACTCTAGCCAATGATTTACGATTCATGACTGCGTTTATGAGTGATGACTTGCCTACATTGGACTTGCCTGCAAAAGCAACCTCAGGAAGGTCGTTTTTAGGAAGTGTAGATGTAGGCCCGCACACTGTTTCAAGATTACATGATCTTATGACCATTATGCACTCTTTTCCTTTTTGTCGTCGATTGATACAACGCCTGTCTCTTCATCATTTTTCTCAACGAGAAGCAAGTTGTTATCAACCATTTCCTTAGTAACTGTAATTTCTGTAATCGACTCGTCAGAAGGAACATGGTACATGTTGTCCATCATTACGCTTTCTACGATAGCGCGAAGACCACGGGCACCTGTCTTTCTTTCGATAGATTTCTTGGCGATTTCTCTAAGTGCATCCTCCTCGAATTCAAGCTTAACGCCATCCATCTTGAATAATGCCTGATACTGCTTGGTAAGAGAATTCTTTGGCTCACGAAGAATACGAATCATGTCGTCCTCTGTAAGCTCGTTAAGAGAAACATTGATTGGCACACGACCGATAAATTCAGGAATCAAGCCATACTTGATGAAGTCCTGTGGAAGTGCCTGCTGTAAAAGCTCATCAACCTTTCTGTTATTTTTATCTTTGACATCAGCGCCAAAACCGATAGCCGAACTATCTGTCCGCTGTGAGATAATCTTTTCGAGACCTTCGAAAGCACCACCGCAAATGAATAAGATATTTTTGGTGTCGATTGCGATCGTCTCTTGCTGTGGATGCTTACGTCCGCCCTGTGGTGGAACGTTTGCAACTGTACCCTCGATAATCTTGAGAAGTGCCTGCTGCACGCCCTCACCAGATACATCTCTAGTGATTGATACGTTCTCGGATTTCTTGGTAATCTTATCTATCTCATCAATATAAACAATACCTATTTCTGCCTTTTTGATATCAAAATCAGCTGCCTGAATAAGCTTGAGAAGAATGTTTTCTACATCTTCACCAACGTAACCAGCCTCAGTAAGAGTTGTTGCATCTGCAATAGCAAAAGGAACACCCAAAACTCTAGCCAATGTCTGCGCCAAAAGTGTCTTACCAGAACCAGTTGGTCCAAGCATAAGAACGTTACTCTTTTGGAGTTCTACATCGATATCCTCTGGATTTGCCATAATACGCTTGTAGTGATTGTAGACAGCAACTGAAAGGACCTTTTTGGCCTCATCCTGACCAATAACATACTGGTCGAGGAAAGACTTCATGTCCTCTGGCTTTTGAAGATTAATCTCGATTGAATCTGCATCAGCAGCAGGAGCAAAGTCCTCAAGCTCTTCGAGAATGATCTCCTGACAAATGTCAACGCACTCGTCACATATAAACGCTCCGTTTGGTCCAGCGATAAGTTTACGAACCTGGTTTTGTGTCTTTCCGCAGAAAGAGCAGCGGATTCTATCATCGTTTCTTGCCATAATTACCTCATTCAATAATTGAAAACTTTAAACGTCAATTTATATATCGGCTATTTTGCCTTTTTTGTAATGATCTCGTCGATGAGACCATAATCAAGAGCTTCTTGAGCATCTAACCAGTGGTCACGCTCTGTATCTAAGCACACCTGCTCATAAGGCTTGCCAGTGTTTTCTGCCAACATACGGTTTAACTTTTCTCTAGTTTTTAAGATGTTCTTAGCAGCAATTTCGATTTCGGTAGCCTGACCCTTTGCTCCGCCAAGTGGCTGATGAATCATGACCTCTGAATTTGGAAGTGCGAAACGCTTGCCCTTCTGACCACCTGCAAGAAGGAATGCTCCCATTGATGCTGCCATACCAACGCAGATTGTAGAAACATCACACTTGATGTACTGCATTGTATCGTAGATAGCCATACCAGCAGTAACACTACCGCCTGGGCTGTTGATGTAAAGATGAATGTCCTTACTTGGATCTTCTGATTCGAGGAAAAGAAGCTGTGCTACTGTAAGAGATGCTGTTGTCTCGTTGACCTCTTCACCAAGAAATACGATACGATCCTTTAAAAGTCTTGAGTAGATATCATATGAACGCTCGCCTCGAGAGTTCTGTTCGATGACGTAAGGAATTGTTGCCATTTTAGTCCTCCTAATGTGTTTTAATAAAGCCCGAGCGAATCGCCCAGGCTTTCTTTTTAATTTATTTTATTATACGTGTTTTGTGGACCGCTGTCCTTAATTTTACAAAAAGTTAATAATTATTTAACCAATAAGACTAATCTGTGATTGCCTTTTATTATTCTGCATCAGCTTTCTTTGTTGTCTTTTTAGCAGTAGTTTTCTTTGCTGGCTTTTCTTCAGAATCAGCAGCTTTCTTTGTAGTAGTCTTTTTAGCTGTAGTTTTCTTAGCTGTTGTCTTCTTTTCTGCTTTTGCGTCAGCATCGTCAGCTGCCTTCTTTGTTGTCTTTCTAGCAGCTTCCTTTGCATTGTCCATGATAAGCTGGATAGCCTTTTCGATAGCGATATCCTTCTTCATAGATTCCTTTTCGTTGTCGCCAACAAGATTCTTGATTTGATCAAGCTCCATGCCGTACTGCTTTGACATTTCCTCGAGCTTAGCCTCGATATCAGCATCTGAAGCTTCGATCTTTTCAACCTTAACGATTTCTTCAAGTACAAGTGAAGACTGTGTACGTGCAAGTGCGTCTGGACGAACCTGCTCACGGAATGCTTCCATTGTCATGCCAGTAAACTGCATGTACTGCTGAAGTGAAAGACCCTGCTGTGCCATGTTGTTAGCAAAATCGTTAATCATGTTTTCTACTTGATAATCAACCATTGCATCTGGGATTTCCATCTTAGAAGCCTCAACAACCTTTGCGATTGCTTCGTCTTCCTGTGCACGACGTCCTTCAGCCTTTTTATTGTTCTCAAGACGTTCCTTAACAGAAGCCTTGTACTCTTCTACTGTTTCGAACTCTGTTGTATCTGCAACATACTCGTCATCAAGCTTTGGAATATCCTTGCCCTTAACCTCGTGGATGTGGCACTTGAATGTAGCTGCCTTGCCTGCAAGATCCTCTGCCTGATAGTTCTCTGGGAATGTAACCTCAACATCAACATCCTCACCAGCCTTGTGACCGATAAGCTGATCTTCGAAACCAGGGATGAATGAACCTGAACCAAGCTCAAGATCGTAGTTCTCGCCCTTGCCGCCTTCGAATGCTACACCATCAATGAAGCCTTCGAAATCGATAACTGTTGTGTCGCCCTTTGCTGCCTTGCCTGTCTTAGTAACTGTACGAGCAGCTCTCTCAAGCTCTGCCTTAATAGAATTGTTAACTTCTGTAGCTGTAACCTTTGAATCAACCTTAGAAATAGAAACACCCTTGTACTTGCCAAGCTTAACCTCTGGCTTAACTGCAACAGTAGCTGTATATATGAAATCTTTACCCTTTTCAAGCTGAGTGATATCAACCTGTGGCTGTGAAACGATATCAAGCTTTGACTCATCATAAGCCTGTGGGTATGTTTCCTGCATGATGATGTTTGCAGCGTCCTCATAGAAAATCTCTGCACCATACATCTTCTCGATCATGTGCTGAGGAACCTTGCCCTTTCTAAAGCCAGGAACAGAAATGCTGCCCTTCTGCTTGTTGTATGCTTTTGTAATAGCCTTTTCGAGCTCAGCTGCGTCAACTGTGACTGTAAGCTTTGCCATGTTCTTCTCAAGATTTTCTACCTGTACGTTCATTTATTTTTATTCCTCCTCTAAAATATCTTAATATCAGGTAAAATCAAGCAGATGCTCTCGACTCCAAATGCTAATTAAGGAACATCTGACTTTCTTTTAATTATCTGTCACCATAGACTGAAAAATTATATCAAAACTATTCTTCATTTTCAATAGCGGAAATCATATCGATTCTAATCTGATGACGGCCGCCACCCTCGAATTCTGACTCAAGGAAACTCTTAACAATGTCCTTTGCAAGCTCTGCTCCAACAATCCTTGCACCAAAGGCAATCATGTTGGCATTGTTGTGTTGACGAATCAAACGTGCTGTTGTTGCCTCTGAACATACGCCGCATCGAATTCCCTTGATTTTGTTGGCTGCAAGGGATATACCTACGCCTGTGCCGCATATGAGCACACCTAAATCAACCACACCTGATGCAACCATTCTAGCCGCCTTTGCGCCGTACTCTGGATAGTGGCAGCTTTCGTTTGAATCTGTACCGATGTTGATTACCTCGTGACCGAGGCTCTCTATGTACTCCTTAACCTCCTGTTTTAGCTCTACTGCTGCGTGATCATTTGCAATTACAATTTTCATGTCGTTCTCCTTTGCCAATACATTTCGATTTCCGCATCCGCGGATGTTTCCCTTCATCCGGTCCTTCGGATCACCTTCACTCAGGGAGAAGGCTATTATGTTCCTTCTTCATTTTTTAATGGAAGGCTTTCCAAGGAATCTTTTGAGGTATTTTTATAGATTCTATACCCTATTAATATGAAGAATTCCAACACTCTTTTAAGAATAATTTGGATTTCTTCGTGCCATTTCTTAACTGGCTTAACCATGACAGAGCGGATGCCTGCACGGTTGGCTCCCCAAATATCTGTAAGGATTTGGTCACCTACAAAGATGGTGCTATTAACATCTGTGCCCATCTGCTCCATAGCTTTCTTGTAGCCAGAAATCCCTGGCTTGTTTGCTTTATATATGTAGGAACAGTATGTGACTGCCTCCTTAAAGGTCTTGACTCTAGGCTCTTTGTTATTGGATAACAGTAATGCCTCAAAGCCGATATCATGCAACTCTTTGAAGAGCGCTATCGCCCTGTCATCTGCAGGTGCGTTGTGTGGAACAAGTGTGTTATCAACGTCAAATATGACGCCGCGATACCCTTGACCATAAAGCTTTTGAAAATCAATTGAATAGGTACTATCGATGTAGTGCCTTGGATATAAATTACGTTTACTCATAGGCTCGATTTTAGCACAATAAAAGGAGCACATCAATTGATGTACTCCTAAAAAATTCTAAATTCTAAAAAAGATACTCCTTTATTTTAGCTTCAAGATATCAAATTATTTATAGACTAAAGAGAGAAATCTTCAATGCCTCTAATATCTTGTGCTTGAGATTCCTGATTTGCTTTGCCCTTTACGAAGTACTGATAACGATGTATAACTGAATCCTTTTCCATATCGCTAACTGCCTTCTTAACATCGAGAGAATTGATGTCGCTATCGGCGCCCTTAAGCTCGTGAACCTCGCCTGGCTTGTATTGGCTTGCAAAATCGTATGCACCGAAAGTTTGTCCCTTGCGTGCTGAAGCGATTTCTTCTTCGGTAACTGAAGATGTTGCATCCGTATTAGGAGCAACTTCAACCGGCTCTTCTACAGGCAATGCACCAAGCTCTTGTCTAATCCTTATTGAGTTTTGATCGTAAAACCCGATAGATGGGCGAATACCAGATATGTTCATGTAATGCTCTCCATATTTGCTTTCAATAAATGTATCGTCAATAAAAGCAAATATTTAACCCCAACAATACCAATACTTCTATTTGTCTAATACACGCTTGAGTTCGTCCATAAATGTGTTGACATCCTTGAACTCGCGGTATACTGATGCGAAACGAACGTATGCAACTGGATCGACAGACTCGAGATGTTCCATAACTATCTCACCAATTCTTGAGCTAGGGATTTCTTTTTCTTCTAGTGAGAATATCTCTGTCTCGATTTCATCAACTATCTTGGAAATCTGAGTTGCAGAAACTGGACGCTTGCGACAAGCAATCAAAACACCCTTCTCAATCTTGGTTCTGTCGTACGGCTCACGGTTATTGTCCTTTTTAATAACGATGAGCGGAATTGTTTCTACCTTTTCGTAGGTTGTAAAACGCTTGCCACACTCTGGGCAAGAACGTCTACGCCTAATAGAAGTATTATCATCTGCAGGTCTTGAGTCAATTACACTAGTATCTTGGCTTCCACAAAATGGACACTTCATATTACCCTCCCTATGAATAAGTTTTTGAAATACTGTTACGCTATCAATATTATTAGTCCCTCCGTCGCGAGATTGGCTCCTTGAGGAATCAATAACAGTGATAGCTACAGCAGACTTTAATAGGTTGAAAATTTTTCTAATAAATTTCACATACAATATCTAGTATGATTGTATCATTTTGGACACTAGGAAGCAAGCTTTACAACACAAAAACAACGTTCCTGTTGCCCACTGTCCACAGCCTTTAAGGAGCGTTACACTCACCCATAAAAAGAATTGAAATCTCTACAGCTTAATACACATTAAAATAGCCACTTGGTAGCTATCAATCTCTGAGTATTGTCGCAGCACACGTGTTAGTGTGCGCAGACAATATCTCAGGATTGAAAGCGTAACCAAGCGGCCACAATAAAGTTCAATTTAGCTGTAGAGATCTACGAGCTTCTTGAGGTGAGCGTAACGCTCCTTAGCTGTCTCTTCGTTGAGTGCGAAGAGTCTCTCAGCACGCTCTGGGAATGCCTTTGTAAGACGAGAGTAACGTGTCTCGTTTGCAAGGAAATCCTGATACTTGCTGTAATCACCTTCCTTAGAAGTAAGAGTAAATGGATTCTTACCTTCCTTCTTAAGGTCTGGGTTGAATGAGAAGAGGTTCCAGTAACCAGCTTCAACAGCCTTCTTCATCTCATCCTGGCAGTGGTTCATACCGCCCTTAACACCGTGAAGCTCACATGGAGCGTAACCGATGATAAGTGATGGTCCGTTGTAAGCTTCTGCTTCTGCGAGAACCTTAACTGCCTGTGCCATGTTTGCACCAAGTGCGATTTGAGCAACATATACATAACCGTATGACATTGCGATTTCAGAAAGAGACTTCTTAGAAACCTCTTTACCTGCTGCAGCGAACTGGCAAACTTCACCGATGTTAGAAGCCTTAGAAGCCTGTCCACCTGTGTTAGAGTACATCTCTGTATCGAATACCATTACGTTGACATTCTCGCCTGATGCAAGTAC
>DBWZ01000076.1 GCA_002309345.1 Pseudobutyrivibrio sp. UBA1225
GCTGCGCGACTCAAGGCGAAAAAGCAGCAATCATCAAAGAACTCCGAGAAGAAGGACACCAATTAAAATACCTTCTTAAAGCTATGCATTTGTCAAAGTCCACATACTACTTTGAAATAAGCAAAACCGATGTTGTCGCAGAGAGAAATGCCGAATTGCTTGATGTAATAGATCGAGACTTTAAAGCGGCCGAACCTTTGCAGAAATGGACTACAGATGTATCGCAGTTTAACTTTTCTTGGAGGAAATGTTATATTTCTCCAATTCTAGACATGAATACAAATGAGATCATTTCTTATGATCTTTCATTCTGATCAGGGTTGGCAGTACCAGCATGCTTATTATATAAATGAACTAAAGAAGCATGGTATTGTTCAATCTATGTCAAGAAAAGGGAACTGTTACGATAACTGTATAATGGAAACATTCTTTGGAAGGATGAAAAACGAATGGTAACAAAAAACGAGCGTAAACGCAATCGTAAAAATTTACGGCCGCGTTTGCAACCGTTTTTCGACCGTATTTATTCCTTCTCCACAACCTTCCCCTCATCATCTATCTCTGCATTTACCGAGATGCTCTCCAGTCTGTCGTAGAGCTTTCGCTGCGCGGTTGGATCTGAGACAAAGACTGTGGTGCAGTCCTTCTGGAGGGCTGGAGTTAGCTGCACTTCCATATGGCTTTCGTCGTTGTTACCGTAGCAGTGCAGAGTCACAAGCATGGTATCCAATGTCTTTTCATTGAACCAGTAGTTGCCAAGACTGTAGACGATTGGGACACCCTTATAGTACTCGAAGCCCTGCAGACAGTGGGTGTGGGCGCCAATAATTACATCCGCGCCTGCGTCGATGTACTCGCGGGCGGTGGAGGTCTGGACTTGCTCAAGCTCGGTCGAATACTCGGTTCCCCAGTGTGGCAAGGCCACCACTATGTCTGCCTTGGCGTCGGCCTCGGCTATTTCGTTGTCAAACAGCTCTGTGTCGTAGCACCTTAAGATGCCAGGCTCAGTGTCGGTGGCCTGCGGTGTCATCTTGATTTTTTCGGCGCGCGATGCTGCTACAAATGCAACTGTTTTGCCATCAACTTCCATATATACGGGAGAGCTTGCTTCACTTAAGTTTCGGCCTGCGCCCACGTAAGGGATGTCTGCCGCTTCAAGGGTCGCGAACGTATCAAGCATAGCATCCTTACCGTAGTCATAGACATGATTGTTCGCAAGCCCCACTATATCTACGCCCATGGTTTTCAGGTTCTCGACCCGCGACGGGTCGGCTTTAAAGGTGTAGGCCTTGCCTTCCTTTGGGGTACCGCCATTGCTGTAGGTGAACTCGTTGTTGAGCCACATGATGTCGGCCTGCTGCATCGTCGTCATCAGCTCTGGTGAGATGCAGTCGTTTATCCCGTTGGGGCAGCTGTTGAGATGCTGAGTGGTTGCCCAGCTCTCATCCAGATTAATATCACCTGCAAAACATAACGTAAAATCGTATTCTCCAGCATCAACTTTTGTTTCTGCAACCGGAGCTTTCTTTGTACTTTTTTCAGGAATTGATGAAGCAAATACATTTGTTTTAAGGTATATTCCAAGCGCTATCTGTGCGATTAGTATTGCCGGCATACCAACAACAAAATACCAATGCTTTGTCTTGTGGCGAAATGCATACATCCCTGCCCAGGTTCCTATGCTACCGCCCAATAAACTAAACAAAAACAAGGTCTTTTCTGGAATTCTCCAGCGCTCTTTTTTGGCCTTGCTTTTATCAATAGCCATAACTATAAAGCCAAGTACATTCATCACGATTAAATATATTGCTGCGTATTTTAACATCTAATTGCTCCCTGTTTTCTAATGGTTTAATTGTTACAAAATTTGACAAAAAATTTTTATTAGTACAAAATAATAGGCATTATTCGGAACTGTTAACACACAAATGGAGAATAACTTATGATATTCATAAATAAAATCAAAAAGTTTTTTGTGGATGCAGTAAAAGAGCATCCTGTTTCTATTATCAGTTTTTTTATTTCGTCAGTTTTATATTCTATCACATTAGACAACTATAACGAATTAGTCATCTTTGAGCGATTACTATTAGTCTCAAAAATATTAATGGGCTTCGCTTTTGGTGCTTTGCTCTGCGAGGCTATTCATTCTTATCGAAAGAAGAATGACAATTACTCTTGGAAGCATGTTCCAAATATTATAAGCAATGTGGCAATTGTTTTAGTTGCTGCTATTTGTCCTATACCTTCTTGGTTGATGGAATATAGCTCGCCCTTTAATAAGCAGTTTGGAAGATTAGACTACCTATATTCTGATTTGTTTGACTATATTAACTATTTCATTTTTGCGACCCTTATACTGCTAGCAATCTTTTTCTTCTATAAAAAATCTGAAGAAACCTTTGAAGTGTATGCAACTAAGGCTTTTTGCGGCCTTATGAAGGCAGCCTTGGTATACGGAGTTGTAACTATTGGAATTCTTTCTGTTTATTGGGCTTGCGACACTCTACTTGTGCACTCAGACGACTATGAGATGTCCCTTAGAATTGCCGCTTTCCTATATGGTTTAGTTGCATTTCCATGCACTATCGCTGGTCTAACAAAGACAGAAGGTGGAATTTCTAAATTCGCAAAGACGCTTTTTACTTATGTACTTCCTATCATTGTTGCCATTTCATTTTTGATTATTTACATTTACATTTTCAAAATAATCTTTACTTGGACCTTCCCAAGGAACGAAGTATTCAGCATCATTAGCTGGGTATTTTGCGCTGGTTTTGCTGTATGGACTTTGGCTCAAGGATGTTTTGATGAGCATTTTGAAAAGCCTCTCAAAATCATGCCATTTACATTTATTCCATTTATCATCCTTCAGATAGTGTGCCTTGTAATTCGTATTTCCAATTATGGTTTCACCGTTACTCGATACTATGGACTTGCATTGATTGTTTTTGAAATCGCATATTTTGTTTTTTACACAATCAAATTCTGCAAGGATAGGGATGTTACTTCTGGAATTATCTTTGTTGCAATCGGCTTGCTTTTCATCACTCTGCTGGCACCAGGAATCAATGCTCATAGTTCTGTAACTTTATCTCACTCTCCTACAATCGAGCATTTCTTGAAGCTTGGCGACAAAGCTACAAAAACTGATAAAGAGCTAGCTCGTAATGCGTACCTAGCAATTGATTATGAAGGCGGAATAAGTGGATATAACTATCTAAAAAAGAATCTTAAACCCGAAGATCTCAAACGCCTGGCTCTTACAGACGATTATGACTATTACGAAGACGGCGTATTGTATGATGTATATGACGATGAAGACGTTGAAGACGAAGATGTTTTGTATGGTGAGAATTCTACACAATTCGATATTTTTGTCTCCTCGAAGGTTATTGGTACTATAGATATTTCTGGACTTAATAAAATATATATACCAGATATTGGTTCTGAAGATGATATTAATGTTTTCCCGGCAGAAGATGAACGGCCAAACATTGAAGCTATTCCTATCTGCATCCATGACGAGGAATTAGGAACCATAAATCTAAAGGATCCAATTGAGAAGCTTATTGAGCTAGAAAAGAACAGAAATGCTTCTGAATCTTATGAATATGATGAAGAAATTGAAGATGAAAAATCAGAGCTATTTTCTGAGCCGTTTGAGCTTTCAGACGGCGGAAAGGTCTTTATATCTTATGTAAATATTACGGGCGAATTCAGTGATGATGCACCCGGTTATAAAATTGATATAGTAGAAATCAATGGTTTTGTAGTCAAATAACTTTATTCAACAATTGTGCCATAGCAATCTGGGCGTCTATCCCTAAACAGACCCCAGCTAAGGCGATTGTTTGATATTTCATCTAAATCATAAGTATGAACTAATACTTCTTCTTTATCGCGGGAGGCTTGTTTTACAAGTTCTCCCGTTTCATCTGTCATAAATGAGCTTCCATAGAAGTCTAGACTAGATTCCTGACCCCCATTTTCCTTGCAAGGCTCTACCTTTTCAAGACCGATTCGGTTGGCGGCAACTACAGGCATCAGGTTGCAACCTGCATGACCCTGCATACATCTACGCCAGTGAGGCATACTGTCACACTGAATGATAGGCTCGCTGCCTATGGCTGTTGGGTAAAAAAGTATCTCGGCCCCCTGTATCGCCATCGCTCTTGCTGTTTCAGGAAACCACTGGTCCCAGCAGATGCCAACTCCTATCTTGCCGTATTTTGTCTCCCACACCTTAAAGCCTGTGTTCCCAGGTGTGAAATAGAATTTCTCCTGATAGAAATGGTCGTCCGGAATATGAGTTTTTCTATAGACCCCAAGGACTGTGCCATCGGCGTCGATTACAGCGACCGAGTTGTATAAGACATTCCCATCTTTCTCGTAAAAGCTCACAGGAATAACCACAGAAAGCTCCTTGCAAATCTTCTTAAAGTGACAAACAGCTGCATTCTCATCAACAGATTGAGCGAAATCATAGTATTCATATCTGCGTTCTTGGCAGAAGTACTGTCGCTCAAAAAGCTCTGGCAACAGGACTATATTTGCTCCATCTGCGGCTGCGGCTCTAACAAACTGCTCTGCCTTTGAAATATTTTCTTTGACATTGTTTGTGCATTGCATCTGAACTGCTGCAACTGTAATCTCTCTCATTTGTTCTCCTTTATTGTTGGAAATCCTTATCTGAACTACCCGCTGGTATCTGCTGTGTTATACAGTGGATGTTTCCTCCGCCAACTATGATGGGCCTTGCATAGATAGGATAAAGCTTCCTATTTGGAAACAGTTTGCCAAGTATTTTCACTGCTATTTTGTCGTTATCATCTCCAAACTGCGGAACGATTACTCCCCCGTTTGAGATGTAAAAGTTTACGTAGCTAGCTGCCAATCGTTCCCCCAGCTCCCTGACATCTTCGCCCTCTTCAAACACATAACCCTCTAAATCATCTGCGGTTACGCATATAGGCTGCTTTGGGATAGGAAGCTTGTGAACTCTAAATGGCCTTCCTTTGGCATCTACCTCGTGGGATAACAGCTCTAAGCACGCTTTGCTCATGTTGTACTGCGGGTCACTTTCATCATCTGTCCAAGCTAAAACAACCGTTGCTGATGCTGTGAAGGCACAGATGTTATCCACATGCTCGTTGGTTTCATCGTTGTATATTCCACAGGGAAGCCAGATTATCTTTTCGGCCCCTAAGTATTCTTTTAATTTATCTTCGATTTGCGCTTTGGAAAGCTTGGGATTTCGCCCTTTGCTTAATAGACAGGTCTCTGTCACCATAACCGTTCCGCCGCCATCGCTATGGATGCTTCCACCCTCTAGCACAAATGGATGAGCGTCGTAGCGCTTTATTCCCAAGGCATCACAGATCTTTGACGCTGCTGCGTCATCTTTTTCCCAGTGTGCATAAAGACCGTCATAATCTCCGCCCCATGCGTTAAATTTCCAGTCGATTCCACGGATTTGATTTCCGTTAACGACGCAGGTCGGACCGACGTCCCGCGCCCAAGCATCGTCTGTTTCTATCTCAAGAGGATGAACTGCCGAGACATCCTTAAAAGCCAGCTGCATTTCTGCTATGTGCTCCTTGTCTGCTAACATCCAAACCTCTTCGCTTTCTGCGATGGCTTTGGCTATTTCAGTAAAGGCTCTTTTAGCCTCTTTTGCACCATTAGGCCAAGAGCCCGGTCGCACAGGCCATATCATCACACATCCACGTTGCTTGTCGTATTCAGCTGGCATATGAAAATTGTCTGCTTTTGGTGTATTCATATCCCCTCACTAAGATAGACGGTTCTTGAAATCGTCGTATCCAAACTTCTTTATCAACTGATAGCTACCATCCTGCTTTAGCAGATAGATGCTAGGAAGAGGTATGCCGTTGAAGGTGTTGTTTTTAACCATTGAATAGATTGCCATGTCCTCGAATATCAGGCGGTCGCCTATTTTAATCTCTCTATCAAAAGAATAATCTCCGATGATGTCCCCTGCAAGACAGGTGTAGGAGCTAAGTCTGTACTCAAAGGGCTTCTCGCCCCACTTGCCTGAGTCTCTAAGAGGTGGCCGATACGGCATCTCTAGCACATCTGGCATGTGACACGCAGCGGAGCCGTCCAAGATTAGTGTCTTGATATCGTTGTCCACTATGTCTAGAACCTCAGTTACAAAATAGCCCGCATTTAAGGCGATTGCCTCCCCAGGCTCCAAGTAAACATCAAGCTTGTAGGTATCTTTCACGTGTTTTATTAGTTTTATTAGCAGGTTTACATCGTAATCGTCACGACTTATATGATGTCCGCCACCCATATTAATCCAGCTAAATTTGTCGAAATAGTGTCCGAATTTTGCAATTACGACATTAAGTGTTGTCTCTAAGTCGTCCGCGTTCTGCTCACAGAGGGTGTGGAAATGTATTCCATCTACTCCATCTAGAATAGTCGTATCCTCACGGATTCCCTTTTCCAAATTTGCAAGTGTTATCCCAAGTCGTGAGCCAGAAGCACAAGGATCGTAGATGGCATGCCCTTCTTGGGTGGAGCATTCAGGATTAACTCTGATTCCTATGCTTACACCGGCCTTTAAACACTGCTTTTTATATTTCTTAAGTTGCCCAAGAGAATTGAAAATGATGTGGTCGCAAATCTGCGTTAGCTCATCCATATCCCCTTGCTTGTAGGCAGGGGCAAATACGTGGTTTTCCTTTCCCATCTCTTCCTTGCCAAGACGAGCCTCGTATAGGCCACTAGCTGTGGTCCCAGCGAGATATTTGCCTATCAGCGGATAGACGCAGAAATTGGAAAAGGCCTTCTGGGCAAGCAAAATCTTACATCCCGCCTCGCGCTGAACCGTATCTATAATCTCAAGATTGCTTATTAACTTAGCTTCATCTATCACATAAGATGGTGTATCTACCTGAGACAGTAACATTTCTACTCTCCTGCAAAAATCTATAGATTCCTGTTTTTCATCAGAAAAACGGGAATCGTACTAGACCTACTTTTTCATGAAATGGAAAAGTAGTCTGGCAAAGCCAGATTTCTGCTGGCAATTCCTTGTTCTGCCAGCAGAAAGTCACGTCTTTCTATCAATGCTAATATCCTTTTGTTGAAAACTATTTGTTCAATTTGCTTATTAATCTACAAGCACAGGGTTTTCAACTACCTTCCATGGTAATCCCCACTTGTTGAGGGCTTCCATGTATGGGTCTGGGTCGAATTCATCTGTTGTAAATACTCCAGGCTTCTTCCACTGACCTGTCACAACCATCATTGAACCTATCATAGCTGGCACACCTGTTGTATATGAAATAGCCTGTGAACCAACCTCTTTGTAGCACTCCTGGTGGTCGCACACGTTGTAGATGTAGATTGATCGCTCTTTGCCGTCCTTGATTCCTGTGAAGATACAGCCGATATTAGTCTTTCCAACTGTTCTTGGACCAAGTGATGCAGGATCTGGCAGCAGAGCTTTTAAAAACTGGATAGGCACTATCTCCTGCCCGTTAAAATTGATTGGTGTTGTGCTAAGCATTCCAACATTTTCAAGGCAATTCATATGTGTCAAATAGCTCTGTCCAAAGGTCATAAAGAAGCGGATTCTCTTTACCTCTGGCATGTTTCGTCCAAGAGCCTCTATCTCCTCGTGGTGGAGAAGATACATATCCTTCCTTCCAACCCCATCAAAATCGTATTCACGTTTTATGCTCATTGCAGGTATCTCCACCCACTTACCATTTTCCATGTAAGAGCCTGGGGCTGATACCTCTCTAAGGTTAATCTCTGGGTTAAAGTTTGTTGCAAAAGGATAGCCGTGGTCGCCACCGTTGCAGTCTAAGATATCGATTGTATGAATCTCATCGAAGTAGTGCTTCTTGGCATATGCAGCAAAGACAGAGGTTACACCTGGGTCAAAGCCTGTTCCAAGAAGGGCTGTGAGACCTGCTTCTTTAAACTTGTTCTCGTAGGCCCACTGCCAGCTGTAGTCAAAGTATGCTGAAAAACCAAGCTCCTTGCAGCGCTTTTCATAAATCGCGCGCCATTTAGGGTCGTCTGTATCCTCTGGTTCGTAGTTTGCTGTGTCGATATAGTCTACTCCCGCAGCAAGACAGGCATCCATGATTGTTAAATCCTGATAAGGAAGGGCTACGTTTAAAACTGCATCAGGAGCGTAATCCTTGATAAGCTTTGTTAGAGCCTCCACGTCATCTGCGTCGATTTTGGCCGTCTTTATTGCAGTCTTTGTCTTGCCTTGAAGCTTTTCCTTCATTGCATCGCACTTTGAAACTGTTCGGCTCGCTATCATGATTTCGTCGAAAACCTCGCTGTTTTGACAGCATTTTGAGATTGCTACCTGCGCTACTCCGCCGCATCCGATTATAAGTAATTTTGCCATTTTAATCCCCTTTTAAAAACTATTGTAGTATATTTTGATTTGTATGCTCAGGGTAAAACCTAAGCGTTTTCTTTTTTCGCTAGGCGCTCTTCTTCCTCTAATAAATCCTCTACATATCTAGGCAGCATGAAAGCTCCCTTGTGAAGATTGGTGGTATAATACCAGGTTTTGAGACCTCTATCGTTCCATCTTTTGCAGTCTATATCCTTCAAAGGATGGTACTTCTTTGATGCAAAGCCAAACATCCAGTAGCCTGATGGGCATGTTGGTATGTTGGCTTGATAAACTCGGTTGATAGGGAAGCTCTTGTAAGCCTTGCGGTGCATAGCTCTAAAGGCTTCCTCGTCCTCGTCGTAGAAAGGGCTTCCGTGCTGATATACCATGATTCCATCCTCTTTTAAAGCTCGATTGCAGCTGCCGTAGAATTCTCTGGTGAATAGCCCTTCCGCGTAGCCGAAGGGATCTGTGGTATCGTTGATTATCAAATCGTACTTGTCTCTACATCTGCGAAGGAATCGCAACCCATCCATGTGAGTTACTGTAACTCGCTCATCGTCAAAACCTTGGGCTGTCTCTGGGAAGAATTTCTTGCTGATTTCAAGAAACATTTCGTCCTGCTCCACTACGTCTATGTGCTCTATCTCTGGGTACTCTGTGAGCACTCTGGCAACGCCACCGTCACCTCCACCAATGATAAGCACCTGCCTGACATCTGGGTGTACCGCCATCGGCACGTGAACAACCATCTCATTGTAGATAAATTCATCTGCCTCTGAAAAGATGATTTCGCCGTCCAGAACAATCATCTTTCCGAGTTCTTGAGTTTCAAAAACATCGATGCGCTGGTACTCGCTCTGGGCGCTGTACAGCTGCTTATTGACACGTATGCTAGTTTTTACATGATCCGTCTCCATCTGGGAAAACCAAAAATCCATTTTTTCTCCTCATATCGCTATTTTATGATTAGCCAATTACCTTATTACGCTGATGAGCTGAACCTCTGGGTCCTTGGTACCCTGAAGGCTGCAGCCCTTTTCTTTGGCAAACCTGATATATTCGATGATTTCTTTTGTTATGCGCTCCCCGGGTGTCAAAATAGGAATCCCCGGTGGATAACACATTACAAGCTCACCACAAATTTTGCCGTCGGTGTCCTCTAAGGCTGTCTGCACTTTGTCAGCATAAAACGCCTGCTGAGGAGTCATGACAATCTCAGGCTGGATAAAATCGCCACAGTACAAATCGCTAGAATTCTTTTCGTAAAGACGTTTGATATCCTCTAGGGCTCCAACTAGTCGCTCTATATCTTGGATTCGATCTCCAATAGAAATGTAGGCTAATATGTTTCCTATATCGCCAAACTCGATTTGGATGTCGTATTCATCTCGAAGTAAGTCATAAACCTCGATACCAGTAAGACCTATGCCTTGGGTATAGATTGAAAGCTTGGTGACATCAAAATCGTAGACGCTGTCGCCATCTATCAGCTCCTTGCCGTAGGCATAGAACCCTCCGATTTCGTTAATCTCATTGCGGGCGTATTCTGCCATATGCGCCACCTTTTCGAAGGATTCCTCCCCTCGAAGGGCTAGGTTTCTTCTGGAAAGATCCAAGCTCGATAACAACAGGTAGGATGCGCTAGTGGTCTGAGTAAGGTTGATGATTTGTCGCACATACTCGGCGTCCATGTTTGGACCACACAAAAGAATAGAGCTTTGGGTGAGAGAACCGCCAGACTTGTGCATGGAAACTGCCGCCATATCAGCACCTGCTGCCATACCTGACAGCGGAAGCTTCTCGTTGAAATACAGATGGGTACCGTGAGCCTCGTCCGCAAGCACCTTCATTCCTCGCTCGTGGGCGATTTTGACAATCTCCTTTAGATTGGAGCACACACCGTAGTAGGTTGGATTGTTGATGAGGATAGCCTTTGCGTCAGGATTTGCATCCATCACGCGCTTTACTTCCTCTACCTCCACACCTAAAGCAATACCTATCTTTGGGTTGACCTTTACCTCTACATACACTGGCACGGCCCCGCAGATAACCATTGCATTAATTACACTCTTGTGGACGTTTCTTGGTATCAAAATCTTGTCGCCTGCCTTGCAAGCTGCAAGAATCATTGTCTGAACTGAGCTAGTGGTGCCGTTAACCATCAAAAAAGCATGGGCTGCACCAAAAGCATCGGCGGTAAGCTCCTCCGCCTCCTTTATAACAGAAACCGGGTGCCCCAGATTATCCAAGGGCTTCATGGAATTGACATCAAGTCCTACGCAGTCCTTGCCAAGAAGCTCTACCAATTCTGGATTGCCTCTGCCACGCTTGTGACCTGGCACATCAAAGGGAACAACCCTTCTTCTTCTAAAACGCTCCAAAGCCTCCACAATTGGAGCCGTTTTTTGTTCGTATTTTTTCATGTATTATTACCCCGAGTTTTTTAATCGCTAGGACTCATTTTACTTCATTAAGCAGTCCTGTGTATAGCCCTTAATTGTGGTATTTTTAAGAACTTTTTCCACTAATGAATTAGGGAACTTTTTATAGTGGATTGCTATAGAAAGTTCCCTGAAATTATATTTGTTTATACCATTTATAGTTTGTCTTAAGCGCTCTTTAATTTATAACTCAAGTTTATACAGCGCCTTCAACTTCTTGAACAGTCATCTGCTGAGCTTGTTTTTTCTTGCTATAAGTTGGAGCAAATATGAAAATAAACAAAGGTAGATACATTAAAACAATGATTGGTAGCATTGACCATCTAATAGTATTTCCCTGCAAAGCATCCGAGCCGCCTCCGCCCATTACAGCAGTAAAATTGTTATTTATAAAATGCATAATTGCAAGTGCCCATATATTTTTTGTCTTCATATATGCATATCCAAAGAATATAGCCAACGCTATACAAGCGATGATTTGTGTACATAATTGCTGCACGCCAGAATCCTTTGTATAGTACATAAAATCTGGAGCAATATGCCATACTCCCCAAAGAATTCCTAAAATAATAACTCCTAATCTAAGTCCAAATTTCTTTTGAAGAATAGGCTGAAAATAATATCTCCATCCATACTCCTCTCCCAAATACATAAAAATCGACAGTGGTAAGTATAATGAAATACCACCTAAACTTTTCCATAAAGTCAAATCGAATATCGCTTTAGTTGTCTCAGACAATATGCTTACATCAGCCTGTTTTGTAATTATAGAATATACGGCTAATAAATAATACTTAACAAAGAATAATACAATAAACAATACAATAAAGAAGATGCTAAGAATTACATTGTTTCGGCTTAACCCGCTGTTCTTTCGTTTTTCTCTTCCACAAAGCCAAAATAGTATATAGCCTACAACACTTCCTATCATAACAGCTCTATTAACATATACTATCCAAAGTGATACTCCATCTTCTACTAATGGAATAAAAGCTGATACTATTGACATGATTATCAGCGCTGCTGTTGTAATTAGAAATACTGTATAACCAGCTATAGGAAGCGGTTTTTCTTTGTCCCTAAAACAAAGCTTTCCTATAATTACACCACAGGCTGGATACATCATCAGTGTTTGAACAAATGGTGTTACATCATAAGCCTTCTTGAAGCTGATATACATAAATACTGTCATTATCAGCATTACGCCATACGCTATGGCAATAAATACCCCCAATTTTTTCTTTTCTACATTACTCATTTTTAACCCCCCTTCAATATGTTTTATTCCTCATAATTGTATAGCATATTGCTTATTGCGTCTACTATTATTTTTCGGGAGATATATGTCTTTTTTGCGCTAGGTGAAGACTAGAAAATTTTACAGGAAAGAGACTTGTTAAGCAATTTGTATTTTGACGCAAAAAAGACTGAGTCGAAACGACTCAGTCCTTAGTAAATCTAATTACATGTATTTGTTTACAAGACCATCAACGATTGGTACATTGATTGTACCCTGGTTTATTGCCTTATATGTAAGACCAACAAAAAGTAAATCTCTGAAGATCTCGATACATCTAGTGATTACACGGAAAATTCCTGTGATGAAATCAAGGTGAATCTCTGCACCAAGTACATCAAAGATTGAAAGCACCCATGTGATGACGTCTGGAATTAAGCCGATTGCAACGATAAGGAAACCATATACTACAAGAGTAGCTGCTGCCTTAACAGCTGTTCTCTTTAACCACTCGTTCTGCTCAAATAGCAATACATAACCAACTGCTATTGCTGCTGCAACATATCCTCCAAATCCTGCTAATGCACATACAAATGCACCTACTAAACCTACTGAAACTCCTAATTTTGTCTTTTCCATTATTTTCTACTCCTCCATCTTTGTTCCGCAATTTGCGCAAAATACTGCCCCTGGCGCTAATGTTGCACCGCAATTAGGGCACTTCTTTCCTTCTGCTGCTGGAGCTGCTGCCGCTGGCTCATCCTTTGGCATAGCTGTTCCGCATGATGGGCAAAATGCTGATTCCTTTGGAACCTCAGCGCCACAGCCTGGGCACTTAGCAATACCCTTGATAGCAATGATTTGATCCTGTAAACCAGCGATCTTAACCTGGCTATCCTTGATAGTTGTAAAGAATGCTTCGTAGCTAGCATCATAATCATCCTGATGAGCTGCAAAATATGCCTTACCAATTTCGGTAAATGCGTTTGTAATCTTGCGTTCTTCATCGTTGATGTTGGAATTAAGCTTTGCTACATCAGCAAAATCTTTTGTCTTGGCAATTGCCTCTTGGCTGGCAGAAGAAATCTTCTGACCGATTTCGTTTAAGAAACCCATAACATATCCTCCTATTTTGTTTGTTAATAGAACTCCTTTGAGAGTTTATTAAGTTTTATATTAATACTATCTTTAAAAATATAAACCAAAAAAAACACTTAGTAAATAGTATCTAGAGCTTTTTTTTCAATTTTTCCAATTTCGTTAATATGCCACACTTTTTGATAGCTTTATCTGTAATTTTGCACAATAGATTTTACTATAAAAATATGCTCTATCCTATCGTATTTTCTTCGCTTATTATTGCTCCGCTTTACTTATAAAAATAGAGGCTACGTTTCCCTTAACATCGCTCTCTTCTGTTTCGCCAAACTCACCCATCTCGTCTGATGTAAGAAGTACGCTTATTCCATCCTTCTCATAAAATACACCATATGTAGCTGTTCCATGGGCAACCTCTACATTTACAAACTCAAAACCTTTTTCTTTTAGTAGATCGCCTGCATCCTTCATGCTCATGCCTGCGGAGATTCCAAGAACATTATATTTCGTACCTCCATACTGTATTTCACTGACTTTTCCGTCGCTATCTGTATAGAAAAATGGTCCAGCTAGAGCAAATCCATCGGACTCTTTTTCCATGCTGTCTTTAGGATCACAATACATGTCCGCTTCGCCTTCATCCGGCTTAACATCTGGATAGGCCGCCTGTACGTCTTCTATTTTGCTGCCATAAAACTCATACAAATCGTTTGTGTCTGTTTTTGTCTGCTCAGTTTCTTCTGGTTGCTCGGATGTTTCTACTTGCTCTGTTGACTCAGTTGCCTCTGGTTCATCTTGACTTTCGGCCTCAACTGGATATTCCATAACATCATTCGCATCCGCGTTGTCGGACTTGGTACAGCCTGATAATGTAGCAATAGTAATTGCTAAAACTGCTATAATTGCTATCTTGTTTTTCATAATATTTCACCCTTTCCTAATTATTTTCTTTGCTATTTTTATTAATCCCTTTGTTTAGAATAATCTCTATTCTTTCCTGTGATTCTAGCATATTATAGTGTCTATGTCACTTTTGAGTGTGGTATCATAGGATGGAAAATAAACGGCTAGCAATTATAAAGAAGGGGATCAGAATGGAACTTACAACTCTGTGCTATCTTGAAAAAGATGGAAAGTATTTGATGCTTCATAGGAATAAAAAAGAAAATGACCTTAACCAAGGCAAGTATATTGGAATCGGAGGTCATTTAGAATTTGGAGAAACACCTGAGGATTGCATTAGACGAGAAGTTCTTGAGGAAACAGGGCTTACGCTTGATTCGGTAAAGCTTTGCGGACTTCTCACCTTTGTTATTGATGATTATATGGAATACTCTTTTCTCTTTACTAGCGATAGTTTTTCTGGCAATCTTTGTGGCGATTGCAGTGAAGGTGATTTAGTCTGGGTTCCTAAGGAAGAAGTATTTGATTTGCCCTTGTGGGAAGGTGATAGCATTTTCCTTGAAAAATTAGCTGAAGAAGCTGAATATTTCTCCCTAAAGCTTGTCTATAAAAATGATGTGCTTGTCCAGGCGGAGTTTATGTAAAAAAAGGAAAGAATGCTGCAAAACATAGTTTTGCAGCATTCTCTTTATCTACAGTCTTAAGTTCCTCTTAAATAGTAACACTTACTTCTTTATTGCTTACAGATTCTTCCATCACAATATGCTTCAACAGCTATGATTATTTCCTCTGCATCATCTATTTGTTTTTTTGCATCTTTTATAGTTGCTATATAAAAATCATCGTAATCACTTGCATGTCTTACTTCTTCTGCATCTGAAATTTTTCTTCCTAAAGAACGATCAAATATTTCAGTTTTAACATAATTCTTATTGAAGTTTGCAATAGAATCTTTGTGCTTTTTATAAGCATGCCCATCTAATGCGTGTACTGCACTTATAGCATGAAAAATAGCATAATAAGCTCTATTGTTAGCGCCTCGAAAATCTTCATTATCATAGAGCAATTTGGCAGATTTTAAATCATTCTTAGCAATCTCTATTCTATATTTACAAAGATCCTCTACTGTCCCTTCGTCTCTACGCTGCTCCATATAAGATAACTCCGTCCTTGTCTACATTTTTAAAAAATGGATATGCCTTTAACCACTTATTAAATGTTTCTTCGCTATGAGCTATAGGATTGATATCCATGTCAAAATCAAAATTATAATTAAAGGTTATTTCAGATAAAGCATCTTGAAACTCTTTTGCTTCTATGTCTGACATATCCAACAGAATCATAATATCAATATCCGAATCTTCTCTATTATCTCCTCGCGCATATGAACCATAGAGAATAATCTTTTTTAAATGAGAGCCATATATACCAACAAGCTCTTTTACATATTCTTCAAGTAACTTCTTCTTTTCGTATTGCATATCTAGCCCTCCTTTGACTCGATTTTAACATAAAACACTTTGTCAGTCACTCTGGGATATTTTGTATGACTTATTATTTATTCAAATCTATCAGCATCTGAACTCGGTTATAGTAGTTGAGCCTAGAGCCACTGTGGTCGATTTCACCACATGATATGAATCCCTTGCCAGCTAGCTCGCGACCGACACGAGTGTATATTCCCTTGCCACAGGTTTGAAGCGGCATGCAGCCAAAGCTTTGAACTGCCATGACTTTTGGGCACCCCTCAAGAATGTGACCTGCGCACTCTGCACCGATGAGCCATCCATCGCCGATGTTGTAGCCCATGCTGATGTATGGTGCCACCTGTTCCTTCAGGGTATAAAAATCCTCCATGGTATAGAAGCCATTTGCTTTAATGGCATTCACCATGGCTTTTTGTATTTTTACAAGATAGTTTTGAGCAAACTTATAAATAGGGCGAAAAACAGATTTTTCTTCTATCAAATGTGTGTCTATGTAGTAAAGCATGTACCAAGAAACACCGTTAGTATGGGATTCGCAGTTGTTGTCCTCAAGATACTTTGGCAAATCCCAATTGCCTAGGTGACTATACTTATGAAAAATCTCTCCTGCTATACCCACCCTTTGTTTACGTTTTTCATTTAATGGAATAGTTGCAAAATCATCAGATATCTCTTTGAAGCGCTTCTTTAGCCTGCCTACAGTAAGGTGCCTTCCAGTCTTCAAATCCTTAGAAATAATATCCATCCATTTTTGATATTTCGCGTCAGTATCACCCTTTGTTACTTCATTTGGACGAATATGATTTAAAAGAAGCATTAAGATATCGCCAAAGAAAACAGAAAAGAGTGCTCGTCTAGCCATCCCCATATCAACCTTCATGGTCTCTGTTTTTTCGATGCCACGGACATTGATATTTACAACAGGAATGTCCTCAAAGCCTGCTTTTTTAAGAGCTCTTTTTACTGTGGTGATATAGTTTGATCCCCTGCACGCATCGCCGGCTGTTGCCATCAACACCTTAGTTCGGGACAAATCGTATTTACCAGATTGCAAAGCATCAACTATTTGTCCCACGTTGCAAATTGCAGGGTAGCACATATCGTTATTGACGTACTTCAACCCCACATTAATTATTCCATCCTCATTATCCAAAATCACTGGATGATATTCCTTTGAATAAAAAGCGTATTTCATCAAAGGAAAGTGATAATCCAGCATGGATGGGATAAGAAGGATGTATTTTTCCCTATCCCTAGATTCATCAATCTTATACATTATTTCTCCCGTTGTTCCTATTCTCACCTTTTCTGCTTTATTTTTATAGCTATTGCATTTCAGACTTTATTTTGTCTACTAGCGTGATATCCGCAGGAAGCCAGTCGACTTCATTTATCGTCTCCTTTGTGAGCCACTTTGCCGCCTCATGCTCTTTGAGCTCCAGATGTCCTTCCATAACCTCGGACCAGAAGCAATCCATAGAAAGATGGAATGTAGGATAATCGTACTCAATAGTATCTATGAGCTCACCAACTTTTATCTTTGTATCTAGCTCCTCTTGGATTTCCCTCACTAATGCCTGCTGTGGGGTCTCGCCAGTCTCTACCTTTCCACCTGGAAATTCCCAGCCACCCTTGAAATCTCCATAGCCCCTAGCTGTGGCAAATATTTTGTTTTTGTTTTCGATTGAGTCACAGATGACTGCTGCAACGACTTTTATGGTTTTCATACTTTTTCTCCTCTTTTCATTTTATTTTGCAACTATTATCAAACAATTACCTCTTACCCTAACTTTCTAGCTTCTTCTACAATGTAGCTCTGTAGGTACTTTAGTAAATCTTCTCTTACTGGCTGCTTCATTTTAAAAACAAACTTTGTGATGTCTCTTTCTTTTCCACTATTATCCATCTTTTTACCTGGTCTTACTTCTACTACATCAAATTGTCCCATGTAATAGAAATTTTTTTCTGCATCACTCTTTTTTACTAATAAATGCTTCCTTTTAGCAGTGACTACCTCGGCAACATAACTACTATTAACACCACGACCAATCTGTGAATCCCATCTAAAGAACAAAGAATCCTCAAATGCATCGGCATAATCTGGTTTACCTTCTACATAATTTTTGTCATCTTCAACTTGCTCTTTATGATATGTAACAAAAACAAAGGCATCATCTTCTATTCTCTTCATTCCATACATTGTAGAAGATAGATCACGGCCACAGTTCATAAGCAAACACACTTCACGTCTAGTATATTTTTCATATAATACAAACGGGTTATCATCACTAAAAGCTTCGCTATATTTATCTGTATATCTTTGAAGACCTACTTTTATAATATCATTTACCTGCTTATAGAATTCCGCGTTTTTATAATTGCACAAATATGATGCCACGCGTCCCACGTGTTCCTTAATCCTTAGTGCATTTGCGTTTTCATATTTAATTCTTTCCTCGTCTTTGCTTACAAACCGTCCTTCTAATAACTCTATACCCTTGTTAAATGCTTCTTGCTTCAATTCTTGATTATATCTATCTTCAATTAATCTTTTAATCTCAGAATAACTAGTCTCTGCTTCGTCTACAAACCTCCGCAATATCTCTAGCTCAAGAGGCCTTACGCCTCCTAAAACTGTTTTAGACAAATATTCTAAAGTTATTTTTTCATCATCCGTTATAGTATCTTTATATTTTTCAGCTTCTACATCTAATAGAAAATCCTGATATGTCTTATACTCCTGAATAATTAGCAACGGGTCTATTTCACCATTTTCATAAAAATCAATCATGTATGGTACTCGGCCCAACCTATTCTTTAACGAAACATAGCTTTCCCTAATGATAGATTTCATTCCTTTGATCCTATCAATAGAAGAAAAAATTTTTTCCTTCGCTATTTCATCAAAATGTACTGTTGATGCTCCTGGAATTATATTACATCCGCTTATTACATATTTTCTTATAGTGTCTTGATTATAAGTTCGGTCTCCGGATAAAGCTATCGGAATCATAAAATTATTATTATAATTTCCAATAAAATCAAGAATAACTACAAACTCTTTGCTTTCTGCTTTCCTCAATCCTCTACCTAATTGCTGGATAAACACTATTGGAGATTGAGTTGGTCTAAGCATTATTACCTGATTTACCTCAACTATATCAACACCTTCGTTTAATATATCTACCGAGATAATATAATCTAATGGCTCCCCATAAGTTACAACATCATCTTCTTCCATAGCAAGTCTATCAAATGCTTTTTCTCTATCTACCGAAGATGTATTCGAGTCCAGTGCTATAGTTCTATAGTTTCTTCCTGTTTCAGGATTAATTGTTAAATTCATTGCCTCTGAAAGCAATCGAGCCTCTTCGCGGCGACTACAAAAAATAAGACCTTTTACTCTACTACCAGAATAACCATAATAATTTGACTGCTCAATTATATGTTTTATTCGCTCTTCACTAGTCAGCTGATTAATATTAGCATTTTTATTATCACCCAAATAGTCTAAATCTGTGATACCGAAATAATGAAACGGACAAAGCAAATCTTCTTCCATTGCCTGCTGTAATCTTATTTCATATGCTATTTGATGGTTAAATACCTCATACACATTATTTTCTACAATGTTATCATCTCGTTTGTCAGGTGTAGCTGTCATCCCCAACCAAAGTTTTGGTTTAAAGTATTCCATTATAGTTTGATATGAGTTGTTTGGTGAATGATGAGCCTCATCAAGAATTATGCAATCAAAATCTAATGGCTTGTATTTTTCTATATGCTCTTTTTTGCTTAATGTTTGAACTGTCGCAAATACAAAATCTGCATTATACTCTCTTGCTCCACCTCCAACAATGCCCAATGAACGTGTACTTCCAAATACATCTTTGTAGGCTTTCTTAGATTGTTTTGCTAATTGTTCTCTATGAACTAAAAAAAGTATTCTCTTATATTTTAGATCTCGCACTGCGAAAGCTGATGCGTAGGTCTTTCCCGTACCTGTAGCAGATATTAAAAGTGCTTTATTTTCTCCGGCTTTAATAATTTTATATAAATTATTGATAAAAGCTACCTGCATAGAATTCGGCTTTAACTCATAAGCTCTAATATCAACAGGATTTTCGCTTATAGCTATTTTCTTCTGTTGCTTAACTATCTCATATTTCTTTTTATAGTTTTCAAAAAAATCTTCAAACCCTAACGCATATTTTGAATTCCAGAATTCATTAAATTCTTTTAATACATCCTTTGCTACTTCTCCCTCAGCTGTAGAAATAATTCTAGTATTCCACTCTTTATTTACAGTTAAAGCTGTTCTAGTAATATTTGAACTTCCGATAATTATGCTATATATTTCATTCCTTTCAAATATATATCCCTTTGTATGAAAAGCATTTCCAGCTGATTCAACATCATACATTTTTAACGTAATATTATTTAAATCATTAAGCTTCTTTAATGCCTGTGGTTCAGAAAACATTAAATAATTCGTTGTCAGTATTTCTCCTGGAACATTCCTTTTCTCCAATTCCTTCAGCGTCATTAATAACGCTTCTATTCCACCGGAAGTGATAAATGCGACGCTTATCTGAAATTTTTTACACTTTAAAAGCTCATCATCTATTGCTGATAAAACCTTTTTTCCTTCTTTATAATTGTTTGATATGAACTGCGGACGATATTCCATATTTGATGCCAAAGAACTATCTATATATGCAGTATATAATCCTTCCCTAATTGCCTCATATTTTTCGCCCATATAAAAACCCCTTGTATTTTATATTGTTTTCTTCGATTTTAGCATAAAACACAATGGCAGTCACTTTGAGACATAATGCAAAAAAATACAATCCCAATCATTCTCTAGGATTGTATTTTTGATATTATTTCAATTACAGACATATAGTCATATATAATGGAATATAATGGATACCGCTTTCAAACTTATAATCTTTTGAATATACAATATAGCTATCTTCCATTTTTATTTGATATTTTTTCTTCAGATTATCAAAAGATTTGTGAGTTTTATAGCTAGATGACTTTACTTCAATTGGGCATATTTTTTTCTTTTTTACAATCAAAAAGTCTATTTCATATTTTTTTTCTTTATCATTATCACCTGTTTTGTACAAAAACTCATGAAAATACAAATTATACCCTCTAGCAACCAACGCTTGAGCAACGGCGTTCTCAGCAATCATTCCCTGATTTAAAGAAAGCTTATTGAAAATTAAAGCTTTATATATGTCTTCATCTGTATCATCGCGATTACTCATCATCTGGGTTACGAGTAGTCCAGTATCTCCCATGTATAATTTAAAATTACTTCTATCAGCAAATGCCTCAAAATCAACTTCTGGCTCCGTAACATTAATGCATTCATTGCCAATCATAGACTCATCAATAAAACTAACAGAATCCATATAATCTCTATATCTTGCATTTTTGTCCACCTTAGAAAATCTAAAGTGCGAATTATGATTTTGAAGCTGTTCAGGAATAGTAGAAAAAATCACAGATGCTTTTTCCCTATTTTCCTCATCATTTTTCTTTAAATCATCTTTATAAAGACTGATAATATTTCGTTTTACATAATCAATCTTTTCGTAGGAATCACCTTTTACAAAAGATTCTACAGCTTGTGGCATACCTCCAACAGCCATATATTCACGATATTTCTGCATTATTTTACGATGGGCAGATTCGCCTAAAGGCTTTCTAGCATCAAAATTTTCACGGATAATTTTAGCTGTAACTCTGTCTCCCTGTGCCCATAGATATTCTTCAAAATCCATAGGGTACATTTTTATTTTTTCTTCCTCTGAAGGAATTAAAATATCTCTAACATTGCGTTTTATAGATATAAGCGAACCCGTTTCAATAAAATCATATCTTCCATCTTTTACAAGCTGCTTAATTGACTGTCTAGCAAATGGAAAAAACTGCACCTCATCGAAAATAATAACTGCATTTCTTTCTGGTAATTCTTTGCCTTTTTCCAAGAATAAATTTCTATAAAAAACATTCAAATTGCTGATATTTTGCTTGAAATTATCCCGTATTTCATCCCCTTCTATGGAAAAATCAATAAGGATATAATCTCTATATTCATTTCTCGCAAACTCTTCAACAATCGTACTTTTACCAATTCGTCTAGCCCCTTCAACCAAAATGGCCGATGAGCCATTTGAAATGTTTTTCCACTCAAGAAGTTTATTATATATTTTTCGCTCAAATACCATATCTAAGCCTCCCTAACTTAAGTATATAGTATTATATTTTCACGAATTTTACAATTGTTATTGCGTGTTTTTTCACGAATTTCCAATTTTTAACTTCGCTGTTTTTCACGAATTTCGATTTTTTAAACGAGAGGTTTTTCACGAATTTCCAATTTGTTTGTATCAATGTCGGTCTATGAACATTAAGATTTTTACTCAGTTCTTTAAAACTATATATTTTCTATGTGTTTTGTTATAATATGCCTTGTTGCTTAGTAAAATATTTGGAGGATATCATGAAAACTAAATTTTTATCAATTATGTTAACTAGCTTTTTAGCAGTAGGTTTATTTGGAAACACAGTTTATGCAAAAGAAACAGATAGTAATAACAAGAAAACCTTTTATATTGGTAGTTTGAAGAAAGGTGATTTAATGCTCTGGGATGTTTGTTCCCAATGCTCAAATACTTTTTCTGTAACGATTAGAGATGATGATACGATATATGCAGATATCGACAAAGACACTTCCGAAAAAGAGCTAGATATATTATCCCATGATTCAGCCTTTTATGAAGGCGGCAGCAATTTACGCATTGAGGTAGAATATTATGGCTCTTCTGTTAACCTAAAGAAGGCCCATGCTTCTGGGGCTATTAAAAATGAAAAGAAAAAAACTATTGGATATATTTATACCTACAATCTAGAAGATTTTGATGACGAGGATTATAACGATGCTGTAATTACTCTCACATCTTGGAAGAAACATGGTTAGAATTTAATTTTTTGCATAGAAAAAGGCTCTACTTTTGGCACCCGCGGGTGCCAAAATAAAGTATTAATTGAATTGCTTTTCCTGTAGCAGTCACTCTGAGAAATGCTACCGCATTTCCCAGAGGATACGGCTGTCGCCGTATCCCACATAAAAAAAGAAGCCAAGCTCTGCGGAAAATAAATTTTCCTCGAACTTGACTTCTTCTTTTATGTGCTGCTACTTCTCGTAGCTACGCTTCTAATCCTGTACGTATGGCATAAGTGCAAC
>DBWZ01000045.1 GCA_002309345.1 Pseudobutyrivibrio sp. UBA1225
GAAGAAGCGACACTTGGCATTTAGAAAATCATAATCTTATGCGACGTAACCAAGCCCCTAGGTGGGCTGAGTCTGGGAGGGCGGGGGCAGGTTACATACGCTTTAGATGTAACTTTAACAAATACGTGGTAAGCCTTCGCCCTGGAGAATGTCTAGGAAACGGTGACCTCCGATATCTGTCTTCATGATGAGGGAGCCGATTTCGTTGTCATCGTCAGGGGTGGTGACGGTTCCTATCATGTCGGCGTTTTCGCCGTAAGGGCAGCCGCGAATTATTTCGATGGCTTGAACGGCGTAGTCTTTTGGGACTACGGCGACGAGCTTTCCTTCGTTGCCCATGTAGAGTGGATCTAGGCCGAGTAAGCCGCAGAAGGCTTCTACCTGAGGATCCACTGGAAGATTCTCGTGAAGTATATCGAATTTAAGTCCACTTGCTACGGCAAGCTCTTTTAAAACTGTGGCTAGTCCACCACGTGTGACATCTCTTAAAACGTGTACGGGAATCTTTGCCTCGATAAGCTTTGAAACCATCTCCTGCAAAGGTGCATTATCACTCTTGATAGAGTTAGTAATATTCATGCGCTGGCTAAGGATAGTTGCGTGATGGTCGCCAAGATTTCCTGAAACGATAATCACATCTCCATCCTCGGCGTTGGCAGCCTTGATGTCCACATGCTTTGGCACAAAGCCTACACCTGATGTGTTGATAATGATTCCTCCATTGCCTTGGATTACCTTGGTGTCACCAGCTACAATCTGCACGCCAGCTTCCTT
The DNA here is from genome assembly GCA_002309345.1 of Pseudobutyrivibrio sp. UBA1225. Classification (GTDB taxonomy): domain Bacteria; phylum Bacillota; class Clostridia; order Lachnospirales; family Lachnospiraceae; genus Pseudobutyrivibrio. The sequence goes on from DBWZ01000045.1 coordinate 775, forward strand.
CGCAGTGTCAGCCATAGATTTTACTATGCGCTTTAGAATCTCAATCTCAACACCTTCTTCAAGGATGAAGCCGCAGGTGATGTACTTTGGAACCGCTCCGCGCATGCAAAGATCGTTTACTGTTCCACAGATTGAAAGTCTTCCGATATCACCGCCAGGGAACTCTATCGGTGTGACCACAAAGCTATCTGTTGTCATGGCGATTGTGGCATCGCCCGGCACAACTGCTGCATCTTCCATCTGCGAAAGCACATCATTATCAAACTGTGCCTCAAAAATTTCTTTTATTAATTCGTTTGTTGCACGACCGCCTGAGCCGTGCTCCATAATTATCTTTTCCATAGTTATACTCCAAAAATTTTTCCTTTTATTCTTTCCTTTAATCTTTTTATCAATTTTATTCTTCGCAATTTTATTCTTAAAAAATTTTCGCAAAAAAATTTATTCCAAATATAAACTTTGGAAATTCAAATTTACATGTGATTCCCTTATGTATTATATTTTCATATTGCTTATTCTTTCTGCAGTTTGAATTTAAGTAAATAAAATTTAATATAACAACTGCTCTAGTTATATATCAATAAAATCTCAAAAATTTTTCCATTTTCCAAAATTTTTTTTAAGATATAGCCTCCGAATCCCGCAAGTAGTAAGGCAAATCCCCCTTAGCTTTTCACGAGATATGCATTAAAGCAAGAGCCCTCCTCGGAAACCATGCAAGCCCCCTCAGGTGACATAGGTGTACAAACCTTTCCAAACAATGGACAATCACTAGGCTTTGCTTTGCCCATAAGGATTTCTCCGCAACGACAAGCCTTGTTTTTCTTGTTATCATCATCTAGCCCTGCACTTCCGGCATCATATCTTGCATAATCCTTCTTAAGTAATAGACCTGAGTTTGGGATAGCCCCCATGCCACGCCATACCACATCCGCTTGTTCAAAATACTTGTTTAGCTGAGACTCGATTTTGTCATTCTTTTGACTTTCAACAACTGAGGTGTAGAAATTTTTAACGGTAGCCTCCTTGGCTTCAATCATTTTAATCAAGCCATAGATTGCAATTACAAGCTCTTTTGCGCCAAATCCTGACACCGCAAATGGAATGTGATATTTAGCCGCCAAGTTATTAAAATAATCTGAGCCAGTCACAGCGCTCACATGTCCTGGTGCAATAAATCCGTCAATAAGAGCGCCGTTGTCGCACAGATAAGAAATCGCCCCTGGCATTGTTTTAAGGGCTGTTAGAAGCTTGATATTTTGTATATCGTTTTGAATTATATTATCCAAAAGCAGCGTATAAACTGGCGCCGTTGTCTCAAAGCCAACTGCTGCAAATACATACTGACTATCGGGATGATTGCCAGCCAAACCAAGTACATCCATTGGCGAATATACCATTTCCACGGAGCCGCCTCTGCCCTTCGCTTCGCTTAAGCTTTCCTTTGAACCCGGCACTCTCAATAAATCCCCAAAGGTAACAACGGTCGTGTTGTCCTGCAAACAGAGTTCTATCAATCTGTCTATGTATGCTGTAGGTGTTACGCACACTGGGCAACCTGGTCCCGACAGTAACTCTATCTGCGGCGACAAAATCCCTCTGATGCCATGCTTTGCAATAGCATGTGTATGACTGCCACACACTTCCATCAGACGAATCTTTGGTCCACTATAATTTTTTAAATAATCAACAAGTTGCTCTATTTCCATTTAAAGTTCTAATCCTTCTATGATTTAGTTAAGCTTCTAGCCCTCTTATGATTTCAATGATTTAGTTAAGCTCCTAGTCCTCTTATGATTTCAATGATTTAGTTAAGCTCCCAGTCCTCTTATGATTTCAATGATTTACTCAACCTCTTATCACCTCGTGAGTTCTAGGATTTGGCTAGCATCCTATTCTAATCCACTCATAAGCTCTATGATTTCTTCTGCCTCATCCTTCTTCAAGGTTTGGATTACACAGCCAGCATGAACTAGCGCATAATCTCCTTCCTTTACATCAACAAGTCCTGCATAGGCTTCAACCTCGTTGCCGTTGAAATCTACAGTCACCTTGCCATCCTTTAATTTCTTAACTAATCCAGGAATCGCAACACACATAACCTTTATTACCTCTCATTAATTTAAGAATCAGCTGCTTGCTCTGAAAGCTCAGCATCTCTATAAGCAAAATCTTCTTTGTAGAAAAATCCTAGTAGTAAAATTCCTATGATTTCCATAAAAAGCGAAATATAAAATGTCGCAGAGTAAAAGTCTCCCATAAATGAAAAATTTACTATTCCAGATCTAACTATTTCGGCAACCACCAGCAACACACTTGGAAGTGTAAATAACATAACATTATTTGCTGGTACTTTTTCTTTTTTAACTCCGTGCTTGTATATCACTACTGCAAAATAAACATATGCAGCACTAACAATTAAACGATATAAAACAAAAGAACTAATCGTTATAGCTGACCCTGCATAATTATCCATAGCAATGTTTTGGGCAACAAGAATAATATACCTAACGAGATTATATACCATATATAATACGTGCGCCCCAAAAATAATGATTGTAAAAATGTACTTTCGTGCAAATACCGCTACAAATATAAGCAAGAATAACAGTATAGCCTCCATCACAAACAACGCATCTACATCAAAAATCTTAAACACACACGAAATAAACAATGAATACAAAAATACTAGTGAGGCTGCTACAGCTAATCCAAGTGTTTTACCTTTGTACTTTCTTTTACTGGTATCAAGCATATCTGGAAGTGACGCAGCATGAATCAATGCTATCAGAAATGAGAAAAGACCATAGAAATAAAAAAGCGTGCCACTGTAGCCTTTCTTATCTGCTATCTTTGATGGAAAGACCGCTAACAATAGGCCTATTACAAGCACTATAAACCCTCTAATAAAATTGTTTGACATAATATTTTCCTCCCTTACATTATATATGTTTTCTTTCATTTTTATTCAACACAGGTTGTTTGTCAATAACATACTAAAATCTAATTATTTGAACTCAAATCTATGATATGTTATAAAGTTTTTAAGGATTATATATTTGTAAAACAGGAGGGTGCAATGCACGAACTTGCGGTCACAGAATACGTTTTTAATCTAGTATCAAAACAGGCTAAGGAGCACAAGGTTGATAAGGTCAGCAAAATCCATTTAGAGATTGGTGATCAGTGTGATTACGTGCCTGAAATCATCGAAGAATATCTACAGGTTATGAGCGAGGGCACACCTCTTGAAGGCGTCAAAGTCGATGCCACAGTCAAAGAGTCTACTGTGGTTTGCAAGGACTGTGGTGCCACCTTTACACGTCATGAATTCAAAGATAGCTGCCCCAAGTGTGGCAGCCAGAATTTACGCCTCCAGCGATGCACGGATTTTATAGTTAAAAACATCGAAGCTGAATAAGCTATCTAGTATTTTCATGCTCGAGTAAATACGCCTGTCCCAAACAGATTCCCCCATCTCCAGGTGGGAGTTGTTCTGCCGTATATACGATATATTCCTTCTCTTCCAACAAGTCTATTGTTCTTTCAAGAAGAATTCTATTCAAGAAAGTTCCCCCTGATAACACCACTTGTCTTATGTTATTTTCATCTGCAATTGCCACAATATAATCTGCCACGGCATAGATGAAGCCACGGGCAATCTGTGCTTTATTAACCTTATTTGATATCGCATATACGATATTTTCAAGTAAACCTTTGACATCCCCACTTGCATCTATACTGAGCTGATGGGCTTCATCAGTTGTGGCTGCAAGATTCTCTAATTCTATTGGCGCCTGCCCCTCATAGGTGTTGAAGTGACACACATCAAGCAAGGCTGAAACAGCATCAAACAATCGTCCCATTGATGTGGATTCTACAATGTTAATATTATTGTCTAAGGCCGCCTTAATTAATGAATTTTGATTAACAAATATTTCTTTAATATCTGCTTCATTACTTCCATTGACTTCCTTAGATTCAGTTAAAGAAATCCCATTATCATACAGCATTGCCGCCAAGATTGTATCGCAATTTTTAGCTCCCTCATCTCCACCAATCAACTTCATCGGCTTTAAATGAGCGACCCTTGTCATAGATGAATCGTCCCATACAAATACTTCACTTCCCCAGATGCAACCATCTTCGCCATAGCCTGTGCCGTCAAAGGCGAAGCCAAGCACAGGTCCTGACAGATGATGTTCAGCTATCACAGCTGCCACATGAGCTTTGTGATGTTGTACAAAAACTAAATTGACATTTGCAGATGCACAGGCTTCTTGTTTTTTTTCAACAAACTTTTCTTTGGCAGCTTTTCTACTAAAATAGGATGGATGCAAATCTGCCACCACAGCTTCTGGCTTGAATCCAAAAATCTTTGCCATGGCTCCCATCTCATTTTTGTAAAACTTTTGGCAACTAACAGACTCTAAATCTCCAAGATATTGACTCACATAGGCAAGTCCATTTTTTACATAGCAGAGGCTTGATTTCAAGTCGCCTCCTGCAGCAAATATCTCGCCTGAAATATCTACAGGAATTGGATTTGGAACGTGACCTCGACCACGGCGGATGAACTGACTTCGCCCGCGAACAACCTTCATCACAGAATCATCCATCGGACGAAGTATTCTTCTATCATGCCAGAGCTGTCCCAATCTTACTCCACTCATTTCAGCTGATGATGCCCGCTCTTTAAGCCAAGCACACATTTTCTCATCATCAATCTCAAGCACATCTCCACTGGCATTTCCACTAGTCATAATCAAAGGTCCAAACTCATTTACAAGAAGAATCTGCAACGGATTACAAGGCAGCATTGCCCCTATGTCTGGACTAGATAGGCAAACATTTGACGCAATATTTTCAACATCTTTTCTTCTTTTTACAAGCACTATAGGTCTTGCTGGAGATTCTAATAACTCAGCCTCTGTCTCATTGACGTAGCAATAATCATTGACCTGCGATACATCTTGAAACATTACTGCAAATGCCTTGGCTTCTCGATGCTTTAGCAGTCTAAGATTAGCAACTGCTTGCTCATCAAAAGGATTACATGCCAAGTGATATCCTCCGATATCCTTTATTGCAACTATTCCACCTTTTTTTAATAAGTCCTTTGCATAAGATATTGCTGTATCATTTGCATTTTCTGGTGCAAAATTGTCATTTTCCGTCGCTCTAGATTTGTCGGAAAATTCACCTGTGAACTTTCCGTGAATTAATCCTTTTGCAGGATTTCTTGCAAAATCATCGTTTTTAGCCGAATTTATATCCATAAAATGCAGTTTTGGGCCGCATGTCCCGCAAGCAATAGTCTGGGCATGACGTCTCACGTCTGATTTTTGGGTATATTCTTCTCGACATTCCGGGCACATGTCAAAATCTGCCATTGTAATTGTGTCTCTATCATATGGCAGCTTTTCGATTATAGAATACCTTGGGCCGCAAATCGTACAGCTTATAAATGGATGCCTAAATCGACGATTGTTTGGATCTAAAAGTTCTAGCTTGCATCTATCACATGTGGCGATATCAGCTGGAATCAGCGGAAGATGATTCGCCGAATCCTGATCTGATACAATAATGCTAAAATCCTTGTATGTATTTATTTCGTATTCATTGGAATTATGGTTGGCTAGATAATCTTTTTCTTCGTCTACTGTGCCTGTTTTTTCTATAAATTTGTTCTTGATATCTTCTATAGAACTTATAGTCTCTACATCTATAGAAGTCACAAATCCGCCCGTCGGAACATCTGAAGAAATCCTGCGATAAAAAGCTTCTAAATCAGCCTCATTACCACAAGCTAAAACGGTCACAATTCCTCCCGTGTTTCTAACCCAACCTTTAATATTTAATTCGTCAGCCACCCCTGCAACAAAGGGACGATATCCAATTCCTTGAACTAACCCCTTGATAGTATATTTTCTAATCATGCTTTTTATTTTACTCAAAAAAACTATATTAATCTAGCGAATATCAAACTCCAACTTATTATTTGGATTTATGAGTTTTTCAAATGCTATTCGCACTTGGATCTCTTTATTTAATTATTGAATTTACACCATTATATGGGCATTATCCCACTTGAACGTTCGTAGTTTTCTGCGTTTAACTGCTCTGTTGATTCTGCTTTCAGGACCTGATTGAGCATTGCCTCCATAAGTTTACCGAAGGCATCATCCTTAGTTTCTGAAAATAAACCTACAAAAAAATCATAATCCAATGTAAAATGTAATTGAGCCATAGTGTTCATCCTTTCAATTATGTTTTGTGTGGTAACTTAATTTTAACTGAAAGATGAGCTCCTGACTCTTTTTATTTAGTTTTTGAATTTACACCATTATATGGGCTGTATCATTACTTTTCCCAAAATTCCCGCAGACTAATACTTTTTTGGACATATTTTCTTTGAAATGTGAAAATCAAGTATTACTATCCTCAAAATCACATCTGACTAATACTTTTCCTCTTCATAATTCGCCAATATCAGCTGTTTTTACACACTATAAGTATTACTGACCATACTTTTTTAATAATAGTAATACTTTGCATGAAAATGTAGTCCTCGAGGTAGGACAAGAATTTTACTTTATTTAGTTGATTATTGATAAGCGATTATTTCCTTCAACAGTTATACTATCAACAATGAATGTTGCTATGCGATGATATGAAAATCATTTTCACTATCAACAGCGAATCTTACTATGCAATTACATAGAATTCATTTTCGCTAGCAACAGCCAATAATTTCTTTATGTATTAGGAGGTCTCTATGAAAATTTTAAGTGTTACTGATGCTGAATTTACAAACTACGGTAGAATAATCGAAGGTTATGAAGAAGAGAAAAAACAGATAATGGAAACATTACAAGCAAAGACACCTATTCCTGAAGGCGTAGATTATGTGGCCGAGGAAAAGGCTCTTCAAGATTTATCTGCATCTTCAAAGATTTCTAATTCTTTATTTGGTGGGTCACCAATGCAGTTTGGTTGGTGTAACGGCCACAACACAAAGCTTAACTGTCTTGAGTATCATCGCTCAAGCGAAATCAACCTCGGTGCAACTGATTTCATCCTTCTTCTGGCAAAGAGAGAAGAAATCGTTGATTACAAGCTTGACTCTAGCAAAGTAAAAGCATTCCTTGTTCCTAAGGGAGTTATGGTTGAAGTATACGCAACAGCTCTTCACTATGCACCTTGTCAGGCTAGCAAAAATTCTGGTTTCCAGGTACTTGTTGGTCTTCCACAGGGCACAAACGTTGGCATGCCTCAGTTTACTGCAGGCAACCAAGAGGACAAGCTTTTAACAGCTACAAACAAATGGCTCTTAGCTCATGCAGAAGCAAACGAAGCTAAGGATGGAGCTTGGGTTGGAATTACTGGAGAAAACATCGATATTTCATCAGATTTAATCTAGAAAATATTTTAATTATAAAGACTTCCTATGGGCTACTCAATAGACCGTAGGAAGTCTTTTTTGTTAAGAAAAAAGAAATTTATTATTCCCGCATGAAATCATATCTTTCATTATTTAATAAATCTAATAGCTTTTTATGCAAAAGATATACTTCTATATTATTTGTTATGAGTTGATCATTTGTGTAAGCAATCTCTGCACCTAAAGCATTAAATTTTTTTGAATGATACTCTGCCATCATATTTGAATCAATAATGGAAAAATTCTCAGTATTTATTTTTTTATCATGTAAATATTTGTTCAACGCAAACAGTTCTTCAGTAGTAGCACTTTTAATATTTACTTTTTCTGGATTAATAACTTGAGACTTTACAAGCTTACCCTCATGTAAAGTTTCAACTCTGTATAACAAATCGTCTGTGTCACTATCTACTTTGTACATACGTAACTCTGTATCTGGTTCTGCATAATGTACATAGCCGACTTGCTCTTCTTCATTTACAGTGCTTTGTATAGATTGAATATCGAAAGTTGCTTCTAATGGCTTTTTAACAGGATTAAGCATATTAGTATAAGGTTTACCTAGATATGAATTTTCAATTTTCATAGTAATCTCCTTATATAGCAAACAAGAAAAAACTTTATGATACTTTTTTATTCAGTCTTAGACTCTGCAGGTTTTTCCTCAACTTTATTCTCTTCGGCTACCTCTGCTGGTTTTGCTTCAGACTTAGTCTCCGCTGGTACTGTCAGCTTTTTCAGCCGCATTTGCCTGAGCCGCAGCTGGAGCTGTCCCATTGCCTTGAGCAGTTGCCGCAGCTGGAGCTGCTGAATTACCTTGAGCTGCAGGAGCTGCATTGCCCTGTGCTGCTGGTGCCGCAGGCTTTGCTGCAGGTTTTGGTGGCTCGTAAGGCACCTCAACTGTCTCAGCAAACTTCTCTGCACCTGGCTCTTGATAGCCAGGTATTATAGACAAACATTTCTTTGGGCACTTCTCTGCACAATAGCCACATTGAATACAATCAAAGCGATTGATTGTCCATGTTTTGCCAGCACGGTCAACATTGATTGCCCCAGGTGGGCAGCTGCGCATACACATACCGCAAAGAATACATTGATCCTTGTTAATCTCTATATGCCCTCTTGTCCTCTCAGGATACTCCTTTGGTTTAAAAGGATACTGAGTTGTCGCCGGTTTAGAAAAGAGGTTCTTAAATACTTGTTTATAAAATGGTAAAAACTGTCCCATATAAATCAAACTCCTTCCATACATCTTTTATAGTTCTAATAAGTGAGAAGACACAGTACTAAACCCACATCGGGTTAAACTGCGTCGCAGATAATTTCCAATCATAGTTTGCAAATTATCTCTCCGTACAACTGATACATGGATCAATTGTTAGAACTAATAGTGGAACATCACCATACTGACATCCCTGTAAAGTTTGAGTTAGTGCTGGGATGTTTGCAAAGGTCGGTGTGCGGACTCTGAAACGATCAAGGAACTTGGTTCCGTTTGCTCTAACATGATAGAACGCCTCACCTCTAGGTTGCTCAACACGGATGATAGATTCTCCGTTTGGCATGCCAGTAACCTTGGTGTTGATTTCTGTATCCGGTATCTTTGCAACGCATTGGCGGATAAGCTCTATAGACTGGAAAATTTCTCCAATTCGAACCTCACATCTTGCATAAGAATCACACTTATTACTTGTAATAACCTCAAAGTCCAAATCATTGTATGCGGCGTATCCGTTTTTACGCATATCAACGTTGATTCCAGATGCACGCATCATAGGGCCAACAGCGCCACGACGGATTGCATCCTCGCCTGAGAGAATACCAACATCTACAAGACGACTCTTTACTGTGTAATCGCTCAAAAAGATTTCAGTAGTCTGACGAATTTCCTTTTCCATGTCATTGAGTTGGCGTACAAAATCCTCCAACATATCCTTTGGCATATCCTTTAGGACGCCGCCAATAGTGTTAACAGAAAAGATAACTCGACCACCAGTTGATGCTTCAAACATATCAAGAATCTTCTCGCGAAGTCTCCATGAATGCATAAAAAGTGATTCAAATCCGAAACCATCTGCAAGCAATCCAAGCCACAGTAGATGGCTGTGCAAACGGCTCATCTCACACCAGATTGTTCTGAGATATTCGGCGCGGCGAGGCACTTCTACATTCATAATATCCTCAAGTGCCATGCAATATCCCATGCCGTGCATGAATGAACAGATACCGCATATACGTTCCGCAACATATGCCATCTCGTTGAAATCCTTTTTGCTTGTAAGACTCTCAAGTCCTCTATGGATAAAACCAATAGATGGAATTGCAGCCAAAACTTTTTCATCCTCCAAAACTAAATCAAGATGGATTGGCTCTGGAAGAACAGGATGTTGTGGGCCATAAGGCACTATACTTCTATTCCCCATCTTTCTGCTCCTCCTTTTCTATAAATGGTGTTTCTACGTCTATACGATATAACTTATCGTGTAAATCAACCTTAATATTTTCTACATTAAGTCCCCAAAGCTCGTGCATCTCATTTTCATAGAAAATTGCTGATTTATATACACGAGAGATTGATGGAATCTCTTCATTCTTTTCAACAATCAATCTATAATTAGAAAACTCATATCCATTGGCAAATGAATATGTAACCTCATAGTGATTCTCTGCCTTTGGGAAGCTACAGCAAATTTGGCAAAGTCTCCATAGGGCGTTTTTCTTTTCCATGATGACCTGTAGGAGCTCTGCCTTATCAATTAAATATAAATCCTTTTTTAATTCTTGCATGATACCCCTCCTACTAATTTGCCTTCTCTGATGCTGCAAGCTTAGCGGCTTTTTCTTTAAAAAGAGCCACTCCCTTAACAACGCCATCGATAATTGATTCAGGTCTAGCTGCACATCCTGGAACATAAATGTCAACTGGGATCACTGTGTCAGCACCACCCTTGATGTTATAGCACTCTTTGAATATTCCGCCTGTACAAGCGCAAGTGCCGACAGCTATAACAACCTTTGGCTCTGGCATCTGCTCGTAAATCTGTTTTACTACAGATGCATTCTGAGAATTAACTCCACCTGTAACAAGGAATATATCTGCATGCATAGGATTACCAGTATTGATTACTCCAAATCGCTCCACATCATAGACTGGTGTTGTACATGCCAAAACTTCTATATCACATCCATTGCAACTACTTCCGTCATAGTGAAGCAGCCATGGGGATTTATGAATTGTACTCATGTTTTTACCCTCCAATTACCTAATATTTGATCTGATAATCTCTAACAAGAATAGATTCATACCAGCTGCTATTATTGTCACGCCCCAAGCAAGCTTAAGCATTAGCTGCCACTTGACACGTGCAGAAGTATTGTCAATGACTATTTCTAAGAACCAAACTACCAAAATTGCAATTATCGCATATACGATAGAAAAAGGATTTCTACTCATAAAGAATAATCCAACTATTCCATATAAAACTGCACTTTCATACCACTCAGCCAGAGTCACTAACGCGTATTCTCTACCAACCATCTCGGCTGTCACACCTTTTACAACCTCTTGGTGTGCATGATGCGACGTAGAAATATCAAATGGTGACTTTCTGAATTTTATAGTCAAAATAAATACAAATCCAATAAAGAAACCTGGCAAATAAATGATATTTGGACTGAAGCTTTTACTAATAAACTCAACGTTAAATGTACGTGGTACGGTTGCAAGATAAAAGCCTACAGCTACCAACAACTCCATTGGTTCACATGCCATGATTTGTGCTAACTCACGATGTGTTCCCTGTGAACTAAAAGGTGAGTGGGTCGATGTCGCAGCAAGTATCAAAAATACCGCAGAAGTTGATAAAGCAAACACAACTAAAAGTAAATCGTAGCCTGCGAAGAATAAAACTCCTGAAAGCATTATGAACATCAAATAAGAGCGAATCAAAAATAATTGCGCTCTATTGGCACACAACGCTTCCTTTTCAAAAAGCTTTTTCAAATCATAAAAAGGCTGAAGCACAGATGGTCCTTTTCGCCCCTGCATCCTAGCAGAAATCTTACGATCAAAACCATCTAAAAGACCTATCACTACAGGTGCAAGTATAATATAGCAAACAGCCAAAATAACTTTTGTCTGAACTGTCATTAGAACGCACCTCCTATTACGATTATCAGATAAACAATAATTATAAAACTAGAAACCACTATTGCCGGTTTGAAGAGTGACTTTTCGCCCATCACATCCTGCATATAGAAATTTGCAATGTGCATCTCTTTTGGTTCACCCGTTGCTGAAATAAAGCTCATATTGTCACCAGCATTAGCGCCGCCCATATAGGTAAGTACGGTTCTTGCTTTTTTATTTTTGGTGCCGATGAAGTTTACAATAGGAACAACAAATACACCCACAAGAAGAACTATCATGATGATAATGTTCTCATATGAAATTACCTGTTCAACTGCCCCAAACATCTCTTTTGAAAGAGGCTTTAATATTGTCTTTGAAAGCCATGGGAATCCAAGTATAAGTGCTACCATCATGATTGCATGGAAGAACATTGAAATATACTCGTTCTTTTTGGTTAAATCTCTAGACTGCTCACGAGGTGATACACCGATAATCTTTGACATCCACTTGGTCCAATAAAACATTGTCGTAGCCGAACCAAAGCATATAAATACAATCATCAAAGTTGAAACGTAAGCCGAATGTGTATCGATAAATGCCTTTAAAGCAGCCCACTTAGAAATCAACATACCAAATGGTGCAAGAAACATGCCAGCGATACCCACTAGCAAAATAAATGCAAGCTTAGGGAAGATTGTCATCAATCCCTGCATGTCCTCGATATCACGGCTACCAGTTGTATTTTCAATTGCGCCGACACACTGGAATAGCATAGACTTTGATACTGCATGGAATATAACTAAGAACAATGCAGCCCAAAGCGTTTCTTCGTAACCACATCCTGTACAAGCAACTATCAAACCAAGGTTGGATATTGTTGAATAAGCCAAAACCTTTTTGCCGTCCGATGCGGATATTGCTAGGCAAGATGAAACGAGAAATGTGAATCCACCGATAAGAGCTACCATGTTTCCCACATAGTTATCTGCCATAGCAGGAGATAATCTGATAAGAAGATAAACCCCCGCTTTTACCATTGTTGCACTGTGCAGCAACGCAGATGAAGGTGTTGGCGCAACCATGGCACCAAGCAACCAGCCCGAGAATGGGAATTGTGCTGACTTGGTGAGTGCTGCAAAGGCAAGCACGATGATAGGTAGAAGGCATTTCACACTATCTGGCGATATCTTAACCAATCTAAGGAACTCAAAAAGATTTACAGTATCGAACCACAAATAACCTACTGTAATTGCTGTTGCGATTCCACAACCACCCAGAAGGTTCATCCATAATGCTCTGAATGAATTGTCGATTGCCTCTTGAGTTCTGGTGTAGCCAATCAAAAGGAATGAGGTAACTGATGTGATTTCCCAGAAGAAATACATGCTTGTAAGACTTGCTGAGCTCACCAAACCAAACATAGCTCCATAGAAAACAAATACCATTGCAAGGAAGAAGCTACGTCTATCCTTTAATTCCTTATGGTGATGGATATGATAGCCATGCATATAACCCACAGCGTAAATACCGATAAGAGTACCTACTACACCTATAATAATAACCATCACAAATGTAAGCCAATCAAATCGCATAGTTGGAACTTCTTTTATCTCTGGTCCCCAAACCTCTAAGAATGCAGGTACCAAAGTGCCAACTACAGCAAGTACTGATATTATGTATTTTTTGTACTTGAAGGAAAGATATATGATTAGACACATCAAAAAGATGTCCCCTGCCAAGTAAACATGATCAAATGTCTCTTGATAAGGTAAACTAAAGTTCAGAGGTTGTCCCCCTGATAAGTACCACTGCACCGCAGTGTAGACTGATAGAACCATTATGATTCCACAACCGAGATAGACGAAAAATGCTCTGCATTTTGAATTGTGTATCACTGCAGGAAAAATCGCCCATAGAAATGGTAAACAAATCAATGCTGTCACTAACGCTTCCACTGATTTACCCTCCTTTTACATTATATCTATATATAAACCTCTTAACGAGGAATATTGGTCCCCATAAATTTGCCCGTACACTATTACTATACCATAAATACAAGGTCTTTTGCAGATTTGTTTACGCTGACACATCCTTCACTCGAATAATGTAACGCGGCAACTTTTTTCGACACTGACACACGCTAATTAACTCAAACGTGTCAGCGTCGAAAAAACACCTTCTTACATATGTCCGTCTCTGAACATTGAGAATTTGTCCATAGGATAATTTTCGATATTTGCAAGGATCTTGCGTCCATCGGCCTTGCCAATGAGACCTGTTCTAGCCTTAATAATTTCTCTTTCAGCCTTGTGCTTAGAAGGTCCACCTACGCAACCGCCTTCGCAAATCATACCTTCGATGAAATCAGCGTCAAGCTTGCCATTCTTGAGAAGCATAAGAGCCTTTTTACACTCTGAGCCACCGTGACATGCCATAAGCTTGATATCGTCTGTATTCTCGCCACGCTCCTGCATGCACTCGATAACAGCCTTTGCAACACCGCCTGATGAAGCAAAGTTCTTGCCAAATGTAGACGATTCCTGATATTCGCTTTCAACTGGCTCAAACTCTACACCCTTAGAACGCATCATAGCTCTAAGCTCACCGTATGTGATTACATAATCTGCATTGCCTGGTACTGTCTCGTCAGCTGCCTCAGACTTTTTAGCGATACATGGGCCAACGAAAACCGTAACAGTGTCCTCGCCCATTGTTGCCTTAACATAACGTGAGATAGCGCACATTGGAGATACAGTTGAAGACATGTTGTTCTCGAACTGCTCTGGGAAGTGCTTTCTAAGCATATTGATAAATGCAGGACAGCAAGATGTTGTCATCTGGTGACCTTCCTTCTTAGCCTCGCTCCACTCTGCAGACTCGTAGGCTGCTGTCATATCGCCGCCGAGACCAACCTCTATCATATCTGTGAAGCCAAGCTTCTTGCAGGCTTCCTTAACTGCTGCCATTGAAATATCCTCGCCGAACTGTCCCTCTGTAGCAGGTGCACACATAGCGATAACCTTCTTGCCTTCAAGGATAGCCTTGATGATATGTACAAGAGATGTCTTTGAACCAATAGCACCGAATGGACAGCTGTGGATACAGTGACCACAAGAGATACACTTCTCATCGTCGATTACGCAGTGACCGTACTCATCGTATGAAATTGCTCCAACGGGACAAGCCTTCTTACAAGGTCTCTCAAGGTGAACGATTGCCTGATAAGGACATTCTCTAGCACACATACCACATTCCTTACACTTTGTAGGGTCGATATGCATTCTTCTCTCACCTGGTGCGATTGCTCCAAACTTACAAGAGTTGAGACATGCCTTTCCAAGACAGAAACGGCAGTTATCTGTAACTGAATAAGATGCGATTGAACAGTCATCGCAAGCTGGTTGGATAACCTGAACCACATTCTTAGAATCTGGGTTTGTTGGAAGGTTCTCTGCGCAAGAAAGAATGACACGCTGTCTAACAATTTCTCTTTCCTTATATACGCAGCAACGATATGTTGGTCTTGGACCAGGGATGATTTCATAAACCACCTGCTCCTTGTGTTCTGCATCAAGCTCACCATTCCAAGCAAGCTTGCAAACTTCTTCCATAATGCTGTGCTTCAAACGTACAATACTTTGATCTGAAGTAACCATATTTATCTCCTTTTACATTTATATTTGCCAGTTTAATTTAAAACTTCTAGACTTCTGTCTAAAATCCCATTGAATTCTGCAATTGCCATACCGTAATTGACAATTGGAACTTGCTGCATGCGGCATCGCTTAGTACGATTTTGCATCTCCTTGGCGTTAACCATACATCCACCGCAGTGAACCACGAGTTTGTATTTTGATAAATCTTCAGGGAAATCATTGCCAGACGTGAAGTCAAACCTAACTTCTTTGCCAGTATATTCTTTTATCCAGTTAGGAATTTTAATCGTGCCGATATCGTTGCACTGCCTGTGATGAGTGCAAGCCTCAGCAATCAAAATTATATCACCATCATTTAGATTTTTGAGAGCAGCCACTCCTTGAAGCTGGGTCTCTAGGCTTCCGCGATAGCGAGCCATAAGAATACTAAACGAGGTTAATCGAATGTTGTCAGGCACTATTTCAGCAACCTGCTGAAAAGCCTGTGAATCGGTGATGACAAGTGATATTTTGCCATTTTCACGCAATGCTTCCGCCAGCTCTGATGGTTGTAGACAGATGGCCTTGCAGCCCTTGTCCAGCA
The DNA here is from genome assembly GCA_002309345.1 of Pseudobutyrivibrio sp. UBA1225. Classification (GTDB taxonomy): domain Bacteria; phylum Bacillota; class Clostridia; order Lachnospirales; family Lachnospiraceae; genus Pseudobutyrivibrio. The sequence continues at coordinate 16,590 of DBWZ01000045.1, forward strand.
AATCTCTAAGAACCATTTGCTGCGGCAGAATTATCCTATCCTTTGGCGCCGATTCATCGATAGGGATTACAAGGATAACAGTGTCCTTTTCCTGAACTAAATCAGCCACAAGGGCAGGCTCTTTTATTTCAGGTAGAAGCTTTATTAAAGCATCCTTCACCTGAGACATATCGTCCTTTGTTGCATCAAGATAAATAATGCTTTCTTCAGGTATCTCTGAAAAGGCATGTGGCGCAACTTCGTCCGCGTGATTTTCAATTATAACATAAGGCAGCCTTCGTTTCTTTACATTTTTCAAAAAATCTTTTTCTTCTTCTGAAAGAACGGTGTTTCTAGCATCTAGAACCAGCACTACAATATCGATTTCATCTAAAATGCGATATGTGCGCCCCTTTCTAAGCTCTCCAAGCTCGCCCTCGTCGTCAAATCCAGCTGTGTCGATGATGACAACTGGACCAAGAGGCAAAATTTCCATGGCCTTTTTCACTGGGTCAGTAGTGGTGCCCTTGTGGGCTGATACCAGCGAAACAGGCTGATTGGTAAGCTTGTTGACGATACTTGATTTACCTGCGTTTCTGATGCCGAAGAAACCTATGTGGATTCGCTGCCCACTTGAAGTGGAATTTAAATTCATATCTTTCCTCATCAGTGCGCTTTCCCGAAACGGGAAGCTTTACTATTATATTAAAAACGGAAGTCTCGACGGTTAGAATTTTTGATAGCCTCGATATTTTCTTCGGCTGTCTTTCTAACTGTTTCCTTTGGAATCTTCTTAAGCTCTTCTTCTATCATCTTAAAGCCAGCTTCCTTCGTTTCCTCAGAAGCATAGTCAACCAAATACTCGGTGAGTGTCATAAGTGCATTTGGGTGACAGCAGTTGATAATCTGTCCGCTCTTGCAAAGTGACATAAAGCGGTCTCCAGTACGACCTGCACGATAACAAGCTGTACAGAAGGATGGAATGTGACCTGTATCCATCAGCCAATGAACTACCTCATCCAAGGTACGCTGATCTGAAACGTCAAACTGCTCGGTATCATGTGGTCTTTCTTCTTCGGTGTATCCGCCGACCGATGTACGGCTCGCGCCAGATACCTGGGAAATTCCCACCTTAAGCATTTCTCTACGAACATCTTCCGATTCGCGAGTAGAGATAATCATTCCTGTATATGGAACAGCGATTCTGATGCAAGCAGCAATCTTGGTGAACATATCATCAGGGATTGAGTTGTCAAATACATCTGGATTGATATCATCTGCATGCTTAACACGTGGAACTGAAATTGTGTGTGGTCCAACGCCATGAACCGCCTCGAGATGCTCGGCATGCATAAGCAAACCGATGAACTCATACTTGTAGCTTTCAAGTCCAAAGAGTACTCCAAGTCCCACATCGTCTATGCCACCCTCCATGGCCCTATCCATGGCCTCGGTGTGATATGCATAGTCATGCTTTGGTCCAGTAGGATGAAGCTCCTCGTAGCTCTTTTTATTGTATGTCTCTTGGAAGAGGATGTATGTGCCTATTCCTGCATCCTTTAGCTTGCGATAATTTTCAACTGTTGTAGCGGCGATGTTGACGTTAACACGTCTGATATCTCCGTTTTTATGGTGAATGCTGTAGATTGTATTGATGCAATCAAGGATGTACTCAATAGGGTTATTGACTGGATCCTCACCTGCTTCGATGGCAAGTCGCTTGTGTCCCATATCCTGAAGTGCAATAACCTCAGCCTTGACCTCTTCCTGCGTAAGCTTCTTTCTGGCGATGTGCTTGTTCTTCATGTGATAAGGACAGTAAACACAGCCGTTTACACAGTAGTTTGATAAATAAAGGGGTGCAAAAAGCACGATTCGATTTCCGTAAAAGGCTTCTTTGATTTCCTCAGCCACCTTAAACATCTTTTCTATATATGTCTTATCATCGCATGCCAAAAGAACTGCCGCCTCGCGATGCGTAAGCCCCTTACAGACGCAACCATCACCGGATTTGACTGGTCTAGCCTTTTCAAGCAGTTCGTCGATGAGTTTAAAATTGTTTTTATTTGCTTCAGCGTATTCGATTGTATCAAGGATTTCTTGATTATCGATAAACTCCTCAGCCTTCAAAGAATTGACATTGTACATATTATTGCCTTTCTTACGTCTATTACGCTCTCAGGCTTTATGTATTGTCTCCGGTCACTAACACGTAGCTTTCCGACATCACATAAAGCTTGATAGCTACAGACTATTTTTAATCTATGAGTATGACTTGCCATAAACATAATGAAAAATATGATTATATTATTAATTTGTATTAAACCCGCTACGGTTACCTGGGTCTTCAACTATCTCGTAGCCAATAGCTGTGACGCGATTACGTAAACAGGTGACACATTCGGCGGCTTCTTCGCCTGTGCAGATTTTGTTGTCGTACAGGGTGTACTTGCTACGCACGCTTGTTGGAGACAGATTTGGCATGAGTACATTGGCTCCTGCCAAGATACCTTTTTCACGCCCATGTTCGTCGACGGTGCCAAGGGCTGTTGTCGCCGGCAAAAGTATTTGTGGATATATCATTCTGATAAGTGACAAGCAAAATAAGGTTGTATCAGCGCCTCCACTTGTCTCTTTCGCAAATGGTGTTTCTTTATGACTGATGTACGGTCCTATACCGCACATGTCTGGCTTGAAATCTTGGATAAACTTAAGATCCATCGCCAAATCGTAGGTTGTCTGACCAGGTGATTCGACCATGAAGCCTGCTCCAACCTGATAACCGATTTCTCTTAATGTCTGTAGACAGTCCATGCGATTCTGCCACGACATCTCTTGGGGATGAAGCTTTGCATAAAGCTCTGGATTTGCAGTCTCATGCCTAAGTAAATATCGCCTAGCACCTGCATTAAAATATGCCTCGTAGCTTGCACGACTTCTCTCACCAATAGATAAGGTGATGACCATATCTGGATTCGATGACTTAATTGCTCGTATGATTTCACAGATGTCTTCATCCGTATATGCGAAATCTTCTCCGCCTTGCAAAACAACTGTCCTAAATCCAAGATCGTAACCAACATTAGCGCACTCCAAAATTTGCGCTTTAGAAAGTCTATAGCGCTCGCAATCACTATTATCACGTCTGATACCGCAGTAATAGCAATTGTTACGACAAAAGTTGGTAAACTCTATTAAGCCCCTGACAAAAATCTTGTTGCCGTAGTGCTGCCTTTGTTTAATCCTGGCGAACTCTGACGCAACGTTCATCAGATCAATATCCATATGCTTAAGTAGGTAGTCGTATTCGTCTATAGACAATGCATGATTGTTATTAAGTTTTTCAAGCAAATTCTTTGCATTTATATCCATAGTCTTATTGAGAAAATATTTCGTTTATTTTTTCACAAAGGATACTATAACACAAATTTCTTTATTATATGTTAATTAAATTACCTTTCCCTGTTTTCTTTTAGATACAATACTGTATCACAAAAAAGCGCCTTTTCTGTGACGAAAAAAACAACAAAAAAAGAGAGACTAGTCTCTCAGCCCTAATCTCTCCACTGCCTTTATAGGTAAATCAGCTTTTAAAAGTGTCCTTCAGCTTCATATGATGTCGAAACCGACAATTCTGAAACCGGGTCCTAAGCATCTTTACCCTAAGTATCAGCACCCTCATTATTGTCCCTCATTCTCTCTAACATTATTATTTATACCCTTATTATTCCTAGTATCACTTGATACCAAAGAAATTTTACTATAACCAAAATCCTATACAATACTCTCGGCAAGAACTGCACTTTTTTGGCAAAATCGTATTGACCGCAGCTCCATATTATAATCCCCACGCCCGCCCACCAGGGTTCGTACCCCTAGGGGGAATTACATCGCAATAAAATTATGTTTTTCCAAGTTCGATGTGTCGCTTCTTCTATATTCGGGTGTGCGTTCAACTATTTACAATTCTATCGGGAATATATGTCCCTGAACGGACATGAAA
>DBWZ01000047.1 GCA_002309345.1 Pseudobutyrivibrio sp. UBA1225
TCTGCCAGTTCCGACACTTCCGCAAAAAGTATGTGATTTGTATGCCTTAACGACAAGAAGTATATTATCAAAGGAACCGCCAATAGTCAACGGTTTTACGCAAAATAAAGTGTCTTACTTTAGTATAGTAAATCAGAAAATTCTGACACATCTTATTTACCTACTTTGATTCCCTTTTGCAGCAAAAACTGGTGCCATGGCTCATAGCAGGATCCTTTTAAATGGACATCATCAGTGGTCCATTCTGCATTTAAACCACCGGTTTCATCATCTACAACTGTATTGATATCAAGATAAAAATACGTACTTCCATCAGCAAGAGCTTTAAGCGCATTATTTCGTATATCGATGTTTGGATTGTTGTAAAGCTCATCCTCTTCGCTTTTTTCTGCTGTGACATGCATAATACTAGTAATAAATATCACTGCATTAGGCTGTATCTGATGGATTCGGCTGATTACTTCCTGATATGCAGCTTGATAAATATTGGGATCTCCTGTTCCTATTTCGTTTAGGCCAACCATAATATAAACCTTGGAAAAGTCCTTGTCCGCTATCGCTTCCCATAGTGATTGCTTTCTAGTCTTACTTCCGTCAATCTCGATCCAACTTTCGTCTCTTATATCATAGATAGTGAGTGATTTTTTTGCATAGAAAGTCGCCCTTGAATCAATCGCTTCACAATACTGGGAAAGACCTACCATACGAGAATCACCTATAAATATAGCATCATCAAAATATGAATCATCAACTTGTATAAAGCTCTTTTCCTTTTTGTGATTGATATGTGCTGTGACAGGTATATTTGCTGGAGCTTTGACCACAGGTTGACTCCAAGGATAAATTCCAGAAGCGGCCCCTTTAAGCACTATCGCAGAAGCTGGAAGCTGAATATAATTTTTAAAATAGTCCGTATATAAGCTAGTGCGAGAATAAAGTCCTGTAACAGACAGACCAACTATGCTAATGACAATTAAACATAACAATAAATACTTCTTTGGATTCATAACATATATCTCTAAACTAAAATCTAAGGTACATAAACGGATTGCCTGATGAATTCGCCAAACTGTAGATACTTATCCAAAACATGGCAAAAATCAAAAGCACCATAAAAATATTGCTCTTGTGCTTGCGGTAAAAGCTTGTAAAAAATGGAAACACTAACACGAGAGCAGCTAATAAATAAAGGCCATAGTCCTTTAAGGCGTAAATGTAGTCATTACTATTGACTGCCACTCCCACATCCACAGCTGGAAACATTCTAAGAAGATAAACTCCTAAATCCTTAATTGAATGAATGGCAAACACCACCCATGTCACTGGAATTAAAACCCATACATTGATGCGCCCTACAACCTTAAATAGCTTTGGCGACTTTGATATGACTAGTTTCTCAAATATGATGATGATACAAAGCGCCCCAGACCAAATCGAAAAGTTTGGCGTAAATCCATGCCAAAGACCTGTAAGGACCCAAACAACTATTAAATTGAAGACTGTACGGAGCTTGCCTTTGCGATTGCCTCCTAGCGGAAAATAAATGTAATCTCTGAACCATTCTCCCAAAGTGCTGTGCCACTTTCTGTAGAACTCGGAGATAGATGCCGCAAAATAAGGCTGATTAAAGTTTTCAATAAAATCAAATCCAAGCATGATACCAAGGCCTGCTGCCATAAGGGAATAACCCCAAAAGTCAAAATATAGATTTAAGGAGTAGCTATAGGCGCCTAGCCAAGCCAAAGGTGTTGATATGCTTTCATATCCGATAGTTTTGATATCGTTCCACAAAACTGCGATATGATCAGCAAGCATAACCTTCATAAATAAGCCAATGGCAAAAAGCTTAAGTCCTTCTTCTATCTGAACAAGAACTTTGCTTAAACGTTCCTTGCGACTTGCATCAGATTTGCTCCAATACTGATTTGTAGCTAAATAATCGTATCTAGCAATTGGGCCCGCAATAATCTGTGGAAACATAAACAGATAAACTAAATAATCACGAACACTTAGTGAGTCCACCTGGCCCTTGTACAAATCAACTTGATAGGAAATAAGCTTGAAAACAAAATAGCTTAGTCCAAGAGGAATTGCTATACCGAATTCGCGTCCCAAATCAAAGGCTCCACAAGCCTTGAATGCCACAAGCCAAATTACATCTATAGCAATGGCAAAACCAAGTACTACCTTGCTATGTTTTTTTGAATTAGCATAAGCAAATAATAAATTGAAAACAGCTCCAATTGCCATGACGGCGATGAGTATAGGCTCGTTTAGGTAATAAAAACCTAAACTGCCCACAAGAAGCAGCCAAGGTCTTGCTTTAGCTGGTATAAGATAATATATAATCAAAAAGATTGGTATCAATCTTAAAATAAAGTTCAAATCCGCAAAAGTCATAGATTCTCTCCCGATTAAGCACTATGTAATAGTATACATTTTTTAGATAAGTTAATGAAGGTGATTTTTCCATAAAAATTTACGAATATTTTAAAATATAAGTGTTGACTATCAACGATTACTTTGATATTATACTTCTTGTCGTCAAGACAAATAAGGAATGAGCGGAAGTGTCGGAACTGGCAGACGAGCAAGACTAAGGATCTTGTGCTCATTGCGAGCGTGCGGGTTCAAGTCCCGCCTTCCGCATCAAAAAAGATAACTAGAGCATAAAGCTCTAGTTATCTTTTTTTGTGCCGAAGAGACCCTTGAAGCCCGGGCTTCAAGGTCTCCTCGGCACAAGTGCCTTCGTCGTTCACGGGAAGGCGCACATATATAATGCCACTTCGTGGCTGATGTGCGCCGTGGGAAACGAAAATAGCAATGGACAATGCTATTTTCATTTCCTTCTCCCGCCTTCCGCTTTAGCGAAATAGTGCGCTTTCCCGATTGCCTTCGTCGTTCACCGACAACTTCAACAAATCTGCTCCGAATCCAGCACTATAGTGAAAGGTCCATCGTTTACTAACGATACCTTCATATCAGCTCCAAACTCTCCTGTCTCAGTGTGGTACCCAGCCTCACGGCACTTAGAAATAATGTATTCGTACATTTCATTTGCCATATCTGGCGCACCGGCCTCTATGAAGGAAGGTCTGTAGCCCTTCTTGCAATTTGCGTAAAGAGTAAACTGAGAAATAAGTAAAAGCTCTCCGCCCACATCTGTAAGAGACAAATTAATCTTGTCGTTTTCATCGTCAAAAATACGAAGTCCCAATAGCTTCTTTACCATCTTGTCAGCTATCTCTTTTGTATCCTCGCCAGAGACTCCTATAAGTACAAGAAATCCCTTTTTTATTTGACCTATAGTATTACCATCTACAGCTACTGATGCCTCATTTACTCTTTGAACAACAAACTTCATGCTTTACCTCATTATTTCTTTTTGCCGTTTACCGAACCGTATAGCTCAAGATTCTTTTCCTGCTTAGCTTTTTCTTTATCATATCTTTTAATAACGCCTGACCAATACTTTTCAAGCTTGTCTTCACCACGTCTATCGGGCACCTTGAATTCTTCTTGCAAAATTTTACCAAAGTAGCTTGATAACTTCTTTGCGCCAGAAAGATTTAAGTGAAGTCCGCCATCGTAAGTGTCTTTACTCCAGTCGAGACCAATATCATTCATATGATCCAAGAAATTAATATATGTTAGATTATTAGCCTTGGCATAATCTACCATTTGCTTATCCCACTGATTGTACCAAACCGGATATAGGGATGGCGCCTTAACCAAAATCAACTCCACATTATTAGTTTTGCAAAGCTTAGTAAGCATGTTCAAATACATGTATGCATTACTTCCGAAGGTATAATCAATCTTCGGTATACCTTCTGGCACACTATCTGGAGCCCTACTGTCGACTCGCATATAATAGCCGTTAAAAGACACCTTGTTTCGGTGGAACATATACTCAAAGTCATCTGTGCCTAAGTCACTCCAACGACTGTGATAACGTAATAACGGAAATACGTAATCGATAAAATGCTCCTCATAGGTCATAGACGCCTTGATAGAATCAATTTTTGAATCACTCCATCTCATGCCATCTAATGTCATTCGATTGTAGGCCTCGCTTTGAGGATTGTTGTATTGCATAGAAAGCACGTTAAAGACAATCACATCTGGATGCTCTCTTTTGATAGTTTCCTCTGCAAGATAATATGACTGCCAGATAAGCTGCTGGGCACTCCCGCGGACATATGAGTTGATACCATATTCCTTCCATAAATCAACCGGCGAAATGTTCTCATATAACTCGCAATCGCCAATGAATACTACGTTGTGATCAGTTGGATCATCATAGTATTCACCAATCATGGCACCCTCGAGAATACCTGTCATATATTTAGGTTCTAGAAGCTTGGTGGCTAAAAACAGACCCAAAACAATTATAATCAAAAAGATAGCCACAGGCTTTTTTGTTTTCTTCATTTAATACACCTCTTCTTCCCTAAAGAAGATTTAGAATTGATTATATATAAACTGGCTAGCTGAGTATCCAATACCGTAGGCACCAAATATGAGCGTCACCATAAATAAACCATACCAAATAGCAAATCTGCGAGCTGCAGAAAGCTCAGCAATTTTCTCGCGAACGCTGCCACTTCGCTGAATCAAGCTGACAGCTATAAGAATTACCATAGCAATAAACACAACAACATAGTCTGCAATTGTGATTCCCAAATCCGTAAATGCGTTAACACTTAATTGGGACAGTCTAGCTTTAGTGAAGATGCTGCCAAACATCTTGAATGTAAGCGGAACATCTCTGTAACAGTCAAACATACGAAGACTAGACATTATAAGCACTGTACGGATAACCTGGAACAACTTCCAACCAAATGTACCGGCCACCTTTACCTTAGAGTGGAACCAACGATAGAATGGCTCTAGTTCCTGCGAAATCATTATAACTACAAAGTTACCAAGTCCCCATACGATGAAGTTCCAGCTTGCACCGTGCCAGATACCTGTTGTAAACCACACAATAAAGCTCGATAGGTAAACCGGTACTCTCTTACCGAGATTATTTCCTAGAACGCTACGGCTTTTTTTAGAAAGCTTCATCATAAATTGACTAGCAGATATTGGATAGAAAATGTAGTCGGTAAACCATGTACCCATGGTGATATGCCAACGATTCCAGTATTCTTTGATATTCTTTGAAAAATATGGGCGAATAAAGTTTTCTGTAACCTTGATTCCCATCGTCTCTGCCACACCAATAGTGATATCAATACCACCTGTAAAGTCGGCATACAGCTGAAGTGCATAGAACATCGCACCTGCAAAAGCATACCATCCATTGTATTTATCAGGCTCTTGTATGATAGCCTGAACAGGCACAAGGATTCTTTCTGCAATAACAAGCTTCTTGAAAAAGCCCCAAAGGATTCTTTCTAAACCAAATGAAACTGTACGCCAATCAAATCTGTGCTCTTCGAATAATGTCTTGCTCAAGTCGTCGTATCTACTGATAGGACCCTGAACAAGCTGTGGGAAGAATGATACAAACAACGCAAATTTAAAGATGCTTCGCTGTGCCTCAAACTTGCCATTGTACACGTCAATAAGATATCCCATTGTCTGGAAGGTATAAAACGAAATACCCATTGGAATAACCAAATCAACAAATGACAATGTGCCTTTATTACCAACAGCATTCAAAATTGAATTGATGTTTGAAATTGTAAAGTTGGTATACTTTGTAACAGCAAGAATACCTAAATTGAAAAGCAGACAGCACAAAAAAATCTTTTTCTCGACAGCATGAGCTTTGGCTTTAGCGGCCTTTCTCTCGTCCTTTTCCATCTCCTTCTTGTGTTCTTTAAACCACGCATCAAAGGAGGACTTTTTGTCTGAGATTGCTCGTGCAGCAAAAAAAGTGCTGACTGTGGTAATCGCAATAAAAATTAAATATCTAGGATCTGCTATAAAGTAGAAAACGTAACTTGAAATAAGCAGGAAAGACCACTGGGCCTTTCCTCTCAATAAGTAATAGATTAAAAATACTACTAGCAAAAATCCTAAGAATTCATAGCTGGTAAATAACATTTAATTAATCCTCGTCGTCAAGTTTTTCCTTGATAAGTGCATAAATTGCCTCTGCAGAATTAAAGTTTTCTGGAGTAAGCTCTGAAGCACCGATTGTTACATCAAATTCCTCATTAATCTCTGAAATCAGAGAAACAATGTCAAAGGAATCCAAGATTCCGCCATCAACCAAATCTGTAGCTGTAGCAAAATCTACCTCAGGATGTAAGTCACTTAAAATCTCCAATAATTCGTTCATTATTAAATTCCTCCTACATAAAAAATATATTTATAAATTTGTATTTGCAAGATAAATCTGTGCGCCCTTATTTTTTATTATACATATTAGTAAGGGTCACGCGGTCAATTTTACCATTTGCTGTAAACGGCATCTCTTCAAGTCGATTAACCTTGTTAGGCAGCATATACCTTGGGAGCTTAGACTTAAGAGCCTTAATTAAATCACCCTCTGTGATATCTCCAACATAGTAAAGCACTATCTTGCCCTGCTCTTTGGCGTAGATACAACCAGAAAGCTTTATCTCTGGAACAAGATTTACGTTCGCCTCGATTTCCCCAAGCTCAATACGATGTCCCATGTGCTTAATCTGGAAATCCTTACGAGAATGGAACACAAGCTCGCCTCGCTCGTTGATATGACCCATATCACCGGTGCGATAGATGATTTCTGGGTACGCAGTGTTCAACGGATTTTGAACGTAAGCCTCACTAGTCTTTTCAGGATTGTTGTAATAACCCAATGTTACCGACGTGCCACGGATGCAAATCTCACCCTGCTCACCTTGTTTGGCTAGAGTGTTATCTTCCTTCAATAACAGAATTTCCGTGTTCTTAAATGGAAATCCAACCGGAATAACTTCATCGTCAGCAAACTCTCTTTCAACTGGATAATAGCAACACATGCCGGTGCCCTCTGTAGGACCGTATAAGTTAAAGAACTTTGCCTCTGGCACTGCTGCCCTCCAAAGTCTGAATTGCTTGATTGGGAACACTTCACTACCAAAAGCGATAGTCTTCAGAGTATGAGGTACCACCGTATCAAAGGTTGCAAAAGCACTAATCATAGTTAACGCTGAAACAACCCAGCAAACAGTGTTGATATTATGCTCGTTGATGTATTCCACAAGCTTGATTGGGAACATAAAATATGAATGTGGAATCAAATATGTGGTAGCACCAAACTTAAGAGTTGGATAAAGCTCTTTGAGACATGCGTCAAAATAAAGTGGCGTCTGGTTACCGAAAACTGTATCCTCATTAAAACCAAGAGTCTCAGAAAGCTGCTCGATATAATCAATAACTGATCTGTGACAAGCACAAACACCCTTTGGCACGCCAGTAGAACCTGACGTAAATACGATATAGATTGGATCAGTATCGATTGTTCTCTTTCTGACCTGAGCCAAAGCCTGCACATCAGCGGCAGTCTGGCTAATCTCTGAGAAAAGCACTATATCCGCTTTGTAATCAAAATCATTTGCAATATCTATTGTTGAATCGTCGCAGATTATAACTCGCGGCTTGCAATTGTCTAAAATAAGATTGATTCGAGTTGCTGGCATTTCGCTATCGATTGGTACGTAATAGCATCCAGCATTTATTACTCCAAAAAATGTTGCAATAGTATTTGGGCTTTTTTTCATAAATACTATTACTGGTTCTCTGTTGCATCCTTTATTTAAAAGGCCTGTTCCCACAGAATCCATGATTCTTTTCACATCTGCAAATGACAGCTCAACCTGATCATCCGCATATGCGATTTTGTCTGGGACTCTCTGTAAGCTGCCCTCCAAATAATCTAGTACATTGTTTTGCATTTGACACCTCTTAGTTACTTAGTAATTAAATCTTGAAATTCTGGCCTAAGGCTTGCGCATTTGCTAACACAATCCTGAGCCAAAACATCTATAATATCTAGGACTTTATCTCCTACTATGTTGTCTCGTTTAACTATTGAAAGCTCGGTGCAACCTAGTATAACCACCTGAGCACCATCCTTAATCAATCTATCTCTAACATCCAAAAAATCGTTTATATTGATGCTATTTCCTGCCTTAACGCCTTTGTAGATGATGTCCATCAGCATCTCTTGGCAGCGCTCGATAGGATAGATGCACTCAATTCCATACTCCTTGAAAATAGAATCAAAAAGATGTGTCTTGACTGTACCAGTGGTTGCCATAATCCCCACCTTGTTAATACCTTCCTTGGAAAGATATTCTGCTGTCTCCCTGATACCATTGCTGATAGGTACAGAAACACTTTCTGACAGCTGCTCGTGGAAATAATGAGCCGTGATACAAGGAATAGCTATGTAATCAATGCTCTGACTCTCAAGAGACTTTGCAATCTCTATCATCTTTGGCAGAGGACTATCCATGCACTCTCCAAGAATGTACCCCGTCCTATCAGGAATCGATGGACAGTTGTAAACTATCATTTCTATATTATCTTGATCGGTTTTGGCATCGGTCATTTCTATAATGCGTCGCATAAAATAAGCCGTCGCCATGGGCCCCAATCCGCCAATTATTCCAAGTTTTTTCATTAAATTATTCTCCTAGTTAAAATAGTGGTAAACGCTTCTATCAAAATTATGAGAGTTGTAGTGCTGCTTTGAATATGCAGTCAACTCATCATCTGTAAGATAGAACCCCTTGAAGGATTTATCTACACGAGGAGTCGCATCAAAATGTCTCCATCCCTCTCCGCAATCTATCACGTTCCAATAATGATGACGTGTGGCTGTTGGAATGATCTCGATATCCTCATTTTTAATTCCTGCCCTAGTGAGCAATGCCTTACTAACCGCATAATAATTGTAGCAATCGCCACGATGATTTGTAAGTCCGTCATATGCGCCCTTAAGCCAATCATCTCTATCTGAACTTTCGCTGTAACCAATATTGGCCTGTACCCATGCAAAGATTGCTTTTGCCTTCTCAAAATCTGACATATTGTCATTGACTATATTTTTGAGAACACCATCTGCAAGTGCGTATACTTGGTCTTCGCTGTACATCTGCTCTATGACTGTAACTGTACCCTGAGCTGTTCCAATGTTGCCCATTGAATCGGTAGCGCTATAAGTGATTGTGTATACACCTGGGGTATCCAAATCAATTTGGCTGCTATCCACTTCAACCTGAAGCCCGGTATCCATGTTGTCAGTAACAGTGATGCCTGATTTAAAACCAACACCTGAGCCTACATAAACAGTCTTATCCAGCTGACCCGCGATTACCGGAGGAGTAACATCATATTCGGAAACAATATTAAGATTTGCCTCTTTTTCAGTTTGATTTCCAGATGAATCCTCTGCAACGATGATAACTGGATAACTTCCAACGCCATCATATTGAGGTTCTGCCTTGTAGTGGAAAGAAACCTCTCCAGACAAATCTGATGCAGACTCAACAAAATCTGCTGCTACAGGTTTTTCTTCCGGAATACGAGTCACTGTTTTGACCTCAAGTTCTGGTGCCACATGATCCTTGACTATGAGTTTGCACTTGTAGGTATAAAAATCTGACTGTATTCCAACTGTGTAAGTGCCGACCTTGTCAATTTTAGGAGCAGTCGACTTTGTAAACTTAGCAGGTTTGCTTGTGTCCTTTAAAAAATCTGTAGGTTTAACAACAGTGCCAAGCTCTACCTCACATTTTTTGTAAACACGACTTGAATAGTCGTAATAAAAATAGGCTCCCACGCCTAGTACAGCGACTATTAAAGCCACTTTCCCTAGGGTAAAAAGCCTACGTAATTTTTTGGATTTACGAGACTTTCTAGTTCTTGCAGGCATGTTTGCATTACGGGCTCTAACATCTCTAGCTGTACTAGCATCCCTGGAAGGTCTAGAGTCTCTAGTAGGTCTAGCGTTTCTTGCTTGTCTAAGCTCCCTCGCCAAACGCTCCTCGCGCATCATACGTCTCTCGGGATTTATTCGAGAATCACGTGCCTGACGGGGGTCCCTAGCCTGACGAGAGTTCCTTACTAGTCGAGGGTCTCTCGACTGATATGGTTCTCTTGCCTGTCTAAGTTCTCGAGCTAAACGTTCTTCACGTATTACTCGTGGATCTCTTGTATATTCGCTGTCTCTACTAACGTTTTTTCTTGTGGATTCGGATATTTCTATATTTCTCATGATTATTCTCCAGAGTTTAAAACTCTGACCCATTTTAACAATCATGCTACATATAGTCAAATTTTAGCCCTTGAAAAGAGTGTTCAAAAGACCTCTCAAAAGCTGTGCACCCGTGTTCCCTCCTAGTGTTTGACCAAATTTTCCACCGAACTGTTTTCCCACTTTTTTTCCTACCTCGCGGCCAATTGTTCCAGCCACAGTAGTTCCTACAGATTTGATTGCTCTCTTCTTGCGGTTTTCTTCTTTTTCTTTAGCCTTTGCCTCGGCTTTTTCTGCAGCCGCAGCTTCCTTGGCCTGTTGTTTGGCGGCCTCAGCAGCTTCTTTTTCAGCCTTAGCTGCCTGCTCCTTTTCCGCCCCCATTCTTGTAAGCAATTCAAAGGCAGATTCTGGATCTACGGCTGTAGCGTACTTTGTATATAAAACATTTGATTTGATTGCATTATCTCTTGTGGCTTCATCGATGCCGCCCATCTGCGACTGAGGTGGTAGAATCGCAACCTTTTCAACTACAGATGGCGTACCATCCTCCATCAAAAATGATGCAACTGCCTCTCCTGTTCCAAGAGCCTCTATTACATCAGCTGTTTTGAAGGCTGGATTCTCTCTGAAGGAATCGGCGGCTGCCTTGACTGCCTTTTGATCAGATGGAGTGTATGCGCGAAGGGCGTGCTGAACCTTGTTGCCAAGCTGTGCCAAAACTCCGTCTGGAATATCTCTAGGATTCTGTGTTACAAAATAGACTCCTATTCCCTTGGAACGGATGAGCTTAACAACCTGCTCTATCTTATCTAGTAAGGATTTTGGAGTGTCCTTGAAGAGCAAATGCGCCTCATCAAAGAAGAACACCATCTTTGGCTTGTCCAAATCGCCAACCTCTGGCATGGTCTCAAACAGCTCTGAAAGCATCCAAAGCAGGAACATTGAATAGAGGGTGCCATTGTTGATAAGGCTCTGGCTATCCAAAATATGAATCATCCCTCTGCCGTTTTCACCTACTGTAAACCAATCTCTAATATCTAGAGCTGGCTCACCGAAGAAAACATCGCCTCCTGCAAGTTCAAGAGCCACAACTGCGCGCTGAATAGCAGATATGCTAACAGGACTGATATGACCATAATCTGCAGCAAACTCTTTGCCGTTTTCTGCCACATAGCTTAACATTGATTTTAAATCCTTGGTATCAATCAACGCAAGGTTGTTGTCGTCTGCTATCTTGAAAACGATTGTGAGAATATCAGATTGAAGCTCATTTAAATCCATGATTCGAGATAGCAATGTTGGACCCATCTCGGTGATGGTTGTTCTAAGCTGAATACCATTTTTCCCAAACACATCCCAAAGGGTGGTTGGATAATTGTGGTATTCAAAACCGTGCGCATCAAGACCAAACTTTGCTATACGCTTTTGCATATCTTCGCTGTCTTTGCCCGGAGAGAGCATTCCTGCGATATCCCCCTTGACATCGGCAAGAAACACCGGCACTCCCATATCAGAAAATGTCTCGGCCATAACCTTTAAGGTAATTGTCTTTCCTGTACCAGTGGCACCGGCAATCAATCCATGTCGATTTGCCTTGTTTGGAAGCATGTAAACAGGCTCGCCCGCCTCGGTGTTGGCAATCCAAATTTTCCCATCTCTAATCATGATAAAAACCTCCCGAATTTTGTTTCTCAGAAAAACAAGAATCTAAACCTCTTCAACGTAGCTTACGAAATCGAGATTATTCAGCTCGTCGATAAGCTTTTGATGTGAATGCTTTTTATTAAAATCAAGCTCTATCATCAATGCAGAATCTGTACCAGAAAGAGTTTTGTCCTTGGTCTTTGTCATGCTGACAATGTTGTACCCCATCTCCAAGAAGCGCTTCCTAAGCTTTTTAACCCCATTGTTTTCTTCTACCTCGATGTAGATGCTCACATATCTACTACTTTCCTCTATCTGCTGGCTTACTCGCATAAGAACAAGATTCGCAATCATAACAAGCACAAAACAAGCGAAGCCAACCACAAGGTATCCTGCGCCAAAAGCCATACCCATGCAGGATGCCACCCAAAGCGATGCAGCTGTTGTGAGTCCCTTTATCTGATTGCGACCTGTAACAATAATTGTTCCAGCGCCTAGGAAACCAATACCGCTGACAACCCCGGCGGGGATTCGACTGACATCTGCTGTGGCACTTGACGCAAGATAGATATTAAGCACTGCTGCAACCGCAGAGCCCAAGCTCACAAGAGAAAACGTCCTGATGCCCGCGCTGTGCCGTCTGACAATTCGCTCCCATCCAATCAAGCTGCCGCAGATGGTTGCAATAACAAGTCTGATGATAACTGCTATGCTATCCATTCCCTGCAAATAATCCATATATTTCACCATGAGCTGCCCCCCCCTATATCGTCAAATGCAGCTTTTCCGGTGCTGCATTTTAAAACTAAGCTTCAAGCTTAGTTGAAAGAATAGATATATTTTACCATATCCTGATAGGCTAACGCTATTGCTATAGTGAAATAAAAGCAGCTAAGCTTCCCCTATTGGCTCCCATAATTCTATGGGAATAAAAAAGCTTAGGATTACACCTTGTGCAGTAATCCGTAATTTCGATATTTGACTCTGGAACCCCTGCCTCTAAAAACACCAGCTTGCATGCCTCCCATAGATCAAGCATATATTTGTCAGCATCCTGAGGATTAAATATAGATGGACGAAGAAGTCTGTCTTTGTTTTCTGGGCCAAAGGCTCTTATAAATTCATCCGCCACATCGGCACTTACTTCGTAACAGTTTTTACAGATGCTTGGAGCAATACAGCAAAGAACATCTTTGGGATTAGTACCAAAGTGCTGACTCATCTTTTCAATAGTAATCTTGCCTATCTTTCCTACCGTGCCTCGCCAACCTGAATGTGAAAGCGCCACTACCTCATTTATGGGATCATAAAAATACAATGGAACACAATCAGCGTAGAAGGTAACCAGCGGCATATCCTTAACATTAGTGATCAATCCGTCCACATCGTCATATGGCAAAGGTCGAATGATGCCGTTTCCCGCATCTTTTTCATCTACAACAATAACGTTTGTAGTATGCGTCTGCTTAGATAGACACATACGCTGGTAATTCATATCTAGAGCCGCCGAAATGCGTCTGTAGTTCTCGCGGACATTGTCATCGCTATCGCCACGATTAAAGCCCAAATTAAGGGAATCATAGACTCCTGTGCTGACACCACCTAATCTTGTAGAAAAACCATGCTTCACATTTGCTTTTTTTAATGAATCGAAGGTCATGTAGGTGACCCCGTTTTTTGTTTCTTTGTTCATAGTCAATAATATAACACAGATGCATGCTTTTTATCGAGAAATCCATTTTCAATAATTTGATATTAAAGAAATTTTGTGTTGTTGACATTGTAAATTAGAGTCTTTTCATATATAATGATTGTGCAAAATCTATTTGTTTGCAATAAATAAAACAGGACATTAGATATAGTAAATCACAATGACCTGCACTTTCACGAGGAGGGTAAAATGGAAGAAGTATTACAGTTTTTAAAGAAATGTGGAACATACTATCTTGCCACAGTAGATGGCGATCAGCCAAGAGTACGTCCTTTCGGCACAGCCAATATATTCGAGGACAAGCTTTATATTCAAACTGGAAAGTCAAAGGATGTGTCAAAGCAAATCCAGAAAAATCCTAAAGTAGAAATCTGCGGTTTTGCAGAGGGCACTTGGGTGCGTGTTGCTGGCGAATTAGTTCGCGACGACAGAATTGAGGCTAAGACAAGCATGCTTGATGCTCATCCTGATCTTAAGGCTATGTACTCAGCTGAGGATGATAACACAGAAGTACTTTACTTCAAGAATGCAACTGCAACATTCTATTCATTTACTGGAGCACCTATGACTGTACAGTTCTAGTATGAATCGCATTCTTTAATTTGTATTTGCTTTTATAACTTTAAACAAAACTACAAAACACCTAGTTATGATAACGATACATAACTAGGTGTTATTTTTCTTTATAAACTATTTAGCTTTTTGGGAAAGCATTCTATATAAAAACGTAAATACGATTCCCACTACCGAAAATACGATAGCGATAATAAATGCATTTTGATATGTTCCTGATGAAGCATATGCATTTCTCATAATCTGCGGGCCAAAATATCCAGCCAACGCAAAACCTATAAACATGACTCCGTAATTTACACTGTTGTTTCTAGGGCCAAACTGATCTGCGGTAAATCCCGGATAAACTCCCATAAACGAACCAAAGCTTACTCCTACTATTGAAAGCCCTACATAGAACAATCCAATCGCACCTTCCTGCGCATTGAAGAGACAAAGCATACCAACAATGGCAAGTATACAAGCAAGCATCAACGTATTGATTCTACCAATCTTATCAGAAAGTGTTCCTGCACCAATCCTTCCAAGAGCATTAAACAATGCAAGTACAGAAACTGCTATTCCAGCGGCTGCTGCATCCATTCCTATCATGTTTTGGGCCACTGGCGAAGCCTGAGATATAATCATCATTCCAGTAAACGCACCGCAAGTAAGTAACAAAAGCATCACATAAAAAACAGGGGTCTTTAGCATTTCGTTCCATGCTAAATTCTTTGGTGCAGCCCCACCAGAAATAGATGCTGGTTCCCAACCCTGAGGCTTATAATCCTCTGGACACTGCTGCATGAAAACACATGAAACAGCAATCAGAATCATAAAGGCAACACCAACGATTTTAAATGCGCTAGTTGCATCAGAACCAGCAACTATCTTTGTTACGATTGGAGGAAGGATTACCGAGCTCATACCATACACCGCTGTGGTGATACCTCCAATTAAACCTCTTTTGTCTGGGAAGAATTTTACACATGTAGAAATTGTACTTCCATATGCCATTCCAAGTCCTAGTCCTCCGATGAGACCATAGGTCACTACTAGGAAACCGATACTTGAAGCAAAGCCAGAAAGGAACATTCCAAGTCCCCACATAATACCCCCAACAAGAATAACTTTTCTAGGGCCAAACTTATCGTTGAACCATCCGCCAGAAATCATTGTAATAGGTCCAACAGAATTTGCAATCGTATATACGATTGCCAGATCACCAGGTGTAACATTCATGCCAAGTGAACTGTTGAAGTAGTCAGCCATTGCAGATGAAAATACACTCCATGCATAAACCGAACCCAAGCATAGATTGATGAAGCAACCTGCAAAAAGCACAACCCATCTTTTCTTGTCTAAATTCATTATTATCCTCCTTCTAAATAGTTGTTTAAATAAAGTTTATCATTCCGGCTGTTTCACTTTCTATCAACAAAAAGAGAATGGATGTAAACAAAATGTTTATATCCATCCTCAAATATCTTAAATAATATCCTCACTTATAACAAATGTGATTCGTATTTTGTATAGTTCTAAAAGTATCATTTTGAACTGATATAATTAATAAACTGCTGTGCCGTTCTTCCAGATAGACCGCCTTGCTCTAACTCGAATACCTTAGCCTGCGCAATAAGCTCTTTCTCTGGCATTGTAATGCCTGCTCGCTTCGCAAGCCCAAGAACAATCTCGATATATTCCTTTTGCATAGGCTTTGAGTAGCTGATAGTAACACCGAAACGATGCACAAGTGAAAGCTTTTCTTCCACCGTATCTGAGTGATGGCGGTCATCAGCATTAGATTGATCGTTCCTGTCATTCCAGGTTTCCTTGATAAGATGGCGGCGATTTGATGTAGCATAGATAAGAATGTTATCCGGCTTGGTCTCTACGCCTCCTTCTATTACGGCTTTCAGGAACTTGTACTCTATTTCGTGCTCTTCAAAAGAAAGGTCATCCATGTATATGATGTACTTGTAATTACGATTTTTGATGCTGGCAATTATCTTGGATAGGTATCTAAACTGGTGCTTGTAGATTTCTATCATACGAAGCCCCTTGTCGTAGTATTGGTTGACAATTGCCTTTATGCTTGTAGATTTGCCTGTACCGCTATCACCAAACAATAGCACATTGTTGGCCTTTTTGCCTTGCACAAAGCTCTCGGTATTTGCGATAAGCTGTTGCTTTTGGTACTCATATCCAATCAAATCATCGAGCACAACCTCGTCCATATTGTTGATTGGCACAAATCTAATATCATTATCGCCCTTTTCTTCGATACGAAACGCCTTGTTTAGGCCAAACATACCAACCCCGTACGCCTTATAAAAATCCGTAATTACGTTAAAGAATCCCTTTTCATCGGTGGTTGCCTCAAGGGCTTTTGAAAGATTACGAACCTTTTCACTGACATTTCTATTGTATGTGTTTTGATTCTTCTTAACAGCACTATAATTCGTAAATACGGAAAAAGATTCTATCCCAAGTTCCTTTTCTATTGAAGAAAAATCGTAATCAAACAGCTCCTTTAAAATCTTGAAATCATTTTCAACAAGATAATTCACCGAACCCGGCTTAACATCTGATTTTTCGGTAACAAGAGAAAACGGGTTTTCGTTATTAATAATGTAAAAGGCAATATAGTTGTGCCATAGATTATCATCAAATCCATAGTCAGTAGCAAGCATAAGAAGCTTTTTGGAGATTGCATTAATCTCTCTTGTGACTTCACGCTTGTTGTAATCTCCAGTTTGGATTTTGTCCATGGCCTGCCCCAGCTGATAGAGAATACTATCTTCTGTCAAATCACCATACATTAATAATCTTGATATTTTATCGTACATTTTTGTCTCCTTGTGACAATTCTAAGAATTCCATCACCTGTATTATATCACATGATAGATATACCAAAATCAAAATAATTAATGGATGGCTCTACTCTAGTGCAAGCTCTGCTGCCTTAGTAGCATGAATCAACGTTGTATCGTAAGTAGGGACAACCGAATCTTCTTGCTTAATTAGTCCGCCAAGCTGTTCCTTGATTTTTTCATTGATAATTTCGTAGTAGGGAATTGTACTCTCCCAACTCATACCACCTATTAATCCTACTGTCTTCATACTGTGCCTCCTCATGTGTGTATTCTCAAGTTGTCCAACCTCTAATGATTCTGATATTATTGAGTTGAGTACTAATCATTCTATTATTTACCAAAACGGAGTTTCCTATGTATTTGATTTCTGCATATTTCGACGAAAATACTAGTAACATTTTATCTAAATACTTTGAGGACATTGCCGCCGCAACAGGCAATGATTTTATGATTGCCAACAACGTTCCACCTCATATGACTATCACTAGCATTGAAGCTAGAAATCCAAAGCAGTTAATTGGTGAATTTGAACGCATCTGCAGTCAACTTTCAGTAGGCGATATTGTGTTACCTACCATTGGCCAACTGCTGCCTTATGTAATTTATGTTGGTTCAGTATTAAATGAATATTTGCAAGAACTGCAAGAGAAATTTTATTATGCTTTAAAAGATATTCCAGATACTAGCATCAGCAAATACTATATGCCTTACTCATGGATGCCACATATCACTGTTGGAAAAACCCTTTCGGAGGGACAAATGCTTCAAGCCTTCGAATATATGCAAAAAAGCTTTGCCCCTGTTTCCGGAAAGATTGTAGAACTTGGCCTTGCCAAGACAAATCCTCACGAAGATTTAATGAGGATTAAGTTGCCTGTAAATTAGGCAAAAAACTTTATTCACTTATGATTCATCAAAAAAATGCTCCAAAACTTTAATGTTAAGGAGCATTCTTACATTTTTTGTCTAGTTTGAACTATTACTTGAAATAGCTTACAGATTCACTTAGCTTATCAGCCATTGTTTTTATATTCTGTGATGAAGAATCAATATCTGTCACTGATGAAGCAATACCGCTTATACTAGCGCTAACTTGCTCATTAGCGGCTGCTGACTCTTCAGATATAGCGCTCAAATCCTGAACAGAACCAACAATAGTATTCTTTGCCTGTTCGAGGGAATTAATCTTGTCAGTAATTGAGTTAATTCCGTCTATAGAATCACTTATCTCTTCGTTTAATACATGGAACTTATTTTGAGTCTCCTCAATATATTCCTGCTGTTTTGAAATAATCCCAGCCACTTCAGAAGAAAGTTCAACCGACTTTTCGGATCTTTCAACAATCTTATCTACTATGTTCTTAATCTCTTTGGCTGAAGCATCTGACTGCTCAGAGAGAGTTCCAATCTCTGTCGCTACTACAGCAAATCCTTTGCCTGCCTCTCCTGCACGTGCAGCCTCAATTGAAGCATTAAGAGCTAATAAGTTCGTTTGTGATGCAATTGAACTAATCATCTCAACCGCAGTAACAATATCTGTGATAGCATCGTTTGTCTCTTTAATTTGTTCAGTGATACTATTAACAGCATCCACACTTTGAGCTGATGAATCTGAAACCTTGTCGATATACTCACTGGCATCCTGGTTTGCCGATTTAATCTTGTTGGATGACATAGAAAGATCCTTAGCATTATCATTAATACTCTCAATAGCTGTTCCCATGTCAATAACTTGGTCGTTGATTTTCTGCACATTCTGTGCCATAGAAGTTGCTCCCTGCGCCAAATCATCCATTGCAGATGAAATTTGACTTGCTCCATTGGAGCTCGAGCCCGCCATCTTTGCAACGCCAGCCACAGAACTATTTAAGGAACCAGCAATACTCTTGGTATCTGTAATAATATTTGATAGGTTTTCCTGCAATTTTTCAGTTGAAGCAATCAGTCCCTTAATCTCAGTTATATTTGATCTTGCATCAACAGAAATATTAAGATTTCCATTTGCAAATTCATGTACTTTTTCTGAAACACTAGTAATTGATTTGGACATAATTTTTGAGACAAGCATTGCCAATATTGCAAATATTACAACCATAACAATAGAAGTGATGCATGTCATCAAAATCATCATGGTAATCGTCTGATTTACGTGTTCACATGTTTTTCCAGCAAATGCCATTCCAACTATATTGCCCGACGAATCCACCATTGGACTATAATATACATAATAATCTATGTTATTAATCTTTACGTCGTTAGAATAAAACTCTTTGCCTTCTTTAAGAACTTTTTCGATAACAGCATCAGAAGCCTTTGTGCCTTCGATTCGATTGCCATTATCATCCTTAATAGAAGTACAAAAACGAGTATCTCCCTGGAACAAGGTTAGATCAACATCTGTGTCATTCAAATGATCTATAAAATCCGAATCATAAGTAATCCATCCATTTTCGAGATCATTCTCATTGATTAGGTCATACTGATAGTACTCTCGCAAATCATAGCTTGCGACCTGTAAAGCTCTCTTAACCTCAGTTTCCAATGATTTTTTAGCGTTGAGACTAACCATAATGGTTAGAATAAGAACTGTAACAATTACCGGCACCATTGCAAATAGCATTAGTAATTGTTTAAAAGAAATTCCTTTTTTCTTTGTCTTCCCCATAATCTCACCCCTACTATTTTTAATAGAATCTTATTGTAATTATAGTAAAGATGTGTGAATAATGTCAATTTTTATATAGAGTATACTGAAAATTTCACGAATTCTTTACATTTTATCGCATTATATTAAGACTTATGGGAATGCTGTTTCTTGTCACTTTTTAGACCGTTAGCTCTATTTGATTGGCTTCAATTGCAACTATGCAGCTTTCATAATAGCCATCGCCTGTGGTGCGCGGGCCACTAACCACCTTATACCCGTCATCCTTGAGCTTAGCAGTTAATTCATCAACTTTCTCCTTGCTGCCCAAACTAAAAGCAATATGAGCATAACCAGTTCTATTTAATTCCTTGAAGCTATCAACCATTTCTGGCTTGTTCATTATTTCTATTCTTGCCCCATCATCGAAGCTTATAAAAAATGAGCGAAATCCGGTATTTTTGTTGTGGTATCCATCATTAGAATGACCATCTAAATATTTTACAAAAAAATCCCTAGCCGCCTCTAGTTCATTTACATACATTGCAATGTGTTCAATTTTCATTTTAAATCACTCCTACTTCAAAATTTCCATCGGATTTTAGATACAATTCTAAATCCGCCTTCTTAGAATGTTCCAGACAAAGCCTTACATTTCTCATGTCGCTATAATCAACAAATTGCTCAGCCTTTTCACGTGTATTTCCACTTTTTTCCTTGCGGTCAATCAGTCGCTCTCTAAGCATTTTAGGGTCTGCTTTAATAGAAATTGTATAATCCGCCCAGTGAGAAATATCCTTCCAACCATCCTCATCCAGCAAAAGATAATTGCCCTCTAACAGCAAAATATCTGAGTCGATAGTAATAGCATTCTCCACTGGATTATGCAGATGCCTGTCGTAAACAGGCCACGAAAACTTTGGCTGAATCAAAGCCTGCTCTATATATTCTCTTAACTTATCAATATCAAATGTAATTGGCGCCCCCTTGATATCCACCATGCTGACTTCCTCTCCATCAACAATGGCAGAATGAGAAATGAGATACTCCTGTCGTCTGTGAAATCCGTCCATTCCAATCGCTTGGACCTTACATTCAGGAATAATATCCTTTGAAATGCTTTCAAGAAAGCTCACCAGAGTGCTTTTTCCTGCACCTGGTGGCGCCGCAAGCATAACTAAAAGCCTCTTTCCCTTTTCCTTATTAAGCTGAGCAAGGTGAAGTAAAAGAGGCTTAAAAATGCTATTTATACATTCTTCATCAAATCGAGCCTCAACATCGATGCCATTTATATTTACGTAATATTCCATCACAATTTTCCCGCCAATATATTACAATCTCAAGTAAGATTCATTATATACTTTATGGATACCGCAGGCAATCTGTAGTACAACACAATTATTGCTTAAATATAGCAAAGCGTGCAATCGCTAGAATCCATAAGTGTACTGGGAAAAATACGTAGAAAAAGTACTTCGTAAATGCGGTATTTTTTCCTCTTTCACCATTGTACAAAAAGATAAATGGAATAACCAAAAACATAGCCCACTCATTGTCATAACACAAATGAGTATAAAGGCCGCCTATTGGTCCACTTCCTGCTGCTAGCATTTCATTATACGAGGTAAGTGTTTGCATAAGTAAAACTGCAGACCAAGCGATTGTACCAACACTTATCAAGACTTTTCTTCCACGGAATAACCACATAAAAAAGGCTAAAGGTAACAAATATAATCCGGTGCCAAAGAAACTTAAGACTGCCCATACAATTGCAAGAAAAATATTTAGAACCCTGTTTTTCCCTTGTTTAAAATTATCCAAGCACCAAACGAAACCAAGAAGACAACCAAGGCCATAGAAAATTCCAGTCATATGTACCAAGGATTTAAAGGTCATTTCTCCTGTGACCGGATCGACTACATGCGTATAGTAGTTAACAGGTATACTTCCAATTGTCATAACCAATTCCGCCCCAAAAAGTCTAAGCAGATATTTTATTCGACTCCTTGTATGATAGAATCCCTCAATCATCAAAAACAAAAACAGTGGCATAACAAATCGCGCTGTTACTGGAAGCCACTGTGGCCAGCATTCTCCTGGTTGAGACGCATGTAAAGGCCCGTCAAATGCTTTATACACATGGTCCACTATCATAAATATTAGTGCTATTAGCTTTAATTTATATGCATCAAGTCCTTTTTTCATTATTACCTCCAAAGATATGTATTTTTGTCTAGTTCAAGAATTTATTTATGTTTCAAATTTATATTTCTGTCTAGTCATTAGTTTTATTTGTGTTTCATAAGAAAGCATATCAAATTTATTCAATTTCCATTATCAAATATGCTATAGGGCATACTACTAGGATAATCCCCAACGTCATATCATATCCTCCCACACCATTGCAAAACTCCGTGATTAATTCTGCCATTGCTAACTCTCCTCTAATATAGTGGACTGACATTTTAATCACAGCTTTGGTCAGAATTTTTTTCTAGATTACTGCTTTTAATAAGTGCTATTCCCTCAACTATAAAAATAGTTGAAGCAACAAATTTGGGAATACTCTGCAATACGTCAAAAAATAGCCCATACTGAGGATTATTATATGACTGGAACAAAATATTAACTGTAATATACCAAACCGGAATTATTCCGATTGCAATCACATTCAATTTCATTATTTTGCATATCTTATCTTCTTTACTTATATCATTCATCATTAACCTCCTCTTCTTGCTATTAAATATAACGAGATAGGATTAATAATGACTTCAAATAAGTAAAAATAATTCATTAAAATATTATTTTAAACATTAAAGGGATTAAAATTTGATAGACAAGATACGTACGCAGATAAACGTGATTAATAGAAACCCGGAAGCCAATAGCCTGGCTTCCGGGAAAAGAAAACTCATTCTTTCTTCTCCTTTTTTATTCCCAGAACACACCACCTTATGAAAGGTATGCGGCTCATGATTTCATACAGGAGATAGGAGCCTGCAAATGCTGCTATTGCAACAAGCAGATATACGATAACCGGCGCAAGGTGCGGACATAATGTATGCAGATACCATCCGCTGACCGCTATCATCAGATAATGGAATACGTAGAGGCCCCATGATTTTTTGCACATCCACTTCGAAAAGGGATTCGTGGAATTGCCCCATTTTTTCATAAAGGCAAGTATACCAAGAGTTCCAAACCATGCGTATGCATTGCACATGATTGTATCCAGAACAACGTGATCCGGATAAGGCTGACCTTTATATAAAATTACAAAGGCTATGCAGGATGCGAGGGCAAGGATGCTTAATAACAGCCAGTTTTTGCCAAGTCGATCCATTACTTCGTCATGGGACAGTACAAAGTAGCCGATCAAAAAGCCTAGTCCGTAGATACCAAATCTGTATACCACTATTATCGGTGTGTTAAGTATCTGCGCCGCTCCATATACGAGTACGACAAGAAGTATAAGTATCAAAAGATTGGCTTTAGCGCAGATATTATAGAATCTGTCTTTTTCAATCCTTCTTATCAGTACTAGTATCAGGCTGAAGAGCCAAAGCATCTGAATGTACCACAGAGGACCTGAGCCGCTGACTGCCATTATCAAGAAAAGGATTGGCTTTGGTACGTTGTTCATGGAATTGAATGCACCTGACATCAACATGTTGTAGTAGCCAAGAACCCAGCCAAAAACCAGAAGGCCGATTGTTGATGGCACAAGATATTTTCTCGTCCTTACTTTGATGAATTCCTTTTCTGTTCGTTTAACTAGTTCATAGCGGGCTGACATGCCCGATACCACAAACAGAAGTAACATGAACCAAGGATATACAATGTACTGATATGTATCCTGAGGCTGATGTTCACTAAAAGGTCCGATGATTCCATGCTGTACTACACCGTTGAATATGTAAATTACATGATAGATAACAACTAGCACTACTGTTATCCAGCGAATATTATCTAAGTATGTCTTTCTCATATTTGTACCCCCCGTTGCTAAATATTTTAACATTTTTCTTGATTATAAAAAAATAAACTCCGCCTGTCTACCAAGCGAAGCTTACATATTGTGCTATTTTTCGTTATATTTGGTTGCGACAAAATCCACTTCCTTTTCATATAATTTGCCTACATAAAACAAGGGCGTGTTCACACCTCTTCCAATATCAAGTACAGTATGCGGCTGGTGGCAAGCTTATATTTCCTCACCATTTGTCTCTATAACATTTTTATACCAATCAAATGACTTTTTCTTATATCTTTCTCCACTTCCGCTTCCATCATTATTGATATCAACATAAATGAATCCATATCGCTTGCGATACTCTCCGGTTGTAAAGGACACTACATCGATGCATCCCCACGGTGTATATCCCATCAAATCCACACCATCCTCCTCAACAGCTTTCTTCATTTCTTTAATGTGCTCTGCCAGATAGGTGATACGATAGCTGTCGTCACAGGTCTTATCTTCATTTAATTCATCAAAAGCACCCAGACCATTTTCCACAATAAACATCGGAAGCTCATATCTTTCATAAAGTACATTTAAGGCATAGCGTAATCCCACAGGATCAATGCCCCATCCCCAATCTGAGACCTTAATATGCGGATTATTTACAACGCCTGCACCAACGGCAACATTTGCAGCGTCTATCTCATTCTCTGCAGATTTCTTAACTGTCTGTGACATGTAATATGAGAATCCAATGAAATCTACCTTACCGTTTGCAAGAATCTCAGCATCACCGGGTTCCATAACCGGACCATTTCCTGTCCGTTCCCAATCTTTCAAAACATACTTAGGATAATGCCCTCTGGCATGAACATCTGCAAAGAAGAATTTCTCATGATTTTTTTTATTTGCAAAGAGAATATCCTCAGGTGCACATGAATACGGATAATACGGCACCATAGCGATCATACAGCCTATTTGAAAATCAGGGTTGATTTCGTGCCCTTTCTTGACTGTAAGTGCTGATGCCAAAAATTCATGGTGAGCAGCCTGATACATTGCATGTTTAGGATTATCAAGCTGCGAATAGCGTATACCAGAATTTGTCCAACCAAAAATGTCGTTTGCCATCATAGCCTGATTGTTAATCTCGTTGAAGGTCATCCAGTATTTAACCTTATCCTTATAGCGCAGCATTACAGTCGTAGCATAGCGAACAAAGAAATCAACGAGTTTTCTGTTTGTCCATCCACCATATTCTTTCACCAAATGATAGGGCATTTCAAAATGTGAAAGTGTAATAACCGGTTCTATGTTATGCTTCAACATTTCATCAAATAAATCATCATAAAACTGCAAGCCTTTTTCATTAGGCCCCGTTTCATCACCTTTTGGAAAGATTCGACTCCATGAAATAGATGTCCGAAAGCACTTGAATCCAAGCTCGGCAAATAAAGCAATATCATCCTTGTAAGTATGGTAAAAATCAATTCCTTTGTGATTTGGATAATATTCTCCTTCCACCACTCCATCAGTAATGCGACGTTTAATCGTATTAGATCCACCAGTCATCACATCCGATACTGATGGGCCTCTTCCATCTTCATTCCATCCACCTTCTAACTGATGAGCTGCAACTGCACCTCCCCATAAAAAATCCTTTGGCAATGACATTATTTTTCTCTCCTATCTTAAAAATCCACCTTATCCTGATCAAGTCCCGATTCACCGAAATTATCCAGTAAATCATATTCAAGTCCTGCTTCAAGCTTTTCTATCTCAGTCATGCAAAACCCCCAATCTTTCTGCTTTACTAAGCTATTTATATACACTGCAAAAACCAATCGCTCTTTCCATCTCCCTCATAGAACACTCCCAATAATCTTAGCATCCAACAGGATTTCCAATCGTTTATGACAAGAGAATAATATATGTACGGATAAAGATATATAAATATACAACTATTTATGTTAGAATCCAACTATGGATAACAGAGAAATTTTAGATGAACAAAATAAGAGACTGATAATAGCAACTTTTCTTCAGAGGGAAACGGATAGATACCACCATTCCTATGATGAAGAGCTCCTGCAATACGAATATCTGCGCGATGGTGACCCTAGGGCAATCCCTGAGAGCATCCGTCTTTTCAGAACAGGCATCTCAGGAAAACTTTCCGAGAATCCAGTAAGAGATAAGAAATATCTTTTTGTTGCTTCCACTACCCTTGCTACGCGCTTTGCCATTGAGGGAGGAATGGAAGCACAGTCTGCTTATAATCTCAGTGATCTGTATATTCAGAAAATGGATATGTTGAAAACCGTCGATGAAATTTATGAGCTTCATACAGCCATGATCACTGACTTTACTGAAAAGCTTTCGAATATACGCAAAAATAGCTCAAATGCTGTGGTCAATTCAGATAATGAGGATTCTTCGCCCGTTAGCAAGTCGGTCTATATGGCTCTGGACTATATTTACTATCATCTTCACGAAAAGATAACGCTTGAAGATATCGGCCGCCATGTTCATATGTCCCCCAATTATCTGAACAGTCTTTTTAAAAAAGAAAAAGGCTGCACAATCCAGACCTACATCAAGTATAAAAGGATTGAGGCAGCCAAACACATGCTCTTATATTCAGATTATTCCGAGAGTGCCATAAGTGAATTCCTTGCATTCTCTTCAACCAGCTATTTTATCAAGACTTTCCGTGAAGTGACAAGGCTTACCCCACGGGAATATCAGAAAAAGAACTATCGAAAACATAGCAGGTGGAAAAAGTAAATTGCAGAAGTGATTCACTTTCGGCATACAAAAAACACCCCAGGACAGATGTCCATATTCCGCGATCAAAAATAATACTCTGATTTTACTTTCTACTCATTAAATCTTTGTCTGTCTTTTGTAAGATTATCTTCCAATAGAACTACCATCTATTCCTATGATTTCTTGGTTCATTTTATTCAATATCAACCCGACCAAATATTAATACTTATAGACAAGCGGAATTTGCTAAATCATTTTTACCTGTTCATCATTAAAACCTTATTTATCCATTGTATGGTTTGCTCAATAACATCATTTGCTTTAGATTCGTTAGGCATTAGAACATTAAAAGTATGATTGGAGTTTTTTACGATTACAGTCTTGCTGTTTTCATTTTTGCTGTTTTCCACAATTTCTTTTGCATGATAATAGGGAACCAGTTCATCTTTGTCGCCAGCTATAGCCAATATAGGACCTTCGTACATTCTCAATCCCATCATTGGAGTTGTATCACGAATGTCATCAAACCATTTTTTTGAAAGCAGCAAGTTCTCTCGCCAAAACATCGGTATCTTTGCATAACCGTTTTCCAATGCTTCTTGATAATACTCATCGAACCATCCTTTGAACACTCCTATACCATCATGACATGCACCAGACCAACTTATCGCAAATTTTATCGAATGGACTTCTTTTAATAGCTCTGCCATTACACGGGCTCCTTGACTAAATCCTAAAATACCAATATTGTTACAGTCAATAAAGTCCTGCGTGTAAAGATACTGATAAACTTTTTTTGTATCATTCACTTCTCCACAAAAGCT
>DBWZ01000093.1 GCA_002309345.1 Pseudobutyrivibrio sp. UBA1225
AACAGTAGTCATTAGCAAGCTTAATTGCGTTATCAATAACCGGCTCTCCTTCTAATTTGCCAAGCCTATAGTAAAATCCTCCACATGCAGCAAGCTGGCTATTAGCTTTTATAGCTGAAGCGCACTTGCGACAAAGGTGCGAAACCCTAAGTGCATGTGTATATTCAATATAAGAAAACTTTCTAATATCCTGACAAAGGGAATAGTCAGGGCTAAGAAACTCCTCATAAGAATCGGTCTGTGATTCTACAACAAATCTATTGAACAAAGGAACTATAAGAATAGTCACAACAGCAGAAATCAATCCATCAAAGATACCATAGATAAAATCTGTCATCCTAAGTTCAAGAAAATTAAAGTAGAAAAAGATTGTTGATATTAGCGTAGTAACAGCGAATATCAAAATAATGGAATATAGCTTATATATATTCTCCTCTCTCTTAATGAAATTAGAGAGAATAGAACCAAATAATACTAAAGTCACATAGCAAAGAACTATGTACAAGCTGTAATCACAGCAAAGCGAAATAATAATAACAAAATAAGTGCTTAAAACATTGGATAATCCATCATCAAAAACACATCCAGAGACAAGCGGAATAATAATAAGTGGCGCAAAGAAATCCGGAGCAAAAAAAGCACATAAAAACACTATAATCCAGTCTATAAAAAGTGCCGCTGTAATCTTTCCATAGGTAATATAATTGAACTCTGGAAGATGTCCCTTTAATCTCCTATCTGCTAACAAAAGCATAAAAAGAAGAAAGAAACAAATATTGATAGCTGCAAGACAAATATACTTATCAACTAACACCCCTGAAAAAATACAAAGCAAAGTATTAGCGATAATAAACATCATTGTCATGCCAAGGGAATATCCTAATCGTTTTGCAGAGAATCTGTTAGTATATTTCATTTTTTGGCCCTTCTTGATTTATTTTCAGCCTTTTTTTCATATACCTCATAGGCGTTAACAATTTTCTGTACAAGTGGATGTCTAACAACGTCCTTAGAATCTAAAGTGCATACCTTGATATCCTCAATATTTTTAAGAATCTTCATGGCGTCATCTAGACCAGATTTCTGACCATTAGGTAAATCCTTTTGAGTCTGATCACCAGTAATAACTGCCTTGGAACCAAATCCGATTCTTGTCAAAAACATCTTCATCTGAGCAGGTGTAGTATTTTGAGCCTCATCTAAGATAATAAAAGCATTATCCAAAGTACGACCTCTCATGTATGCAAGAGGAGCTACTTCTATAAGCCCCTTTTCCATATTGCGCTGAAAAGCCTCGGCACCCATAATCTGATATAAGGCGTCGTAAAGTGGACGCAAGTATGGATCTACCTTGCTCTGTAAATCTCCAGGTAAAAAACCAAGCTTTTCTCCTGCCTCGATAGCTGGTCGAGTAAGGATAATTCTGGATACCTCTTCATTCTTAAAGGCTGTAATGGCCTTGGCCATAGCAAGATAAGTCTTACCTGTACCGGCAGGACCAACGCCAAATACAATCATGTTATTAGTGATTGCATCAACATATTTCTTTTGTCCAAGTGTCTTAGGTGCTACAGGCTTGCCATTTGTGGTATGGCAAATAATCTCGCCTCTAGCCTCAGACACATCATGATTCTCTAACTTTTCCTGTTCGATTGACATAACGTAATTTACATCCTGTATTGTAATAATGTTTCCTGCTTTAGATAACTCTAAAAGCTCATTGACAATTATGTTGGCATGTTCAACATGCTCTTTATCTCCAGTGAGCTTAATATTGTCATCTCGAAGAATAAAGGAAATATTCATGCCATCTTCAATAGCCTTAATATTTTTGTCGAAATGGCCAAATATGTTATCTATATGCTCAGCTGGAATGTTTATATTTAAAGAAAAATCGCTCATACTATTCAACAATATCAATAATAAGTTTCATGTGGTCACATTTATCCGGTGAAATGACAGTAGCCTTAAGAATCATATCCTTAGCATGGTCCGCCTTTGCCTGATCATTAGCATGGATATAGCAAATTGGCTCTCCTGCCTTGATAGAATCTCCTACCTTTTTATTTAAAATAATGCCTACTGACATATCAATAACATCATCAAAAGTCTCTCGACCACCGCCTAGGGACATAGATGCAAGTCCAAAAGACTCTGCCTTAAGAGCATGAACATATCCATCTATTTCAGCATTAACCGGGATAACATATTTTGCTGGAGAAAACTTGTTAATGTCCTTTGCGTATGTAGCATCGCCGCCCTGAGCCTCTATAAACTCAATAAATTTAGCATAAGCGCTGCCATTTTTAACAGCCTCTTCCATTAAAGCTCTAGCCTTAGCCTTGTCTGTTTCAATACCAGAAAAAACAACCATCTGAGAGCCAAGGGCATAAACAACTTCCATTAAATCCTCAGGTCCATTGCCTTTAAGTGCTTCAATAGCCTCAATAACCTCAAGATTATTTCCAACTGCATATCCAAGAGGCTCATCCATATTAGTAAGATAAGCTGCTATTTTCTTGTTAGCTCTCTTACCGATATCAACCATTGATTTAGCAAGCTCAAGGGCATCTTCTTTATTTTTCATAAATGGACCATCACCTACTGTAACGTCAAGAACGATTGCGTCTGTTCCAGCAGCAAGCTTTTTAGACATAATCGAGCCTGTAATAAGAGAAATCTCATCAACAGTAGCTGTAACATCGCGAAGAGCATATAGTTTTTTATCTGCTGGTGCCAAGTTCTTAGACTGGCCAGTAACTGCAATTTTTATGGAATTAACCTGATTAATAAACTCCTCCTCTGACAGAGAAGCATTAAATCCAGGAAAAGCCTCTAACTTATCAATAGTACCGCCGGTATGTCCAAGACCACGACCAGACATCTTAGCCACAGGAACACCGATTGAAGCGATGATAGGTCCAAGTACAAGTGTAACTTTATCACCTACTCCTCCAGTAGAATGCTTGTCAATTTTAACGCCATCTATAGAGGATAAATCTAAAATATCACCTGAATCGCGCATAGCCATAGTAAGGTCATAACGCTCTCTCACATTCATGCCATTAAAACAAATGGCCATAAGTAAAGCAGATATTTGATAATCAGGAATATCACCTCTAGTGTAGCCGTCAATAATGTCCTTTATTTCTTCTGTAGAAAGCTCTTGACCTAGCTTTTTCTTTTCAATCAAATCATACATTCTCATGATTTATACCCCCGAGAGTAATTATTTATGATAAGGCTCGTTTTTCATAATACGCATAGCCCTATATATCTGTTCTAATAAAATAACTCGCATAAGCTGATGAGGGAAAGTCATCTTTGAAAAAGAAATCTGGTAATCGCATCTAGAATAAACATCATCAGACAACCCTAAAGAGCCTCCAATAACAAAAACTATGGAACTATTTCCTTGTATACCAAGATTCTCAATATATTTTGAAAAAGCAACAGAATCTAACTGCTGCCCAAGAATTGCTAAACCGATAACAAAGTCCCTATCATTAATATGCTTAAGTAAACGCTGGCCCTCTTTATCCTTCACAATAGCCATCTCTGTATCAGATGCATTCTCCGAAGTCTTCTCATCTGGTACCTCAATTATGCTTAAAGAACAGTATTTTGAAAGGCGCTTAGCATACTCATCAATTGCTTGTGTATAGAACTTTTCTTTTATTTTTCCTACGCATAGAATTTTTACATTCATGCTATTTATTTTAGACTATTTAGGGGGATTAAACAACTAAATATAGATAAAAGAAAAAGCAAAAGACACGCCTGCGGTGACGTGTCTTTCAAAGGGAGAATAATGTTATGAAAAATGTATCTCTTTTTGAGATACTCATATAATACTAGGAAATTCACCCGAAAGCAATAGGAAAAAGTGAATTATGTGTGAAATTAATAAAATTTTTAGATTTACTGATGATAATCAAATTCTCCACGGTAAATTGGGCTCACATTTCCTTTTGAGTCTATGATTACGACAGAAAGAATACTTGATCCTGGTATAACCGGAAAAGGTTCCGTATACTGTGTGCCATTTTCGGTAGGGTCGGTTCCATCCCATGTATAGTAGGCTTTGGCGCCACTAGGAACCTGAATAGAAATCATCGTTTTGTCGGTAAAGGTTCCACCGTCCGGTGACACGACAGGCTTTCCTGGTTTCCCATACTGAATTGTGTATTTTTCAGACGCAATTTCAGAATAGTCTCCTTCCGGACCACGAACAACTGCTTTTACCTCTGTTGTTCCCTCGGAAATTTTAATAGACTTCTTGTAAAGCTTTCCTGCGGAAGTAGGATTCTTGCCATTAAGGGTATAGAACACCTGATTGTTATCGTTAGTTGTAAAATCAAGGTATATATCCTCGTCGTAAGTACCGCCTGTATGACTAAATGTAGGCGGAAGCACTATATATCCACTTATTAAATCGTATATAGCATCGTTAGGCGCAGAATCTGCAAGCTTATAGATACTATCATCGTCATTGATAGCATCGTAGGATTCTAACAAATAAGAGTATAGCTTTTGATTGTCCGGATCAATTTTAAGTGCCTTTTTAAATAGCCCTATAGCGTCCTTGTATTCCTTAATATGGTAATACATCCGTCCAAGACCGTACATAGCCTCAAAGGAGGTTTCGTCCATCTCGTAGGCTTCCTGATAGAGACTAAGCGCTTTGGCGTATTTCTTGTCAGTTTCGGCAGCTATAGCCCTGTTCATGACTCTATCATAGGTATGAGAACCTAATAGTGGAAGGATAATGCAAGCGCCGATTACAACTATTCCAACAAAAACAGCAATCTTCAAAGCAAATTTATCTTCGATAGATAATATTTTGTCTTTGAGAGTAGATTTCTTTTTGGTTGAAATGGAAACAGGTGCCGGCTGCTCTTCTTTTTCTTTTACCTTGTAAACTCCACTGGCAAATTTATCTTCCTTGGCTTTTCTCTTATCTTCAACAACCTTAGAAAGCAATTCTTCCTCTAGGACGTCATAATCAGGCACAAGTTGAACCGCCTCCCCGCAACTTGGGCAGTACAAAAGCTTTGATTCAATTTCCGCACCACATTTTTTGCATTTCATAATAATCTATTCTAGAAAAGTCCTGTAATTATTCCATCATCAGTTACATCAATATTGTTTGCTGCAGGAACCTTTGGAAGTCCTGGCATAGTCATGATGCTTCCGGTAACTGCAACAACAAAGCCTGCACCTGCCGAAGCGTAAACTTCACGCACGTTGATTGAGAAGTTTTCTGGTCGACCGAGCTTAGAAGCATCGTCTGAAAGGGAGTACTGAGTCTTAGCCATACAAACAGGGAAATCTCCCATGCCAAGCTCCTCAATACGCTTAAGTTCCTTAAGGGCTGCAGCTGAATAAGTAACATCATCCGCGCCATAAATTTCAGTAGCAACTGTTTTAATCTTATCCTGAAGAGAAAGCTTATCTTCGTATAAAGGCTTGAAGTTGCTCTCCTTGTTTTCGAGAACATAGAGAACCATCTTCGCAAGTTCAACACCGCCTTCTCCGCCTTTTTCCCAAACCTCGGAAAGAGCAAACTCGCAGCCTCTCTCCTGACAGAAATCTCTGACAAAGTTTGTCTCAGCCTCAGTATCAGTAACAAAAGAATTGAGTGTCACAACAACTGGCACTCCATACTTTTGTAAGTTTTCGATATGCTTTTCAAGGTTTACAATACCCTTCTTTAAAGCATCGAGATTTTCGTTTGTAAGATCAGCCTTTGGCACACCGCCATTATATTTGAGGGCGCGAACTGTAGCCACCAAAACAACAGCATCAGGCTTAAGGCCAGCCATACGGCACTTGATATCAAAGAACTTTTCAGCTCCTAGATCAGCACCAAATCCAGCCTCTGTAATAGTAATATCAGCAAGCTTCATTGAAGCCTTTGTTGCTCTAACTGAGTTACAACCATGAGCGATATTTGCAAATGGTCCACCATGAACAATTGCAGGTGTATGCTCAAGTGTCTGTATAAGGTTAGGCTTGAGAGCATCCTTTAAAAGGGCTGCCATCGCACCTGTAGCCTGCAAATCATCTGCTGTAACCGGCTTGTTGTCGAAGGTGTAGCCAACAATAATTCTGCCAAGTCTAGCCTTTAAATCAGCCATATTATCTGCAAGGCATAAGATAGCCATGATTTCAGATGCAACAGTAATAACAAAATGATCCTCTCGAACCATACCATCCATCTTTGAACCAAGACCAACAACAATATTTCTAAGAGCTCTATCATTCATGTCGAGACATCTCTTCCACACTATCTGACGTGGATCGATACCTAGAGCGTTCCCTTGCTGAATATGATTATCCAACATTGCTGCAAGAAGATTGTTTGCAGAAGTAATTGCGTGGAAATCTCCAGTAAAATGAAGATTTAAATCTTCCATAGGAACAACCTGAGCATATCCGCCACCAGCTGCACCACCCTTGATACCAAAACAAGGTCCTAAAGAAGGCTCACGAAGGGCAAGACATGCCTTTTTACCAAGAACTCCCATAGCTTGTCCTAAACCTACTGAAGTTGTTGTTTTACCTTCACCAGCAGGTGTTGGATTGATAGCTGTAACTAGCACAAGCTTGCCGTCTTTGTTGTTTTCTATTTTAGAAAGCAACTCATCCGAAAACTTTGCCTTGTACTTACCATAAAGCTCTAAATCATCCTCAGAAATATCAAGGGATTTTGCCACCTCTTTGATGTGAATCATTTGTGCTTCCTGTGCGATTTGAATGTCTGATTTCATCAATTAAACTCCTTACCTATGCTTTAATTAGTTCTTCAAACTCTGAAATGGACATGCGGATTTCTCGAGGTTTGGTACCCATCTCCGGTCCAACCACACCCGCTTCAGCCAATTGGTCCATAATTCTTGCTGCTCTATTGAAGCCAATCCTAAAGTTTCTTTGCAGATAGCCAATAGAACCCTTTTGATTTTCTATAACAAGACGCCCCGCCTCGACAAACAGTTGATCTCTGGAATTATCAGGTTCTCCGGAGATTGATACTGCCGAGCTCATTGCCTCAGAGTTTTGAATTTGCTCTTCGATTTCTGAGTTGTAGTCAGCACCATCGTT
The DNA here is from genome assembly GCA_002309345.1 of Pseudobutyrivibrio sp. UBA1225. Classification (GTDB taxonomy): domain Bacteria; phylum Bacillota; class Clostridia; order Lachnospirales; family Lachnospiraceae; genus Pseudobutyrivibrio. The sequence goes on from DBWZ01000093.1 coordinate 7,105, forward strand.
GTTGTTCTTAAGGAATTCAACAACCGTACTAACTTCATCATCACTAACAAATGCACCTTGAACTCGAATAGGTTTAGACAAGTTCTGTGGTGCGTAAAGCATATCTCCATTTCCAAGCAAGTCCTCCGCACCATTCATATCAAGAATAACTCGAGAATCGTTGCTTGATGAAACAGAAAAGGCAATTCTAGATGGAACATTTGCCTTGATTAAACCAGTAATAACGTTGACAGTAGGCTTTTGAGTAGCGATAATCAAATGAATTCCAGCCGCTCTAGCCAACTGAGCAAGTCTAACAATTGAATCTTCAACATCGGCAGCAGCAACCATCATAAGGTCTGCAACCTCATCAAGGATGATTACAAGCTGAGACATCCTAACTCGTTTTTCTTCAGGTACTTCATCCGGAAGTGAATTACTTGCGACCTTTTCGTTGAAGCCTTCAATATTACGAACCCCAGCAGCAGCCAAAAGCTCGTATCTATCAGTCATTTCTTTAACAGCCCAATGAAGAGCGCCAGCTGCTTTTTTGGCATCAGTAATAACTGGCAAAAGCAGATGTGGAATGCCATTATAGACCGAAAGCTCTACCATCTTTGGATCAACCATTATCATCTTAACCTCTTCAGGTGAAGCGTGATAAAGGATACTCATTATAATTGTATTTATACAAACAGATTTACCGGAACCTGTAGCACCTGCAATAAGCAAGTGTGGCATCTTTTCGATGTTTCCTACAATAACAGATCCAGAAATATCCTTTCCAACACAGAAAGCTATCTTGGACTTGGAATGCTTGAATTCTTTGGAAGAGACAAGTTCCTTAAAGCCAACCATAGACTTTTCTTTGTTAGGAACCTCGATACCAATTGCAGATTTGCCTGGGATTGGCGCCTCAATTCTAACATCTGTAACTGCCATATTTAGCTTGATATCATCAGAAAGATTGAGTACCTTTGAAACCCTAGTACCCTCAGCAATCTCGAGCTCATAACGAGTTACAGATGGTCCTAAAGTGACCTCAGTAACCTTTGCCTGTACTCCAAAGTTACCCAAGGTTCTTTGAAGCTTGTTTGCCATCTCTGATAAATATCCCTTTGAATCTCCAGCAGATTTTCTAGCATCCTTAAGTAAATTAAGTGGTGGAAATCTGTATGGTCTCTTTGGCTTCTTTTTATCCGAATCAATTGAAGCTCTGAGAGATTCTGCACTGCCCTCTATCTCGGACGCAGAAGACATAGATGTTTTCTTACGTCTAGTGGTTGTTTCCGCAGCCGCAGATGCAGCCTGCTCCTGCTCCATAAGTTCGTTTGCAGAACCTACACTTGGATTTGAAGTGTGGATAATAGGTGCATCTGGAGCAAAATTTGCTGGACGATTAAGCACATTATCATCCTCAAACTCAAGAGTACTCTTGGAATTTTTGCCTGACCTAAGCTTGTGACGACTAGTCTTAGTGATTTCTACATCCTCTTCGCCAGACATATTAAACTTGATTTCGTTTACATCATCGCTATCAGTAGCAGGCTCTACGTATTCAGGCATGAGAGTTGTATTGCTGGTAACACCTGTGTGCTTGCGATCTCTACGAGGCCCCTCATTTTGACGCATCTGCTCAAGCTCGAATTCTCTCTCCTCTTGGATCTTGTCAATGATAGCCTGTCTGTCAGAGTTGAAACGCGTCTGATTCGCCTCTCTTTCAAGAAGCATACGCTCACGCCTAGAGCGACGTCTAGCAGCAGCTCTATCTGCGTGATACTGAGATGAACGGCGCACCTTATCAAAGGCGAATCGTTCTATGATTATGATAATAGAAACAATTATCACTATTAAGTCGATGAGATATGCGCCCAGTAACCCGAAGCTATCGAAGATGCCATATACGATGGCGCCTCCAACAAGACCACCACCTGTGTGTTGACCCTTGGAATACGCAAATGCTTGTATAGGCCCAAGAATAGCCTCACCATGTATGATTAACTCAACGAAAACGCTGATAAAAATAAGCAAAATAAAACCAGCTACAACCTTAGCGACTGCAACCTTATTACCATAGTTTGAAATTACAAAAAATGCCGAAAACGCAACCATAAACGGAAGCGCATACTGAATTATACCGAAAACTCCAAAAAGAAAATCGGCTACTGCATTACCTGCCACACCACCAAAACCAAAATTGCTGATGCAAAGAAGAATGCACAACAAGATTGAACCCCAAAGGACAATCTCCCTTGAAGAATCCTCAAAAAATGGGTCATCAAACTCTTCTTCAACCTTTTTGTTTGACTTAGCTTTAGAAGACGAGCTCTTGGAATTACTGCGACTCTTTGTATTTGATTTTCTCTTAGAATTATTCGTCCCTTTTCTTGCCAAAATAAAACCTCTTAACCTTCATCAAAAAGAGAATAGCCAACTGAACTATTCTCTTTTCAAATTTATTAACCAATTAAATAGTTATAAATATTTTCGTATTTTTCCTTTTGCACGGACCATGAATAGTTTTTACTCATGCCCCTTTCAATGATTTTGTTCCACTGAGCCTTCTTGTCAAAGAATATATATTTGCTGTAGTTGACTGTATTTAGAAGCTCATCCCCGTTGTAATTCGCAAAGGAGAAGCCATCGCCAGATTTCATATATTCGTCGTAGGCTTCTACGGTATCACTCAAACCACCTGTCTCGCGAACTATTGGCACTGTTCCATATCTGAATGATATAAGCTGCGTCAAACCACAAGGTTCAAACCTTGATGGCATCAAAAATGCATCAGCAGCAGCATATAATCTGTGTGCCATTGCATCGTCGTAAGAAATATTGGCGGAAATCTTTTCCGGATACTTCCAAGCGTAGTGTCTAAACATGTTCTCGTATTTTGACTCGCCAGTGCCGATAACAACAAGCTGCGTGAAATCATCAACGATACCTTCGATACAATAATTGATAAGATCTAAGCCTTTTTGATCTGTTAATCTAGAGATAAGCCCAATCAAGTATTTCTTTGGGTCTACATCCAAGCCAAGCTCTTCTTGGAGCTTTGTCTTGTTAACCTTTTTGTTGCGTCTAAAGCTGTTTATATCGAAGTTTTTGTAGATTTTCTTGTCTGTAGCTGGGTCGTATGCTGAGTTGTCTATACCGTTTACAATGCCCTGCATATCGTAGTGTCTAGAACGAAGTAGGCCATCTAAGCCTTCGCCGTAATATGGCATTTGAATTTCATCACAATATGTTTCCGATACCGTTGTGATGTAGTCAGCATATACCAAACCGCCCTTTAGCATGTTGCCACATTTTTTGTATTCAAGCTTGTCCGGCGTAAATAGATTCATTGATAAACCAGAAATGCCAGCAACAGTTTTGGTATCCCACAAACCCTGGAACTTAAGATTGTGGATTGTAATAACCGACTTCATACCCCAGAAAAACTGATCTCCTTGGAAATCATTCTTGAGGTAGACTGGAATAAATCCAGTCTGCCAATCGTGACAATGAATAAGATTTGGCTGAAATCCAACAAGTGGAAGCATTGAAAGAACAGCCTTATCAAAATAAATGAATTTTTCTAAATCCCATCTATCTTCAGAATATGGATAGAAACAGTCAAAATAATCGTGATTGTCTATGAAATAGAAGGTAACACCCTCATATTCATATTCAAAAACGCCAACATATTTGGTTCCAACAAGTGGTCCCATATTCATCTGAAAGCTTGTTAAATATTTGAAGTCCTTCTTGTACTTTTCAGGAATGAATGTGTAGTAAGGCAAGACAACTCTGACGTCGAAGTACTCTTTGTTGAACTCCTTTGGTAGAGCACCGCAGACATCTGCTAATCCTCCAGTCTTGACAAACGGAACACACTCGCTTGATGCAAATAGTATTTTGTTCATTGATTGTCTACCCCGCAATTAGCATTTAATGTATTGCAAGAAAATCTATTCTGACCAGTTATGGTATACGTTTTGAACGTCATCATCCTCATCTAGAAGATCAAGAATCTTGTTGATTTTGTAAAGATCCTGCTCGTCTGTGAGTTCAACATAAGTCTGAGGAATCATTGTTACCTCAGCATCTGCCATCGGGATGTTTTCTCCCTCGAGCGCCTCTCTAACAGCTGAGAAATCTTCTGGTGCTGTGTAAATTTCAAAGCAATCATCTTCCTCTTGGAAATCTTCTGCGCCGGCATCAAGAGCAATCATCATAAGGTCGTCAGCTTCCATAGTGCATTCCTCTTTGGAGATGATGATCTGTCCCTTGTTGTCAAACATAAAGGACACGCAACCAGGTGTGCCGATGCTTCCGCCGCCCTTTGTAAATGCTGAACGAACGTTGGCTGCTGTACGATTACGATTGTCTGTAAGGCAATCAACGATGATAGCTGTACCGTTAGGACCATAGCCCTCATATGAAACTGCCTCAAAATTAACTGCATCTGAGTTACCAGCTGCTTTTTTGATACCATTTTCAATTGTAGAATTAGGTACATTGTTTGACTTTGCTTTGGCGATAACATCACGAAGCTTTGCGTTATTGTTAGGATCTGGACCGCCCTCCTTAACAGCAACGGCAATCTCACGACCAATTATTGTAAAGATTTTTCCTTTTGCAGCATCATTCTTTTCTTTTTTGTGCTTAATATTCGCAAATTTTGAATGTCCTGACATATATTTAATTACCTCTTTTCTAATTTAAATCTCAAGAAATTATATCAAATCATGAGGTGTTATTCAACGTGGCTTTTCCGCCTAACAAAAACCTCTCCAATGACTTTTTCTGAGACATTTTTAACATAATATATAAAGTTGTCATCCTCTAAAGTGAAGGCTTTGCCCTCCTCTGGAATCTTGCCATACAGAGATATCAGATATCCATTTAAGGTTTCAAAATCGTCGGACAGCTTGGTGCCTATGATTTCTTCAACATCCTCTAATGTGGTGCTGCCATCCATAATAAATGAATGATCGGCGCGAATCTCGATTGAAGAATCCTCTTCGTCGTGTTCATCCTCGATGTTTCCAACGATTTCTTCTAATATATCTTCTAAAGAAAGGAGTCCTGAAACCTGTCCATATTCATCCATAACAATGACCATATGGCGCTTTTTTGTCTGCATCTTGGCAAACAAGGTATTGATGCCGTGGGTTTCTGGGACAAACTCTGCAACAGATAAAAGATCCTCGAGATCCTTGACTAGGACCTTGTCTATATCCTTGTCGTAGTATGTCAATATATCTTTTATGTGAAGGATGCCAATAATATTGTCTAATTCTTCGATGTAAACAGGATAACGACTCACATTGTTGTCGTTGATAAATTCAATTGCCTGTCGCAATGTCCAATCACCATCAATAGCGACGATATTTTTGCGATGAGTCATGATATCTTTTACGTCTGTATCTGAAAACTCAAAGATATTTTGAATCATAACAGCCTCAGATGCCAAAATATTGCCATCCTCATGGCCTTCGTTAACAAGGGAAATAACATCTTCCTCGGTAACATTTTCCTGCTTAGAACGTCGATATAAAACAATTAATCCTATTAATTCAACTATAGCTAGTACTGCTAAAATAATAATAAAAATATAGGGATTCGACCCGTCCTCCATAAAAGCTCCTTTCGTAAATACAACTTTATAAAACAAAAACATCCATCGAATATATTCTCAGGATTTCCCAAATATTATTTTACCATAACTAAAGAAAAAAGACTAAACTTAATAGCTTAGTCTTGATTTTCGTAAATTATTCTTCTGCTGAAGTTTCAACTGGCGCATCGTCAGATTCTGCCTCATCATCTTTGGTTTCTTTTGCCACTGCATCCAAATCTACATCTTCTAAATCCACATTCGTGATTTCAGCAACTTCTTCCGATGCTGATTTGCTTGAAGAGGCATTTTCATCTGCCTTGTCATCGGCTATACCAATGTAGAAATCTCCGTTTTGCATATCAAAGAGATTGAGAACTTCCATACCAAAAACATCATGCATATATGAATAAATCTCTTTGTTGTTTATCTCTCTGTTACGTTTGCGAATAACGTTTTTCTTGAGTTGAACACGAACATCCTTAATCCAGTTTGTGATTTCCTCTGCCTCTGTGGAATTGGTACGAAGCTTGTCATAGCAATAATCCATAGATGCAATCATAAGCTCTTTGTTGGTTTCAGTGATTTCGTTTGGAATGTCCTTGATCTCATCCTCAGCAGCCGCAATACGTTCTTTACATTCTTCTAATAAACGCTTGTCGTCATCAAGCTTTTTGGAAACCAAATCTGATGTGCCTTCCATGTTTGACATGACAGACGACATAAGGTTTTCTTTGACACGCTTAAGATCTTTAATCTCTTTTTTGAGCTCTGCCTCGCGCTTTAGCAAATCACTCTCTTTAGTTTCAAGTGTTTTGACACTATCTGGCTTGCCCCCAAGCGCAAACAATCTGTGCCATTTTTGATCCAAAATAAGCATTGGTATCTTTATCTTGGAAATAGCTGTTAAAAAATCTCGTTCCCCCATAGGCTCACCTACTTTTTATGTTGAGTAATATTGTATGATAACTGCATTAAACTATCCGAAAGATGTACATTTTCAATGACAACATCTGGAATATCGTCCAAATCAACATGGGCAAAATTCCAAATTGCATGAACACCAAGGGAAACAAGCTTTAGTGCTGTAGCCTTAGCATTTGACTTTGGAAGTGTAAGCGCAGCAATCTCTACATCATTATTTTTAATGAAATCCGGCAACTCGTCAAGCATCTTAACCGGAAGATCTCTGACCATCTTACCTTTAAGCTCTGGATTTACATCAAATAAACCAATTATTTTAAATCCTACTCGCTCAAACTTAACATAACCTGCGATGGCTTGGCCAAGATTTCCGGCACCTATGACAATGACATTATGTGTGTCATTAACGCCTAATATCTTGCCTATCTCGTCGTGAAGATATGCAACGTTGTAACCGTAGCCCTGTTGTCCAAAACCGCCAAAGTTATTAAGATCCTGGCGGATTTGAGAAGCTGTAACGTGCATTCTCTTGCTTAAATCATTGGACGAAATACGCTCAACTCCATCATCTAAAAGCTCCCCAAGGTATCTATAATAACGAGGTAGTCTTCTGATAACTGCCTGCGAAATCTGTTTATCCAAAATAAAAACGCCTCCTAAAAAATACTTTACACTAATTATAGAATCCGAGTAAAAGTTTGTCAAGGATTTAACAATCAAGTTGTATTACGAATAACTCTATATTGTGCTGCTCAACTCTTCCCACTCATCGTATAGTTGACCAAGCTTCTTCTCTATCTCTTGCTGTTTGGCGTATAACTCATTAAGCTTGGCGGAATTTGAAGCGTTTTCAGGGAGAACAAATTCTTCATCAATAGCGCTTTTCTTTGATTCAAGTGATTCAATTTCTTCTTCTATTTTTAAAATTCTATTTTGTATCTTACGCTTTTCGGCTTCGATTCTTTTTTGTTCTTTGTAGTCAAGCTTTGCAGCTGTAGGTGCCTCTGCGTTTGAAGCAGAGGTGGCAGCATCGGTATTTCCATAGAGCTGCTCCTTTTTAGCAATGTAATCATCATAGTTACCTAGATATTTTGTAAATCCACTATCTGATAACTCTAGAATTATGTTTGCTGTCTTGTTGACAAAATATCTGTCATGACTTACATAAAGCAAGGTTCCATCGTAGTCATTCAAGGCCTCCTCAAGCATCTGCTTAGAATCCATATCCAAGTGGTTGGTAGGCTCATCAAGGATGAGGAAATTGGATTTAGATAGCATAAGCTTGGCAAGGGATACACGACCTCTCTCACCACCTGATAATTCGCTTATACGTTTATAGACATCATCCTCTGTAAACATGAATGCGGCCAAAGTGTTCCTAACCTTTGTTTCAGTCAAAAACGGATAAGCATCATGAAGCTCAGAAAAAATCGTGTTGGTCTCTGTAAGACCTTGCTGCTCCTGGTCATAATAACCAACAGTAACATTGGCGCCAAATCTAATCTCACCTGATTCAAAATCAATGAGATTGTTGATGCACTTTAGGATGGTTGTTTTACCTGTACCATTGTCGCCTAAAATAGCAATTCTATCGCCCTTGTGTACATCGAATGAAAGGTCTGAAAAAATCAACTTATCATCATAATGCTTTGTCACATGAGAAAATTCCAAAACATCCTTGCCGCTTTCCTTTTCTATCTCTAAAGTAAGACGCATTTTAGGTGCATCCTTGTCTGGTGCATCCATCACGTCCATTTTATCTAAGAGCTTTTTACGACTTTCTGCCCTCTTGATAGATTTCTCTCTATTGTAGGATTGGAGCTTTTCGATAACGGCCTTTTGATGGGCTATTTCAGCCTGCTGCTTTTCATAGCTGCGTTCATAAGAAAGCTGAAATAGCTCTTTTTGAGCAACAAACTCTGTATAGTTACCTTTGTAGACAGAGGTTCTGCCATAGGATAAATCAACCACATGGTCAGCTATTTTATCGAGGAAATATCTGTCGTGGGCAACGATGATAACAGCACCCTTATACGCAGCCAAATATCCTTCTAACCACATTATAGAATTTAAATCCAAATGGTTGATAGGCTCATCTAAAAGTAGCAGATCTGGTGCAGATGCAAGAAGTCTACCAAGTGATACTCGGGTCTTTTGTCCACCTGATAACTCGCTCATGCTCTTATTTAAATCTTCTCCTTCAAATCCAAGCCCCTTTAAAATGCCTATAGCTTCTGATCTGAAGGTGTAACCACCCAGCATATCAAACTGATGCTGTAGCTTGTGATATGCTTCCATAAAGGATGACATTTCTGATGAATCTAACTGTCCCATCTGAGTTTCCATATCAGCAAGCTTTTGCTCCATAGATAGCAAATCTTCTCGAGCAGAAAGTACTGTATCTAAAATGTTGCTGCCAAAGGAATCCTCTTGATATTGAGCCAAATAACCAAAGGTAGCGTCCTTTTTAAGAGTTACCTCTCCTTCATCGGCAGACAACTGGCCAATAATAATTTTGAGCAAGGTTGATTTACCAGTACCGTTGTTTCCAACGATGGCCACCTTGGAACCTTCGTCCACCGCAAAAGTAGCATCTTTAATTATGGCATCCTCTCCAAAGGATTTATATATATGAGAAACGTTTAGTAACATAGTATTTTCTCCAAAAATTGGTATAGGAAAACGAAATAATGCGCCTGACTAAAATGCCAGGCGCACTAATAAATCTAGTTTAGCTTATTTAGCATCCTTGATTGAGAAGCTGATGCGTCCCATCTTGTCTTTGCCAAGGCATACAACCTTAACAGTATCGCCGAGTGTAAGAACATCCTCGACTCTGTCGATTCTCTCTTTAGCAATCTTAGAAATGTGTACCATTCCTTCCTTGCCAGGAGCGAACTCGATAAATGCACCGAATTCCTTGATGCTAACTACCTTACCTGTAAGGATCTGATCCTTCTCGAAGTCTGTAGTAATAATCTCAATCATTCTCTTAGCCTCGTCCATCTTGGCAGCATCTGTACCACAGATAGAAACGTTGCCCTCGTCAGTGATATCGATTTTAACATCGCATCTTGCGATGATTTCGTTGATTGTCTTGCCACGCTGACCAACAACATCACCAATCTTCTCTGGATCGATTGTAAGCTGAATAATCTTTGGAGCGAATTCTCCAACTTCTTTACGTGGCTCAGCGATTGCTTTGCTCATGCAGTTGTCCATGATGAAGAATCTTGCCTCACGGCATCTTGCGATAGCGCCCTCTACAATTGGACGTGTAAGACCGTGAATCTTGATATCC
>DBWZ01000005.1:0-19028 GCA_002309345.1 Pseudobutyrivibrio sp. UBA1225
GCAATTGCTACTAAGCTAGTTTTGTGGAACTATTTCTTTTAAGTGTATTTTATGTCCGTTCCGGGACAAAATTTTTCGATAGAATTGTAAATAGTTGAACGCACACCTACGAATAGAGATGGTGGTATTAGCATTTTTAGAAAATCATAATCTTATGCTATGTCAGCAGGTCCCCTAGGGCTGCAAGTAGGGCGGGCCGGGGCTGGTGCTTTTCGAGTTACTAAGAAACTATGAATAGTAAGGAAAAATAAATAATAGTACTTGAAAATAGGTGGTATTTAATGGTATTATCTTTTGAGCGTGTACAAATGTTTTTGTGCTAAAGACACTCTTGGAGGAATTATGGCAGAGAAAACTACCTATTTTGTTTTGAAAGAAAAGGCTGTACCGGAGGTATTGCTTAAGGTCGTTGCAGCCAAAAAACTTATTGACACAGGTAAGTGTAGTTCTGTACAAGAAGCTACTGAAATAGTAGGCATTAGCCGTAGCTCCTTTTACAAGTACAAGGATGACATTTTTCCTTTTCACGAGGATACTAGAGGAAAGACCATCAACATGGTTATTCAGCTAGAGGATGAGCCTGGTATATTATCTAGGGTTCTAGATGAGATGGCTCACTTCAATGTGAATATTCTTACTATTCATCAAAGTATCCCGGTAAACGGTGTCGCAACGCTTACCATTTCAGTTGATGTACTTGAAGATTCAGGAGATTTTTCTGATTTGGTCACAGCAATTGAAACTGTAAATGGAATTCACTACGTAAAAATTTTAGCAAGGGAGTGACACAATGAAAGTAGCAATCATGGGCTATGGAACAATCGGTTCCGGTGTAGCAAAAGTACTAGACACAAACAAGGATATCATCACAGAAAGACTCGGTGAATCTTTAGATATTAAATATATCCTGGATTTAAGAGATTTCCCAGGAGATCCACATGAAAGTTGTTTTGTTAAGGACTACAAGGCAATAGCCGACGACAAAGAGGTTAAGATAGTAGTTGAGACAATGGGGGGCGTTGAGCCTGCTTTTACATTTGTAAAGGCTATGCTTGAAGCAGGCAAATCTGTTACTACTTCAAACAAAGCTCTTGTAGCAGACAAAGGCGCAGAGCTTATGCAAATCGCAGAAGCTCACAATACCAACTTTGTATTCGAGGCAGCAGTAGGCGGAGGTATTCCAATCATCCGTACAATCACAGCTTGTCTTACTGGTGATGTAATCGAGGAAATCGATGCAATCTGCAACGGTACAACCAACTACATGCTTACAAATATGGAACAGTTTGGAAGCGACTACGACGAGATTCTTGCAGAAGCTCAGTCACTTGGATATGCAGAAAAGGACCCAACAGCCGATGTTGAGGGTCACGATAGCTGCAGAAAAATCGCTATCCTTACATCATTAATTTCTGGAAAGAATGTTGATTTCAACGACATCCCAACAGAGGGTATCAGCAAGATATCTTCAACAGATTTCAAATATGCAAAGGCTATGGGGTATAGCATCAAGCTTATTGCACGAAGCATCAAGTGCGGCAATACATACAGCTGTCGCGTCGCTCCATACTTAGTTAAGCCAGAACAGATGCTTTATCACGTTTCAGGCGTTATGAATGCAGTTGCTGTTAGAGGCAACATGCTTGGCGAGTCTATGTACTACGGTGCAGGCGCAGGCGCTCTTCCTACAGCTTCAGCTGTTGTTGGCGATATGGTATTCTTGGCAAGAAATACTGAGAGAGCTGTCAAGATTGGTTGGGCTGATGAAAAACTTACATTAGCTAACCCTTCTGAACAGAAATTTAAATACTTTGTTAGAACATCCGCTCTTCAGTCAAATATTGAAAACGAATTTGGTGAGGTTGAATATTCCACATTAGATTTAGACGAAGAGGTTGGATTTATTACAGAAGAGATGACAGAATCAGAATTCAACGAGAGAAAAACAGCTCTTGGTGGCATCATTTCTGTTATCAGATTTTTTTAATGAGTTTTAAATAAACTCATTTATATAGTTAGTTATACGAAGGAGATATGTTATTTATGTACGTTACTTGCTTAGACCTAGAAGGTGTATTAGTACCAGAAATTTGGATTGCATTTGCAAAGGCTACAGGAATCCCTGAGCTTGAAAAGACAACAAGAGACGAGCCAGACTATGACAAACTCATGCAATACAGAATAAACATTTTAAAGGAACACGGTCTTGGGCTCAAAGAAATCCAAGATACAATCGCAACAATCGATCCACTACCAGGAGCTAAAGAATTTTTAGATAAACTCAGAGCCAACGGACAGGTTATCATCATCAGTGATACATTCTCACAGTTCGCGGGCCCTCTTATGGCAAAGCTTGGTATGCCAACAATCTTCTGCAACGAATTAGTGGTTGCCGACAATGGAGAAATTACAGGCTACAAGATGCGCTGTGACAAGAGCAAGCTCACAACAGTCAGAGCACTTCAGTCTTGTGGCTTCGAGACAATCGCAAGCGGCGACAGCTTCAACGACCTCGCAATGATTGAGGCATCAAAGGCTGGCTTCCTTTTCAGGAGCACAGACGCAATCAAAAAGGACTATCCACAGTACCCAGCATTTGAAGAGTACGATGACTTGTTCAATGCAATCATGGAAGCCCAGAAATAAATTCATCTAAATTATTAAAAAAGCCAGTGATTCTATTATTTAATAGTAAGAGTCACTGGCTTTTCAAAATCTAGACGTAGTTTAAGTTATGAATTAGTATTAAAATCTCCAGCTATACGCGTTTTATTGTTTGTGTGAATGTGTTCCTTTAATTATTTCATTATTATTTTGCGTTATATTTTCTTGCGGTGTGCTCGTGCAAATGGATCTTGCGGCGAATGATTCTCCTGAAGCATATGTTGGATTTTTAAGGAATGACGTAATTTTTTTTCTATTAATATTACTGATAAGACCTTCTTGCTTATTTATGTTATTTATTATATTAGTCAATTTCATCGTATCATCTGCCACATTATATATATGACTAATTTGTACATCAGTCAACGGATTTTCATTTCTTAGCTGTTCAATTATGCTATTGTTAAATTTTTGTTTTGAACGAACGGTTTTTTTAATTTTATATCTATCTAGAATATCTTGTTTAAGCTCAGAGATAATCTCGTTTTCACCCTTTATGTAAATATTAGTCATTTCTATAGATGCGCGTAATTCTCCTATTTCTTTATTTAAAGCCTCAATATATTCATCTCTTTTTTTATTATTAGCTTCTAGAGCATCTATATAATATCTATCATCTTCCTTTATAGACTTTTGGAAATCATTGGTCGAATCCAAGTATTTTTTTTGAGCCTCTATATTGGTCTTATTTGCCATTTGGAATTTAATCACATCTTCAGGCATATTCAACTCTTGGTATATAACTGAATCTTTCGTTACCTTGTCTTCAATTGTCTTACCCGTTAAGATTAAATCCCTTTTTTGGTTATCTAACCATTGTTCAATATCGTATTTTTTTAATTCTGCACGCTCGTCGTAATTTGCTTTGAATTGTCTGCGGGCATTTTTAATTACTGTTTCACCGAGTTTCTCCTCCCACTTATTATTCGTTGCCAATTCTTTGAATAGATCGTTGTGCAAGCTATTCAACTGATTTTTTGCCAAATATTTTTTAAGTACTTTATTTTTTCGCGTCGGAGAAGCCTGTTTATTATTATCATCTTTTGAAGTACTTTTTCCTTTTTTTTCTTTTTTTCCTTCTTCATATATATAATTGTCTAAAAAAGCATTATGACCAGGAAAATTCTCATCATCAATAGTAAAATGCGCTTTTTTACCTGCTTCAAACCTGTCTTCTGGGTAGCCTTGTAAATATAAAGCTTCTCTTTTTTGTGTAAATTGTTCGTCTGGAAGTAGTGTATTTTGATTAACTATACTATCAATATAAGAATAATAATCATTCGAAAGATCTTCATTATTTCTAAGAGAGTTAATCAACTGCTGATTATTATTAATTATACTTATAGCGTTATTTAATTTTATATTATTTGTATTGAACCAATTAATATAATAGCTTTGCGAATCTTTTATCAAATTGGTTTGTTTAGCTTTTCTGAAATCTGCTAACAAATTATAAATACTATTTTGATCATTATTGAGTCGAGCAATAAAATTTTTTAGAATTTCGTTATTCTCTTCAAGAATATCTACATACTTTTTTGCTCTTTCAAATTTTTCAAATTGTTCCTTAGCTATAGGATTTTTAGTAGTAATTTTTTTAAAATCATCTTGAGCATGCTTTGCAAGAGCAATGATTTTAAACGAATATTTCTCAATATTCCTTTTTATGTCATTCAATTTTTTCTGATTTTCTTTTTTTGTGTTTGCCTCGCCGGGGTAGAATAATTCTTTATATTGCCGCTTATTAATATCTTTTAGTACGTCGTGAAATTCATTAATAAAACTGTTTATTTGCTGTGTCGATTTAGCATAAACTAGTCGCTTCCTAAAACTCTTTTCTCCATCGCGCTTAAAAGAATAGTATTGCAAAGCGGGTCCCATATTTGATTCGTAAACATCAACCAATTTTTCAAATTGATTTTGGAAACTGAGCACGCTTCGATACAAGTTATAGTTCTCAGGTGTTATTCCATCATGCTCATTAAACTGAACTTTAAATTCATTTAAATATTCACGAATCGGAATTATTTTGCTTTTCAGCTGACTATTAATATTCCAATACAAATCATTATGATATCCCATATAATACACCTCATTTCATTTCAGAATACTTGGAAAATAGCTACATTAATATATCAAAAAAAAAGAAAAGGATTTTTCCATTATTATGAAAGTTTATACATTTTATATATTTTATATATTTTTTATATGAAAAATATATAAATACTGCATATATATGTTAGGTGTTGTAAAATATAGTTATATAGATGATAAGGAGAGGGAACTATGGCGAAATATGTTATGGCCCTTGATTCGGGGACAACAAGTAATAGGTGCATTCTATTTAATGAGAAGGGGCAGATGTGCTCGGTGGCTCAAAAGGAGTTTACCCAGTACTTCCCGCAGCCGGGCTGGGTAGAGCACGATGCAAACGAAATCTGGCAGACTCAGCTTTCTGTTGCAAGACTTGCCATGAAGCAGGTGGGAGCGACTGCCGCAGATATTACCGCAATCGGAATTACGAATCAACGAGAGACGGTAATTGTTTGGGACAGGGCAACTGGTCAGCCTATCAGCCATGCTATTGTTTGGCAGTGTAGACGTACGGCAGATTTTGCGGAGCAGATGAAGGGCAAGATACCAGGGATTGTTGAGAAGTTCCAAAGCAAGACAGGTCTTAAATTTGATCCATATTTTTCTGGTACAAAAATCCGATGGATTCTAGATAACGTAGAGGGGGCAAGGGAGCGAGCAGAAAAAGGTGAGCTCTGTTTTGGTACAGTAGATTCTTGGCTAATCTACAAGCTTACAAAGGGCAAGGTGCACGTGACTGATTACTCTAACGCAAGCCGCACCTTACTGTTTAATATCAATACACTAGAGTGGGATGATGAGCTGTGTCAGATTCTGGATATACCAAAGAGTATGCTGCCAGAAGCAAAGCCATCTAGTTGCATCTACGGCGAATCTGACCCAGAGTTTTTCGGAGGAGCAATACGTATTTCCGGAGCAGCAGGCGATCAGCAGGCAGCTTTGTTTGGACAGACCTGCTTCGGTGAAGGAGATGCCAAGAATACATATGGTACCGGATGCTTTATGCTCATGAATACTGGGGAAAAGCCAATCTTTTCTAAAAACGATTTGCTTACAACAATCGCTTGGGGATTGGACGGCAAAGTTACATACGCCCTTGAGGGTTCGGTTTATGTTGCCGGTGCTGCAATCCAATGGCTTAGAGATGAGCTTAAGATTGTTGATTCATCTCCAGATTCAGAATACTTTGCAACACGAGTAAAGGATACAAATGGTTGCTACGTTGTGCCTGCGTTTACAGGTCTTGGAGCACCATACTGGGATCCATACGCAAGAGGCGCAATTACAGGACTCACTCGTGGTGTTAATAAATATCATATCATCAGGGCAACGTTAGAATCGCTGGCTTATCAGACCTACGATGTACTTCACGCCATGGAGCTTGATTCAGGCAAGCATCTTACATCGTTAAAGGTTGATGGAGGAGCTTCCAACAACAATTTCTTGATGCAATTTCAATCAGATATTATCAATACCAATGTTCTGCGTCCGAGCTGCGTAGAGACGACTGCAATGGGGGCGGCTTACTTAGCGGGGCTCGCAGTAGGATATTGGAAGAACAAAGAGGATGTCATCAAGAACTGGTCAGTAGATAAAGAGTTTGTTCCAGAGATGTCCGATGAGGAAAGAACGGCGAGCCTGAAGGGGTGGGCAAAAGCCGTTGCTTCAACAAGAGGATGGGCAAAAGATTAACTGGCTCACAGCTTGAACATAAAAAGGGGATAGAATAAGTATATCTATTTAATACTATTTTAAATGAGGGGCAGGAGAAGAATATGATATATGATGTCATTATTATAGGGGCAGGAGTTTCAGGAGCCGCAATCGCAAGAGAACTATCTCGTTACGAAGCGAATGTTTGTGTTCTAGAAAAATGCGAAGATGTATGCGAGGGCACTTCAAAGGCAAATTCAGGAATCGTCCATGCGGGATACGATGCGCCCGCAGGTTCTTTGATGGCAAAGCTAAATGTCAGAGGCAACGAGATGATGGATGATTTCTGCCGCGATTTAGATATTCCATTCAAACGAAATGGTTCTATGGTTGTATGCATCCACAAGGAAGAGCTTTCTGGTTTGCAAGACCTGTACGATAGAGGGATTCAAAACGGAGTAAAGGGTCTCAAGATTCTTACTCGCGAAGAAGCATTAAAGATGGAGCCAAATCTATCGGACAATGTTGAGGGTGTCTTATATGCTCCAACGGCAGGAATCATTTGTCCGTTCAAGCTCTGTATTGCAATGGCGGAGAACGCAAATGTAAACGGCGTAGAATTCAGATTCAATACCAAGGTAGAAGATATCAAAAAAGGTGAAGATGACTTATGGCATATTCGTACCAACAATGGAGAATGTGTTTCTAGATATGTTGTAAATGCAGCAGGAGTTTACTCTGGTCAAATCCACAACATGGTCTGTAAAGACGATGACAAAATCGAAATCACACCAAGGCGAGGTGATTATTGTCTGCTAGATAAAGAGGCTGGTAATCACGTCAGTCATACAATCTTCCCGCAGCCAACTAGCCTTGGCAAAGGGGTGCTTGTAACGCCTACAGTTCATGGCAATCTTTTGGTAGGACCAACGGCCGAAGACATAGATGATTACGAAGGTGTCAACACTACAGCGGATGGAATCAATGATTTGATAGCAAAGGCTAACGACCATGTTAAGAATCTGCCTATGCGAAAGGTTATCACATCCTTTGCGGGACTTCGCGCGCATGAGCCTCGCCATGAATTTATAATTGGAGAGGTAAAGGGTGCCAAGAATTTCATTGATTGTGCCGCTATAGAATCTCCAGGTCTTACTTCTAGTCCCGCTATTGGTGAGATGGTAGCAGGCATATTAAAGGATATGATGGGACTGAAGGCCAAATCCAATTGGATAGGAAAAAGAAAGGATATCTTAAATCCATCAGACTTATCTATTGAAGATAGAAACGATTTAATCAAGAAAAATCCAGCGTATGGTAACATTATCTGCCGCTGCGAATCAATCTCCGAGGGAGAAATTATCGACTCAATCCATAGACCTTTGGGAGCTAGATCCCTAGATGGGGTCAAGAGGAGAACTCGCGCGGGAATGGGACGCTGTCAAGCTGGATTTTGTTCCCCAAAGACAATGGAAATCCTCCATAGAGAACTCGGTCTCAAGTACGAGGAAATCACAAAATGCGGTGGACGATCAAATATCGTCATTCAACGCACCAAGAATCAGAAGGGGGGCGAGTGTTAATGTTAAATTATGATATTGTCATCGTTGGCGGAGGACCGGCTGGTCTTGCAGCAGCTGTTGCAGCCAGAGATGCGGGCATAGATAAAATCCTCATCTTAGAAAGAGATAAGGAGCTTGGGGGAATCCTAAATCAGTGTATACACAATGGTTTTGGCCTCCACACCTTCAAGGAAGAATTGACAGGGCCAGAGTACGCCTATCGATTTATCGAAAAGGTTCTTGAAGCAAAGATTGAATATCGGCTAAACACAATGGTAATGGATATTTCTGCGGATAGAGTTGTGACAGCTATGAGCCGAGAAGATGGGATGTATCAAATCCAAGCGGGGGCAGTCATTCTAGCAATGGGATGTCGTGAGCGTCCAAGAGGAGCATTAAACATTCCTGGCTTTAGACCTGCTGGAATATTTTCAGCTGGCACAGCGCAGCGTCTAGTCAATATTGAGGGATACATGCCTGGACGAGAGGTTGTTATATTGGGCTCAGGCGATATAGGTCTAATTATGGCTCGTCGTATGACACTAGAAGGTGCCAAGGTCAAAGTGGTGGCAGAGCTGATGCCATATTCTGGCGGATTAAAGCGAAACATTGTCCAGTGCCTAGATGATTTTGGCATACCTCTTAAACTTTCCCATACCGTAGTGGACATAGAGGGTAAAGACCATCTTACTGCCGTAACCATCGCAGCAGTTGATGAAAAGAGCAAGCCAATTCCTGGAACAGAAGAAAGATACACCTGTGATACCTTGCTTTTATCATGCGGACTTATTCCAGAAAACGAGCTTTCAAGAAATGCCGGTGTAGAGATGAGCCCGATTACAAGCGGTCCAATCGTAAATGAATCATTAGAGACAAATATTCCGGGAGTGTTTGCTTGTGGAAATGTTTTGCACGTTCACGATCTTGTAGACTACGTTTCAGAGGAAGCAGCTCGTGCTGGCGAAAACGCTGCAAAATATGTCAAAGGGCAGCTTTCAGATGCTAAGTCAGATATTGAAATTACTGCCACAGACGGCGCAAGATACACAGTACCATCGACAATAAACATTGACAGAATGGATGACAAGCTCACCCTTCGCTTTAGGGTTGGCGCTGTTTACAAGGATTCCTTTGTCAGCGTTTATTTTGATGATGAACGAGTGATGCACAATAAAAAACGCATCATGGCACCGGGGGAGATGGAGCAGGTTATCTTGCTCAAAAACAAATTGACTGAAAAACCTGGCTTAAAGAAAATAACCGTAAAGATTGAATCAGAATAAAGGTATTTGAATAATCCTAAAACACTAAATGGAAAGTTTTTATTCGATTATTAAAATGTATAGGGGTCGTATAGAATGGAAAAAAGAGAATTGACATGTATAGGCTGCCCAATGGGTTGCCAAATAACAGTGGAGCTAGAGGGACAAGATGTGAAATCCATCACTGGCAACACCTGCAAGATTGGTGAAAACTATGCGAGAAACGAAGTCACTCATCCTGAGAGGACAGTCACATCGACGGCTGTTGTACTTGGGGGCGACAAACCTCGAGTATCAGTCAAAACCAAAGCTAATATTCCAAAAGACAAAATTGCTGACGTTATGAAGGAAATCGATGCAGCAGTTGTGAATGCTCCAATCCGTATAGGCGATATAGTAGTTAAAAATGTTTGCGGCACCGGGGTCGACGTTGTCGCCACCCGAAACATCGAAGCAGACTGATGAGGGGTTCTTCTTGCATTTGTCCCCTATTATCTCCTATACTAATAGAGAATTTTATTATGTGAGTAAAAACAATATCACACACGTCCTTCTTACTTACATATATAGCATAGGAGAGTTTTATGAAAAAAAGAATCATAGGTCTAGATATCCTTCGTGATATAGGTGTAATCTTTGTTTTTTTATACCATTTCTTTGTGGAATATATAGTTACAGCCCAAGGCACCGATGGCGCCATGTTTGGCTATAACTATTTTTTTAATATCTTGGCGAGGCCAGCCAGTCTGTTCTTATTTGTAATATCTGGCTATGCTCTCATGTACAATCATGAAGATGAGCTTTCCCTAGGACAATATTACAAAAGAAGATTTAAAGGATTATTCATTCCTTTTTATGTTGCCTATACACTTATGTTTGTAATTTGTTTTCTGGTGAACAACGAGGTGATAGGACGTACACTTCCTCTCAGCAGATTCCTACTTACAATTGCAGGTGTAGACGGCGTAGCACAGCTGGTGTGCGCTGACTTTTATCTGATAGGTGAATGGTTTATGGGATGCATCGTGGTTTGCTATCTACTGTTCCCTTTGTTAGCCAAACTACTCAAGAAATTCAAGTACATAACATTGATAGTCCTTTTGGGGTGGTACGTATTTACGTTATTAGTTTATAATCCATTCTCATTTACTCAGTTGATGAACCCTCTTTTTATCATCGTGTATTTCTACATCGGAATGTTTTTGCAGGTTCAGCTATCTGATGACAAGATTAATGGAAAGCTTCGCATTACCTGCGCAGTGCTATCAGTTATAATATTCGTATATTTTTGCTTGATAGGCTTCGTTCCAAGCCTAGAGTTTTTAAAGCTTACCCAAGAGCAAAACGAGCTTATTTACTTTGCCATCAGCATGACAATGTTGATAGCATTAAGAGATGTGGATATCTCTCCAGAAAAACGCGGCTATAGGTTGATAACATATATATCAGGAATCAGCTGGTTTGTAATTTTGCTCCACCACAGGATAATGATTTTATTCTACTCACATATGTCAGTGGCAGAATACAACCACCGTGATATTTTCACCTTGTTATTAGCATGTATCCTTATAACTTGGGCACTATCATTATTAGTAAGAGAACTGTCCAGCCGTATAAAGAGACTGATGTAAAATAAGTCATAAATAAAAATTTAAAAAGTGTTTATCATCGTGCCAAGCGATAAAATATAAGTTAGGAGTTTTACAACATGGATATTACTAGACAAATTGCTGAAGAGCTACAGGTTCGTCCAGTACAGGTAGATTCGGCAATCAAATTGTTGGATGAGGGCAACACAGTCCCATTTATTTCACGATACAGAAAGGAAGCTACTGGCGGACTCAACGACGAACAGCTTCGTGCCCTTTCTGAAAGATTAACGTATTTACGAAATCTTGAAGATAAGAAAGCAACCTGTCTTGCTTCAATTGAAGAGCAGGGACTTTTGACTGAAGAGCTAAAAAAAGCAATTCTAGAGGCAACAACACAGGTGGCAGTTGACGATTTATACAGACCATATCGTCCAAAGCGACGCACTCGTGCAACCATCGCCAAGGAAAAGGGTTTAGAGCCTCTTGCAAACATAATCATACTTCAGATGACTGATAAGTCACTTGCAGACGAAGCCAAATCTTTTATCAATCCAGAAAAGGAAGTAAACTCAGCCGAGGATGCAATCGCTGGAGCTTGCGACATAATTGCAGAAAGCATTTCCGACGATGCAAATTATCGAACTTGGATTCGTGAGAAGACTTTCAAGAGTGGACGAATTATATCAAAGGCAAAGGATGCAGAGGCTGAGTCTGTATATGAAAATTACTACGATTATGATGAAGCTATCGCAAAGCTTCCAGGACACAGAATCCTTGCCCTCAACCGAGGCGAAAAGGAAAAGATTCTTAAGGTTTCAATCGAGGCACCTGTAGATGACATCATCACATATCTTCAAAAGAAAATAATCAGCCGAGACAACAAGAACACTAACGATGCACTTGTTGCCACTATCGAGGATGCATATACAAGACTTATTGCGCCATCAATTGAAAACGAAATCAGAAACAATCTTACAGAAATGGCAGAGGACGGAGCAATCAAGGTTTTCGGTAAGAATCTTACTCAGCTTCTTATGCAGCCTCCAATAGCAGGCAGAAATGTCCTTGGTTGGGATCCAGCCTTCAGGACAGGATGCAAGATTGCAGTAGTAGATGCTACAGGAAAGGTTTTAGATACAACGGTTGTGTATCCAACAGCACCTCAAAACAAGGTTGAGGAAACCAAAAAGGTCATCAAAAATCTTATAAAAAAATATAATGTATCGTTAATCTCACTCGGCAATGGTACTGCTAGTCGCGAATCCGAGCAGATTATCGTAGAGATGTTAAAAGAAATACCTGAAAAGGTGGAATATATCATTGTAAATGAAGCGGGAGCATCTGTTTATTCAGCGAGCAAGCTAGCAACAGAAGAATTCCCTAACTTTGATGTAGGCCAGCGCTCGGCAACTTCGATGGCTCGTCGTCTTCAAGATCCACTAGCAGAGCTTGTAAAGATTGATCCAAAATCCGTTGGAGTCGGCCAGTATCAGCACGACATGAACCAAAAGAAGCTAGACGAAACCTTGGCAGGCGTAGTAGAAACCTGCGTTAATGCAGTAGGTGTTGATTTAAATACTGCATCAGCATCTCTTCTTGAGTATGTATCAGGTATCAACAAAACGCTCGCCAAAAATATCGTTACTTATCGTGAGGAAAATGGCAGATTCAATTCTCGCGCCGAGCTTAAAAAAGTTCCTAAGCTTGGGCCTAAGGCATTTGAGCAGTGTGCAGGTTTTATGAGAATCACAGGAGGCAAGAATCCTCTGGATGCTACAGCAGTTCATCCGGAGAGCTACGATGCCGCAAAGTCTCTACTTGAAAAGCTAGGTTTTGATACCAAGGATATTGCAGCTGGCACATTAAAAGAAATCCACAAGAGCATTAAAGACATCAAGGCTTTATCCACAGAGCTAGGTGTTGGTGAGATGACCTTGGAGGATATCATCAAGGAGCTAGAAAAGCCGGGCAGAGATCCCCGCGAGGATATGCCAAAACCAATACTAAAGAGTGACGTGCTAGAGATGAAAGACCTTAAACCGGGAATGGAGCTGAAAGGTACAGTTAGAAACGTTATTGACTTTGGAGCATTCATCGATATAGGGGTACATCAAGACGGATTGGTTCACATATCCCAGATGACAGACCGTTACATCAAGCATCCGCTAGAGGTGGTGTCTGTCGGTGACATAGTGGACGTTCAGGTAATATCTGTTGATGAAAAGAAGGGACGCATCGCTCTAACCATGAAATTAGGCAAGAAAACTACTTAAAGGTTTTCGTAAATACATAAGTTTCAGAACCTTCAATTTGTGCTATCTTAACAAATAGTACTCAGTAGGGGTATAAAACGTTGACAATCGCCATAATTAGCCATATACTCGCTTTAGTAGTAAAAAGTAATTGTGAGTTTGCTTTTTAGGAGAAATGGATTTTGAGTGAGTCGTTAGGGGTTTCGACTCACTCTTTTTTTATGCACAATTTAATGGTAAAATTAATAAAAACAAGGAGACGAGAATTAATGGACAGCATAAAGTTTGATGTTAAGATTACCGAGAAAGATTTGTATAAATACAATTTGCATCATGCATACACATCCAGTCAGGGAGTTTTTTCTGTGGTGCTATTTATATTATTGATTGCGATTTGGATAATTAGATTCCCTTCTTTATCTGCTGGATATAAAGTTGCATATCCGGTTTTCGCATTTGTTATTATGGTTTATCTACCAATGTCGCTTAAGCTTAGAGTCAAAAACACCATGACTCAAGAGGTATTTCAGTATCCACTTTCCTACGAATTTAAAGAGGACGGAATCTTTATTTCTTCACCTACAACTGACGTGCCAGCAGAGCTTCCATGGGAATATATTTACAAGGTTTGTTTATGGAAGGGATATTTACTTATTTACAGCAACCGAATAAATGCGTATATTATTCCTGTTGACTCTATTGAAGAACAATACGATTCAGTTGTTTCATTTATTAAATCACACGTAGAGGATTACAAATTACAAATCAAATGATAGAGATTATAGAAACTAATTCACCAGAAGAAACAGAGGCTCTTGGCAAAAAGCTTGCAGAGGCGGCAGAGCCAGGGCAGGTATTTACATTAATCGGAGATTTAGGTGTTGGCAAGACTGTATTCACCCAAGGCTTTGCAACAGGTCTTCAGATAGATGAACCTATCTGCAGCCCAACCTTTACCATTGTTCAAGTGTACGATACTGGCAGGCTGCCATTTTACCACTTCGATGTATATCGTATAGGCGATATTGAAGAGATGGACGAAATCGGCTACGAGGATTATGTCTACGGTGATGGAGTCTCCTTGATTGAGTGGGCAAATCTAATCGAAGATATTTTGCCAGAACACTATACTAGGGTGACAATCGAAAAAGATTTAGAAAAAGGATTTGATTACCGTAGGATTACGGTAGAAAAGATTTAGCGTAATATGAAGATATTAGGAATAGATGGCTCAGGCTTGGTTGCTTCGGTGGCCGTCGTTGAAGATGACAACTTAATTGCTGAATATACAACAGGCTACAAAAAGACCCATTCTCAAACCTTGCTTCCAATGCTAGATGAGGTTCAAAAAATGGTCGAGCTAGACCTTAACTCTATAGATGCTATAGCTGTTGCGGCTGGACCTGGTTCCTTTACGGGACTTCGCATCGCATCTGCCACAGCAAAAGGGCTTGGCCTATCATTGGGTTGTCCACTAGTTTCTGTACCCACAGTAGATGCCTTGGCATTCAATATGTGGGGCAATTCAGGCGTTATTTGCCCTATTCTAGATGCAAGACGCGGACAAGTATACACAGGCTTGTATCGATTCACTGATGATGGGCAGTTCCAAGTTGTCAAAGAACAATGTGCATTAGATTTTTCGCAGATTGCAGAAGAGATTAACAAAATCGGTTCTGATGTCACATTTTTAGGTGACGGTGTGCCGGTCTTCAAAGATAAGATAGCAGAACTAATAAAAGTTCCATACAGATTTGCGCCAGCACACTTGAATCGTCAGCACGCTGCATCCGTGGCTACGCTGGGTTCAATCTACTACGCAAATGGGGATTGTGAGCCTGCAGCAGATCACAGACCAGAATATCTGAGGCTATCCCAGGCAGAACGCGAGCGTATGGAAAAGGAAGGAAAGTCTTAATGAGTCTAGAATTTGTACATGCAAATATAAAAGACTTAGATAGAATAGTTGAGATTGAGAGAGCGTCAATGAGCACTCCTTGGTCTAGAAATTCATTCATTGAAGCAATCGAATCAGATCACGCTTTTGTAAATCTGGTTCTGTATGAAAGCGAGATGGCAGGCTATGCTGTTTTTTATCTCACGCTTCCAGAGGCAGAGCTTCCTGATATAGTTATCTCAGAAGAATATCGCGGTCAGGGTATAGGGCGTGCCTTGCTAGAGCAATCTCTTGAGGAACTCAAGGAGCTTGGTGTTGAAAAGGTTTTCTTAGAGGTGCGAGAAACAAATACACCTGCTAGATTATTATACGAATCAATGGATTTCGAGCAGATTGGCGTTCGCAAATATTTTTACAGCGAACCAGTGGAAGATGCAATCTGCATGAGCTATGAAATTGTTTAAAGCTTTCTATTAGAAAGGATACATAAATGTTAGATGTTTGTTTATTGGGAACGGCTGGAATGATGCCGCTTCCAAATAGGTGGCTCACCTCGTGTTTGTTTAGGTTCAACGGGGAGGGGCTCCTGATAGATTGTGGTGAAGGCACCCAGGTTGCGCTTAGGGAAGCAGGCTTTTCACCAAATCCAATATCTGTTATATGTCTTACCCACTATCATGCTGATCATGTTAGCGGCCTGCCCGGATTCTTGTTATCAATGGGCAACTCGGACAGAACAGAACCAATTACAATTGTAGGACCAAAAGGGTTAGAGCGTGTCGTTAATTCCCTTAGAGTTATCGCTCCAGAACTTCCTTTTGAGATATATTTCCACGAGCTGACTGGCGCGGATGAAACCTTTGAAATACTTGGCTTTCATATCCATGCTTTCAAAGTTAACCACAATGTATTATGCTATGGCTACACAATCGAAATCCCTAGAAAGGGACGCTTTGATGTAGAAGCAGCCAAGTCATTTGGACTTCCTGTTCAGCTTTGGAATCCACTACAAAAGGGAAGTCAGGTTGAGTTTGAAGGTAAGATTTACACACCGGACATGGTAATGGGTGAGGCGCGCAAGGGTATCAAAGTTACTTATTGTACAGATACACGACCAACCAAATCCCTTGTAGAGGCAGCTAATCAGTCTGATTTGCTAATCTGCGAGGGCATGTATGCAGAAGAAGACAAGCTTGCCAAGGCAAAGCAAAACAAGCACATGACTTTCTACGAGGCAGCAAAGGTTGCCAAAGATGCAAAAGTAAGCAAGCTTTGGCTTACGCATTTTTCACCTTCAATGACTGGGCATAAGCGTTATATGAAGGCGGTTTGTGAGATTTTCCCACAGGCAGAATTAGGAGAGGACGGCAAATTCTTAGAACTAGATTTTGCGGAGGAGTAATATGAAGAAGGCACTGCGAATTGTAATAGCGGTAATTTGTATGGCATCGTTGGTATTGGGATATTATGCCTATCTGTCACGTCGCAATGATTCGGTCAAAGCAGAAGATAATGCTGAGCCAACCGAGGTTCAAGCTATCATCAACAAAAATTTTACCAACGATTATCCAGCAACTCCACGAGCAGTTGTCAAATGGTATAACAGAATAATCACAGCCTACTATGCTGAAGAATTCGACCAAGGTCAACTAGAAAAGATGGCAGATCAAGCTCGATTCCTTATGGATGACGAGCTGTTAAAATATAATCCAAGGGACACATACTTAGCTTCTCTTTCAATGGAAATAGAAGACTTCCACAATCGCTCTAGGACGATTGTTTCGAGCACAGTCAGTGATTCCAAAGAAGTTCAATATAAAACGGTCAACGGATACGAATGCGCATTTGTGTCTTCCTACTATTTTATTAGAGAGGGAAGTTCTTATACCCGAACCTACGAGGATTTCTGCCTTAGAAAAGATTCTAAGGGCCATTGGAAGATTCTTACATGGAGACTGTCCACAGAGGATGAGATAAATGGATACTAAAGAAGTTAAAATTCTTGCAATAGAAAGCTCCTGTGATGAAACAGCTGCTGCTGTAGTTGTAAACGGGCGCGAGGTTAAAAGCAATGTGATTTCCACACAGATTCCCCTTCATACATTATATGGAGGAGTTGTTCCGGAAATCGCATCTAGAAAACACATAGAAAGAATCAATCAGGTTATAGAGCAGGCGCTAGATGAAGCAGACATGGGATTAGAGGATATGGATGCTATTGCTGTTACCTATGGTCCAGGACTTGTAGGAGCTCTGCTTGTTGGCGTAGCCGAAGCGAAAGCTATAGCCTTCGCACAGAACAAACCTCTTATTGGCGTTCATCATATTGAGGGTCACATCAGTGCCAATTATATAGAAAACAAAGATCTCAAACCACCGTTCTTATGTCTGGTTGTTTCAGGCGGACACACTCATCTTGTGCGAGTGGCGGATTATGGTAAATACGAAATCCTAGGTCGTACCAGAGATGATGCGGCAGGCGAAGCATTTGATAAAGTCGCTAGAGCGATTGGGCTAGGCTATCCAGGCGGACCTAAAATCGAAAAGGCAGCTCATGATGGCAACCCATCTGCTATAGAATTCACTAGGCCAAAGGTATCTGATGGCCTCTACGATTTTTCTTTCAGTGGATTAAAATCTCAGGTTTTGAACTACATTAATGGTGCCCAGATGAAGGGGCAGGTTATAAACGAGGCAGATATTGCTGCGTCGTTCCAGCAAACTGTTATTGACACACTGTGTAGTCATGCTGCTCTTGCTATCGACGAGTTTGGAATGGACAAATTTGCTATAGCAGGAGGTGTTGCTTCAAATCAAACTCTGCGAGCAGCGATGGAAAAGATGTGCAAAGAAAAGGGGGTAAAGTTCTATCATCCATCTCCTATTTTATGTACGGATAATGCGGCTATGATTGGTGCAGCAGCTTACTATGAATATTTGGCTGGGCGACGAGATGGTTGGGATTTAAATGCAATACCAAATCTCAAATTGGGTGAGAAATAAGTCAAAGGAACTGACAAGAGCATTTAATACAAGTGATAATAAATCTATTTTTGAGGGTATCAATAAAGCCCATAGATGAGGTGACAAATACATGAATAAATTTACAGCTATAGTACTTGCGGCAGGAAGTGGAAAGCGAATGGAGCAGGAGGTTCCAAAGCAATATATGAATCTAGGCGGGGTGCCCCTTATGGTGCACTGTCTAAAAACTTTTCAGGAAAGCAAGGTCACTCAAATAGTATTAGTCGTTGCTCCGGGTGATGTAGAAAAATGTCGTCGAGATATAATCGAGAAATATCATATAGATAAGTGCATAGATATAGTAGAAGGCGGAGATGAGCGTTATGATTCTGTCTATGCCGGTCTACAAGCCGTTGAAGATGGATATGTTTTGATTCATGACTGTGCCAGGGCATTTGTAACAGTAGATATTATTCATAGATGTATGTCTGCAGTTGCCCTTTATGAATCCTGTGTGGTTGGCATGCCCTCCAAAGATACTATCAAGATTACCGATATGCACCGCAAGGTTTTAGATACACCTGAGCGAAGCAACGTGTGGATAGTTCAAACACCTCAGTGTTTTGAGTACAATCTTATCCGCAGTGCATACGACGAGATTATTCCAAAGGCTGACAAGACGATAACGGATGATGCCATGATAGTGGAGCTTGCTACAGATCACGATGTGCATATGATAGAAGGTTCTTATCTAAACATAAAGATTACCACTCCAGAGGACGTCGCTTTTGGCGAGGCTATTCTTAAAAATAGAAGCAACTAGATTACCTAGAATAGACACTGCTTTGACTGAAGTAAATTTACCGTGAATTAGAGTAAAGATTTTTAGAGAATTACTCGATAAAATATGTGAAAGAATTGGCTTGAAATTCAGATTCTGTCGCAATTTTCTGAATTTGGAGATTTTGGGAAAAACTTACTCATTTTATGTTGACATAAGGCTAGGTAGATGATATCATACTACTCGTGTCCGAGAGATACATGCAGAGGTATCGAAGTGGTCATAACGAGGCGGTCTTGAAAACCGT
>DBWZ01000005.1:19103-19259 GCA_002309345.1 Pseudobutyrivibrio sp. UBA1225
CCTATAAGGTAAAAAACACACTTCGTTTGAATAGTAATATATCTAGTGAATAACCCTATGATTTACCAGTGAAAACACTTCATAAAAAATTCCCATATTTTTTGAAAAAACTTGTTGACACTGGGTGGGCTGGATGCTATTATAAACAAGCTGTCG
>DBWZ01000005.1:19354-19474 GCA_002309345.1 Pseudobutyrivibrio sp. UBA1225
CTATATACAAGCTGACTCGAGAGAGCCTCAGCCCTTGATTTTCCTAGGGAAATCGAGAGAAAATAATTTAAAAAGTTGTTGACAAAGATAGGCACTCATGATAATATAAACGAGTTGCTG
>DBWZ01000057.1:0-13868 GCA_002309345.1 Pseudobutyrivibrio sp. UBA1225
TAGAAAATCATAATCTTATGCGACGTGAGCAAAGTGCCAAGGGGGCAGGTGCCCAAGGACGGTGCGGGGCAGCGAAAAATATAGATGGGCCGGGCCGCGGGGGCGAGTGGCGGGCGCTAGTGTACGTGCTTGTCGATGTAGTTGCTGCGGTATTTGCTGTAGATGATTTTTTGGGATTTGTACAGTCCGCTGTAGCCGGAAACCCAGTAGCTGAAGGCTACGGCTAGCAGGAAGTATGGCATTGGCTCGTAGCCAAATAGTTCGAAGCAGATGAGGAGGCTTGAGATTGGGCAGTTGGTGACGCCGCAGAAGAGGGCACCCATGCCGACAGCAGCCATTAGTGATGGGGACATTCCAAGGATTGGGCCCATGGCTGCTCCGAAGGTTGCGCCAATGAATAGCGTAGGGACAATTTCGCCGCCCTTGTAGCCACAGGATAGTGTAAGGGTGGTGAATAGTATTTTAAGCAAGAAGAATTGTAGTCCGATTGCTGCTCCGGTGAAGCAGGATTCGATGATTGCGGAGCCGGTGCTGTTGTATGTTTGAGAGCCGACGATAAGAGTGAGTACAAGTACGGAGCATCCTCCGATTAATCCTTTGATGTAAGGGTTCTTCAGCTTGTCGGCTAAGAAGTCTTCGTAGGTATGCATGACGACGCAAAACAGCATGGAAACAAGTCCGCATAGCACTGCGAACAGACATATGATAGCTGCTGTTTTTATGGAAAACTTTGGCATACCTGAGATGATGAATTCTTCGGCGCTAAGGCCAAAGTGTGCTGCTACGGCTCGGGCAACCAATGATGAAATTACACAAGGTACCAATGCAGCGTAGTGCATGATGCCTACAGATATAACCTCCATCGAAAAGATGGCGGCAGCCATAGGGGTTCCAAATAGTGCAGAGAAGGCAGCGCTCATGCCGCACATAATCATGGTTTTCTTGTCGGTAGAATTAAGACGAAAGGCGCGACCAATTCCGTTTCCTATTGCGCCACCCATTTGAAGTGCCGCACCCTCACGACCTGCCGAACCGCCAAAGAGGTGTGTTATAAGAGTTGCCACAAAAATAAGAGGGGCAAGTCTAAATGGAAGTGGTTCATCTGATTGAATTGCTGCGATGACTGTATTGGTTCCGCTATCCTTAACTTTCAATATGATTTTGTAGATGAAGGTAATTAGAATTGCACCCACTGGTAGAAAGTATATAAACCAAGGGTGTGCTTCACGAGTCTTAATTACAAAGCTCATAGAAAGACCAAAGACTGTTGAAAACAGACCCACTGCAAGACCGATAAATATAGAACCAACAGTCCAACCAAGTACAGATACAGTACGTTTGCTGTTGTGCTCAATCTTGTGTTTGGCCAATTCTTTGAACTCATCTGAAAACATATTATTACCTTCCTTTAATTAAGCTACATATTATGCTATCATTTACAGGGTGGTAGTGCAAAAGAAAAATCTATGTCCTACTTCACATATTTTAGAGAAAATGAGGATAGTTATGAAGAACGTATTTATAGTAAACAAGGCTTCCAGAACTGGCCATGCGGCTGAGGTTTGGGCTGAGGTAGAGGCATATCTTCAATCCGAAGACATTCCCTATGAGGTTCATTTTACGCAAGGAGCCTTTGATGCTACAAATTTTGCTAAAGAAGCAACAAGCAAAGGGGAGGACGTTGCACTTTTCGTTATGGGCGGCGATGGCACATTAAACGAGGCTCTTAACGGAATTGCAGATTTCGAAAACACGATATACACTCCATTGCCATCAGGCTCTGCCAACGATTACGTCAGCGGAATTGGAATGGAGGGCACAGCTCTAGATATTCTTAAGAGAGCTCTCGATACAGACAAATACAAGATGCTTGATGTAGGCAAGGTTATATATGATGGCGGCGAGAGATTGTTTGGCGTCAGCTCGGGAATAGGTGTAGATGCCTACGTTTGTTTACAAGCTCTCGACAGTAAGCTCAAAAGCTTCCTTAACAGATTCGGCCTTGGCTCGGCTACATACAGTCTTCTCACTATCGGAGATATATTTACCATGCCTTTTTCAGATGCTCATATTACAACTTGGTTTGCCAATCAAAAGACCGAGATGGATGTTAAAGGCACTATATTTGCGGCCGCAATGAACTGTAGGGCCGAGGGCGGTGGTGTTCCAATGGCGCCAAAGGCTAGGCCTGATTCAGGATTCTTAACAGCCTTTTATGCTCATGATGTCAGTCGACTAAAATGCTTTGCCTTGTTACCATTTTTGGTGGCAGGTAAGCACGAGGGCAAGAAGGGATTTGATTTATTAAATTTTGACAAAATCAAAATCGAAATGAATGATAAAATGTGCGTCCATGCAGACGGAGAACACCTTGGCTTCTTTGATACAATCTCGTTTGAGTGTATGCCTAAATGTCTTAAGGTTAGGGGATTCTAGTTTTGTATTAAAGCCAAATAATTAACTTCATAGTTTTTTTAGATTTAAAGGCTCAGACTTGTTTTCATGTCTGAGCTTTTTTTGCTATAATAACGATGTGAGTGTGAAAAAGCTAAAAGAGGTTTTGTATGGATATAATTCGAAGTTATGGTACAAGGACCTTGGCCAAAAAGGAGTTAGCTTTTGGTATACTGGCCTTCGGGTGTATAGGAATTAATATTTTAGGTAAAACTGTAGCTACGCGTTGTGGATGGCCTGTTTATTTAGATGCTACAGGCACCATACTTGCCACGATTCTAGGGGGATACATACCTGGAATAGTAGTAGGTTTGGCTAGTGCGTTCATCAATAGCGTACTCACAGATCCTCAGTCCGTTTCCTATGGCATGATACATGTTTTTATTGCATTGCTAACAGGTTGGACTTACGAAAAGGGCTGGTGGAAAAAGCCCCTCAAATTTATCCTTACACTTATACTGTTAGCCGGCTTAGGCGGAGTCTTGGGGGCATTTCTTTCCCTGACTTTATACGGCTTCGGCGCCGGTTATACCACTTCTGATTTGGTAAAGTTTTTCTACGAGAGAGCAGGGCTTTCTTTCACAGGTGCAGAAATAGTTGCGGATTATATCATTGATTTGTTGGATAAGACTATATCTGTCGTAGTGGCGGTTGCAATCACTACAATCATTCCCAAGAAACTCCGTGGCAAGTTTAAAATCCACGCATGGATGCAAGCACCTCTTACATCTGAAACTGTCAGACGCATCAAGAGAAACAAGATTCGTTCAGTTTCCCTTAGAACCAAAATCATAGTTGCACTTACACTTGTATCAAGCTTGATTGCATTTTCGTCTATCATCATTAGTTATGTCTTGTATAGGCAATCCATTAGCGAGGTAGCAGTCAGTGCCGGATACGGTATTCCAATAAAAGAAATGAATGCCAAATCTATTAGCTTTCTAGTTAATCAGATTTCACTGTTTATAGGTTTGTTTATTTTGATACTTGCAGTGTTTTTATATTTTGCAGAGTATCACATCATCCTGCCTTTAAATACAATGGCATATACAGCGTCCAAATTCTCGGATGAGCGGGAGGAAGAATCCTTCAAAGTTATAGCTGATATTTTTAGTAGATTGTTGATTCACACTGGCGATGAAACGGAAAATCTCTACCGGGTTTTTTCTAATATGACCCAGGATAATGTGTCTTATCTAGAGGATATCCAACAGAAAAACACAACCATTTTAGAAATGCAAAACGCTTTGATTATCGTACTTGCGGATATGGTTGAAAGCCGTGATCGCAGTACTGGTGATCATGTCAAAAAGACCGCAGAGTACGTTGGATTAATTATGGATGAGATGCTTATGGAGGGGGTCTACGAGGAGGAACTGACTTCGACTTTTATTTCAGATGTTTATCAGTCGGCGCCACTTCATGATATTGGCAAAATCAGTGTCAGCGATGTAATCCTCAACAAGCCGGACAAGCTTAACGACGAGGAATTCGAAAAGATGAAAAAGCACACTTTGGCAGGTGCGCAAATTATCGACAAGGTTATAGCTACAATTCCAGAATCCACAGGCAGTTACCTGTATGAGGCGAGAAATCTTGCTTTGTATCATCATGAAAAATGGAACGGTACAGGATATCCTTACGGTGTGGCCGGTGAAGATATCCCTTTGTCAGCTAGAATTATGGCTGTGGCTGATGTGTTTGATGCCTTGGTTTCAGAACGTAGCTACAAAAAGGCTTTCCCTTTCGACAAGGCTATCAGCATCATCTCTGAAAGCTCGGGAGAGCATTTCGACCCACTAGTTGTGAAGGCATTTTTAAATGCCAAAGACAGAGTAAGAATAGTATCAGAGGAATAGAATAATGTACAAGGTTTATTACATAATGCACAGTTGCTTCTTAGTAGAACTTTCAGATAGATACTTGCTATTTGATTATTTTGACAAAAGCGTCTTGCTACCAGAAATTCATTACGGAGGAAGCTTACCAGAGCTAGACCCAAACAAATATCTATACGTATTTGCAAGTCATAGTCACAAGGATCATTGGAATCTTGAAATTCTTAGATGGGCAGAACAACGAGACAACATCAAGTTTATCTTATCCAAAGATATTAGGCTTGGCAGAAATTATCTGATACGAAATGGTTTTGATTTATCTATCAAGGACAAAATTCAGTTTGTCACTTCTATGAAAAAATACACTGTAGATGACATGGTAATTGAAACTATCCGTTCAACCGATGCAGGAGTTGCATTTGTAGTAAATGTTAATGGATTAGATATTTATCACGCAGGGGATTTGAATTGGTGGAATGCCGAGGGGCGAGGCGAGCTTTATGGCGAGGTATACGGTCGCGAGTACAAGCGGATGCTAAAGCCTCTTCTAAATCGTCATTTCGATATAGGCTTTGTGGTTTTGGATTCCCGCATGGGAGAGGATGGATATTTCCTTGGAATGGAATACTTCATCCAAAGTATCGATTGCGACCACATCTTCCCGATGCATATGTGGGGAGATTACAAGTGGATTCAGCGTTTTAAGGGGCGCCCAGGGATTGCAAATCTCAAAGATCGTATAATCGATATAGAACAAGAAAATATGCTATTTGAAATAGAGGACTAGAATGGTTTTTAGCAAAAGTCTTACGGCGGAAGAGTTTAACCCAGAGGTCATTATGAATTCTGGGCAGGTCTTCAGAATGACAAAGGAGACAAAGGGTGCCAATGGCATGCCAGATACCTACAGCGCTTGTTCTGGGGACAATGACATATATTTCTACTTGAACAAAGACACTGACACATGGGATTTTGCCTGTGAGGATTCCCAATGGGATTTCTGGCAGAGATATTTTGATTTCGAAACCGACTACAAAGCTTTTAACGATGCAATCCGCGGCAGCAATGACAGGTTTTTGAAGGATGCCCTTAAGGATTCCTTCGGAATGAGAATTCTAAGACAGGATTTGTGGGAAGTTTTTATATCATATGTTATTTCTCAAAATAACAATATTCCTAAAATTAAAAAGTCCATTCAGATTTTGTGTGACAGGTACTCAGACGGAATTCATTTTCCAAAGGCTGAAAAGCTGGCATACATCCCTGAGTCAGAGCTTATGGATGGCACAGCCTTGGGTTACCGGGCTGATTATATAATAGGCATTTCGAAGGCTGTTTTAGACGGTGGCCTTGATATAGAAAGCATTAGCAAATTACCTTACGACCAGGCATACAATCAACTTCTTGCCATAAAGGGAGTTGGGCCAAAGGTTGCAAATTGCATAATGCTTTATGGTTTTCATTTTATGGAGAGCTATCCAATAGACACTTGGATGAAAAAAATCATTACAGAAGATTACAGTAATTATTCTAAGGATGATTACTTGAAATATATAAATACTGCTTATAGCGGTTACCAAGGCTATATACAACAACTTCAGTTCTATCACAAAAGAAAGAAGAAATAGAATGAAAAATGTATTAAAATCATTTGTAAATGCCTTTTCTTCATATTCATGTATACCTCTTCCTTATTACGAAGATGAGGGAGATCGGTACAGATTGGCGTTTGTTCCCCTTATAGGAGCTTTGATTTGCTTGGCTTCCTATGGATGGTTTTTGCTTGGCTGGTACAGACGGTTTGACGATGTATCAGTGTGCTTAGGTATCATTGTGATTGCAACTATTATCACTGGAGGCCGTCATGTGCTTGGGTTTGTGGCATATATTGACAGCATTCCTACTTACAAATATCGTTTTATCAGTTGGAGTCAAAGCAGAGATAGGGGAGTGTTAAGATTTTTGGTTGTTATGTGCATTTGGTTTACAGCTCTTCTTAACACTTATGATTTTTATTTTCAGCTTGTTTTTTACGGATTTATTTTTTCAAGAATTTTCATGGGCTTGCTTACATCAATCTTCAATGAAAATTCAAATCAATCTAAGATAGTTATAGGTCTTCTAATAGTGGAGTTCTGCATTCTTGCAGCCTTTGGATTTAACGAATATGAATTACTGGCGCTTGGACCAATCCTTGTCACGCTAATTACTTTTATTTGTTACATCAATCCATTTAGAAGATGTACAGCTGAAGCTTTATGTTTACTAGAGGACGATTACATTATTACAGCGGAGACTGCATGGATTTTCTCAGTGGCTATTGTTTGCCTGATTCGATCTGTGTAGCATACGAAAAGGGGCGAATCGATGTTTAAATATCACATTTTAGCGCTTTTGCTGGGGACGATTATTGAGTTATTTGTTGGCAGATTATACGGAGTTTGGAATCCGTTTGATGCAATTTACAATTGGGCAAAATATTTAGATAGAGCACTTCTTGGGGATGAGTTGATATTGCTAGAGCCATCAAAGCAAAGACATTTTGGAGTGTGGCTGTTAATTCTGGTTTTGCTTCCAGCATTTATCGTAATTACGTTTTTTACTTTATTGTTCTATGAGATTTCACCGGTGCTTGGGATTTTGTTCGAAGCAGTGGCAAGTTATTTTTGTTTTGAGGCCAATCACATCTTTTATACATCTCGAGAGGTGATGTGCTCAATTTATGGCGACGATATAGAGACTGCTAGGTCTACAGTGCATACCTTTACCAGAGTGGACACAGATGGGATGGATGTACCAAAGCTTTCCAAGGCTACTATCACCAAGGTGGCGAATGAGGCTGGGGATTCTTGCATTTCACCAATGATTGTTTTGTTTTTGTTTGGACCGATAGGTGGGTTCATCTACAGATCAGTTGATATAATAGATGGGATAGTAGGACACAAGGAAAAGCGATACGAGCATTTTGGTTTGTATCCAGCCCGAGTAAATAAGATTTTAGACTACATACCTGGAAGATTCAGCGGATGGTTAGCCGTTATCTGTGCTAGACATACCTTTGGTGGTTTTAATGGCAAGAATGCTAGATACATTCATCTGCGAGACAAGTACAAAGCTGTGTCCGCATTTGCCGGAGCGCTAGAGGTTTCGCTCAAAAATGACACTATCGGCGATGACGACAAGCCGGTAGAACCAAAGGACATCAAAGTGGCGGCAGCACTACTGAGAAATATGTTTATTTTTTGCCAGTGTGTTCTAGTGATTTTGTTAGTATTTTTCTGAAAAATTGGTGGAATTTAAAAATACTTTGCATTATAATTTATAGCGAGTATGCACTAAATATTTGAAAATTAGGAGGAATTGCTATGTCTGCATTTTTATCTAGTTTTGCAAGTTATTTAATAAAAATGATCATACTAATTGCTTTAGGCATTATGGGCGGATTTATTGGAATCAAGCTCCGCCAGGCTAGCAATAGGAAGAAAGGAATCGATGTAGATTCATCAGATGTTTCTTCCGATGAATAATCTTTTGGAGGAATGTTGTTTTGAATACCGGTGTTAATGATTTACGACGCGCCTACTTGGAGTTCTTTGAGAGCAAAGATCATCTTTGTCTCAACAGTTTTTCTCTTGTACCACACAATGATAACAGCTTATTGCTTATCAATGCGGGTATGGCACCACTCAAGCCATACTTTACCGGACAGGAGATTCCACCACGTAGACGCGTTACCACATGTCAGAAATGTGTTAGAACAGGTGATATTGATAATGTAGGTAAGACGGCTCGCCATCTTACTTTTTTTGAGATGTTAGGAAATTTCTCATTTGGTGATTATTTCAAGCACGAAGCCATCGCTTGGTCATGGGAATTCCTTACAGAGGTTCTTGGCCTTGATCCAAACCGTCTCTATCCATCTATCTACGGAGAGGATGAAGAGGCATTCGAAATCTGGACTAAAGAGGTTGGCGTTGCCCCAGAGCGAATCACTCGTTTCTATCGTGATCCTGAGACAGGTGAATGCGACAACTTCTGGGAGCATGGCGCAGGTCCTTGCGGTCCATGTTCAGAGATTTATTATGATCGTGGAGAGAAATACGGCTGCGGCAAGCCTGATTGCAAGGTCGGATGTGATTGCGACCGCTACATGGAGGTTTGGAACAACGTATTCACTCAGTTCAACGGTGATGGTCATGGCGGCTATGAAGAGCTTGCTCAAAAGAACATCGATACAGGTATGGGACTCGAGCGTCTTGCAGTAGTTATGCAGGATGTTGATTCCGTTTTCGATATCGATACTATGAAGGCTATTCGTGACAAGATTTGCGAGATGTCAGGCAAGAAGTATCAGGTAGATGCTCTCGACGATGTTTCAATCCGTCTTATCACTGACCATATTCGTTCGTCTACTTTCCTTGTATCTGATGGTGTTACACCTTCAAACGAGGGACGTGGCTATGTACTTCGTCGTCTCATCCGTCGTGCTGCTAAGCACGGTCGTGCTCTTGGAATCAAGGGTACATTCATGGCAAAGCTAGCCGAGACAGTTATCAACGAATGCAAGGATGGCTATCCAGAGCTCTGGGAGAAGCGCGAATACATCTTTAAGACTCTCACAGCAGAAGAGGATCAGTTCAACAAGACTATCGACAAAGGTCTTGATATTCTTGCAGGTATGGAAGAAAAGCTTGTGGCTTCTGGCTCAAAGGAACTTTCAGGCGAAGATACATTCAAGCTTTACGATACTTATGGATTCCCTGTAGATCTTACAGCTGAAATCCTTGAGGAGAAGGGCTTCACATACGACGCTGAAGGCTTTGAGGCTTGCATGGAAAAGCAAAGACAGACAGCTCGTGCTGCTCGTAAAGAGACTAACTACATGGGTGCAGATGCATCTGTTTACGACGATATCGACTTAAAAATCACTTCAGAGTTTGTTGGTTACGACAAGACTACATCTGAGTCTACAGTCACTGTTCTCACTACTGAGACTGAGATTGTTGATACACTTGCAGAGGGCATGATTGGTACAATCATCGTTCCCGAAACGCCATTCTACGCTACAATGGGTGGTCAGATTGGTGACACAGGTGTTATCTCCACAGCAAACGGTGAGTTCGAGGTTAAGGATACAATCAAGCTCAAGGGTGGCAAGATTGGCCATGTGGGCGAGATGAAATCAGGCATGATTAAGGTTGGAGAGCAGGTTACACTTACTGTGGATGCCGCTCGTCGTGCTCGTATCTGTAAGAATCACTCAGCAACTCACCTTATGCAGAAGGTACTTCGCGAGGTTCTTGGAACTCACGTTGAGCAAAAAGGTTCTTATCAGGACGCTGACAGAACTCGTTTCGATTTCTCTCATTTCTCTGCAATGACAGAAGAAGAGCTTGCAAAGGTTGAAAAGATGGTTAACGACAAGATTGCCGAAGGTC
This sequence comes from Pseudobutyrivibrio sp. UBA1225, assembly GCA_002309345.1. Taxonomy (GTDB): domain Bacteria; phylum Bacillota; class Clostridia; order Lachnospirales; family Lachnospiraceae; genus Pseudobutyrivibrio. Next base: position 9,731 of record DBWZ01000057.1, read on the forward strand.
TTGCTGTTGAGACTGCCATCATGTCAATTGACGAGGCAAAGAAGAGCGGTGCAATGGCTCTCTTTGGTGAGAAATACGGCGATACTGTTCGCGTAGTCAAAATGGGAGATTTCTCGGTAGAGCTTTGTGGTGGTACACACGTTGCAAACACATCCGAGATTTCGGCATTCAAGATTTTATCAGAGTCAGGTGTTGCTGCTGGTACACGTCGTATCGAAGCAATCACAGGACAGGCTGTATTCGAATACTACAACGGCCTTGAGACAAAGCTTAACGGAGCAGCTGCAGCACTTAAGTGTAAGCCAGCTGAGGTTGAAGAAAAGATTGCGCATCTTCAGAAGCAGCTCAAGGAAGCAAATTCAGAGCTTGAGTCTTTGAAGGCAAAGGCAGCACAGGCTGCAGTTGGCGATGTAATGGATTCAGTCACCGAGGTTAAGGGAGTCAAGCTTCTTGCAACATCAGTTGCTGGTGTTGATATGAACGGACTTCGCGATCTTGGAGATGACCTCAAGAACAAGCTTGGCGAAGGTGTTGTTGTTCTTGCATCAGAAAACGATGGCAAGGTAAACCTTGTTGTTATGGTCACAGATGCAGCACAGGCTGCAGGTGCTCATGCAGGCAACCTTATCAAGGCTATTGCTCCAAAGGTTGGCGGTGGTGGCGGCGGTCGTCCAAATATGGCACAGGCCGGCGGCAAGAATCCAGCTGGTATTGCAGATGCATTGGCTGAGGCCAAAACAGTTCTTGAAGGTATGCTTTAATCAAGATGAATATATTACTAGTACAAGCGTTTTATAGGGATAATAATAACTTAAAAAAAGTAGTTGACTAATATTAATTTAGTTATTATAATGCTTATTAGTGCTTTTAGATTAATTAGTACAATCCCCAGATGGAGGGAGGTTAGGATTAGACTATGTCATATGTAACGGTTAAAGAAAACGAATCATTGGACAGCGCACTTCGTCGTTTCAAGAGGAGTTGTGCTAAAGCTGGTATCCAGCAAGAGATTCGCAAACGTGAGCACTATGAGAAGCCTTCAGTAAAGCGTAAGAAAAAGTCTGAGGCTGCTAGAAAGCGTAAATACAATTAATTACGTTTAAATTTATGAAATCATGGCCTATACCGTAGGGTATAGGCTATTTTTCGGTCAATATGTCACTATTTTGGATATAATTTTTTGGAGGAAACATGGCACATTCAGTAGAAGAAGAGATAAAGAGACGTCGCACCTTTGCGATTATTTCCCATCCCGATGCAGGTAAAACTACACTTACAGAAAAGTTCTTGCTCTACGGTGGACAAATCAACCTTGCAGGTTCTGTTAAGGGTAAGGCTACAGCAAGGCACGCTGTTTCTGATTGGATGGAAATCGAAAAGGAGAGAGGTATTTCGGTTACTTCTTCAGTACTTCAGTTTGAATATGATGGATATTGCATAAATATCCTTGATACACCAGGACATCAGGATTTCTCTGAGGATACTTATCGTACACTTATGGCTGCCGATTCGGCGGTAATGGTTATCGATGCTTCTAAGGGTGTCGAGGCACAGACAAGAAAGCTTTTTAAGGTCTGTGTTATGCGTCATATTCCTATATTTACATTCATCAACAAGATGGATAGAGACGCCAATGATACCTTCGAGCTTTTAGACGATATAGAAAACGAGCTTGGAATAGCAACAGTTCCTGTGAATTGGCCAATTGGCTCTGGAAAGGACTTCAAGGGTGTCTATGACAGAAACCAGCGCACTGTTCGAATGTTCTCCGACACACAAAAGGGTACAAAACAGGGTGAGGAGCGTATTCTTTCAGTAGACGACCCAGCTCTTTTAGAGGAAATTGGACAGGAGAAATACGACCAGCTTATGGAAGAGCTTGAGCTAATTGATGGTGCTGGTGCAGAGTTTGATCAGGAGCTTGTCACTAAAGGTGAGCTTTCACCAGTATTCTTTGGTTCAGCCCTTACAAACTTTGGTGTAGAGACATTCCTTGAGCATTTCCTTCAGATGACATATTCACCACTTCCTCGTAAGAGTGATGCTGGGGAAATCAGCCCATTTTCAGAGGATTTCTCGGCATTTGTATTTAAAATACAGGCCAACATGAACAAGGCGCATCGTGACCGTGTAGCATTTCTTAGAGTTTGTTCAGGCACATTTGATGCGACAAAGGAATACTTGCATGTACAAGGCAATCGTAAGGCTAAGCTTTCTGCCCCTCAGCAGATGATGGCCGACGAGCGCAAAATCGTTGATAAAGCCTATGCTGGCGACATCATCGGCGTATTTGATCCAGGTCTTTATAGCATTGGCGATACCTTTACATCAGCAAAGAAGCCTTTCAAATTTGAAGGTATTCCTACATTTGCGCCAGAACACTTTGCCCGTGTGCGTCAGGTTGATACCATGAAGCGTAAGCAATTTATGAAGGGAATCACTCAGATTGCGCAGGAGGGTGCAATTCAGATTTTCCAAGAATTCAACACTGGCATGGAAGAAATCATCGTAGGTGTTGTTGGTGTTCTTCAGTTTGATGTATTAAAATATAGATTGAACAACGAGTACAATGTAGAAATCGGTCTAGAGAATCTTCCTTATGAGCATATAAGATGGATTGAGGGAGATTACGACATCGACAAGATTTCTGGTACTTCCGATATGAAGAAAATCAAGGACTTAAAGGATAGACCACTATTATTGTTTGTTAATTCATGGTCTGTTGGAATGGTTCTTGATAGAAACGAAGGATTAACTCTCTCTGAATTTGGTACAAATTAATGACTATAAACGAAGCTGCTATTGATAGAAAGAATAACCTCAATTTAATCCGACTAATTGCCAGTTTGATGGTGGTATATATGCATTCCTATGCTCTTTGCATTGCAGACCAGACTAGGGATGTGTTTTATACACTCACCAATCACAAGGCATTAGCCGGAGGAATTGCGGTGTATATTTTCTTTATCATTAGTGGCTTTTTAATTTGCAGGAGCTTTGACAAAACAAAGAGTGTGGGCTCATATTTTAAAGCAAGATTCCTTAGAATATGGCCTCTCTATTTTGTGGTTATAATGGTGGCTGTGTTTGTATTAGGCCCAATTATAACAGAGCTCCCTTTTAATATTTATATTTCAGACGGTTCTTTGCAATATCTTAGGAATCTATATTTTGATTCTGAATATTCTGGTTTGCCTTGGGTATTTATAAACCACTATAATCAAAGCGTTAATGGCTCCTTGTGGACATTGATGTACGAGGTGGTTTGCTATATCTTGGTGGCTGTCACTGCTCTTGTGTGGAAAAGATTCAAGTCCAGTGCCTTTGTTGCTTCAGGTGTATTGGGATGTCTGTATTTAGTGCAGACCTACTCTAGTTTCAGGAACAATTCATTTTTGTCTAATGCGGTAGTTTCAAACTTCGTAAAGCTAGGATTCTTCTTTACAATTGGGATGGGATACTATCTATATGGCGATAAGATTAAGCTTTCTTTGGGGATTTTTGCCCTTGCTATAGTAGGATTAGTTCTGGCAATACTATTTGCAGATTTTATTATTGGATTTGGAGTGTTTGGCTCTTACATAATCTTTTATCTAGCATTCCAAAAGCGATTTGTAGCAAGCTGGTATGACAAGATAGGAGACTTATCCTACGGAATTTACATCATGTCATTTCCAATCCAACAAACCCTCATAGAATTACTTGGGGCGCCGAAAAACGAATACAGCAAAATCTTAATCATGAATCCACACAAAAACATGGCCCTAACATTCCTAATCGTAATACCGTTGGCGTGGATCAGCTGGCACCTAATCGAAAAACCATGCCTCAGCCTCAAGAACAAGACTAAGTAGCGACTATTCGCAGTTAATATAGCGCAACTTGCCCTGCCCGCTCCTTTTATATCCGCTGGAGGACACCTTGCTAACAATTGAGCTAAGATTGTAGATTTTCTAAATGCTAAAATGCCACCATTCGTGGGTGTACGTTCATCGATTTTACAATTCGAAAAGAATGTAGTTACCCGGGTGGACACATTCATAGATTATATAAAGGCTTATCAAGTCTTACTTAGGATAATTGCTTCGCAAATACACTTGCTAAGTGAAATGAGAAAAGTGATTTTTGAATATATAGT
>DBWZ01000057.1:13920-34947 GCA_002309345.1 Pseudobutyrivibrio sp. UBA1225
ACTATATATTTTCAAAAATCACTTTTAATTTCACTAAGCGCGCTCCAATGCGTAAGCAATTATACCCAAGCAAGACTCGATAAGCCTTTCTTACAAGACACATATGTGTCCGTACAGGTAACTACATTCTTGATAGAATTGTAAATAGTTGAACGAACACCCACAAATAAGAATGGTGGCATTAGCATTTTTAGAAAATCTAAATCTTATGCGACGTTAGCAAGGTGTCCTCCAGCGGATATAAAAGGAGCGGGCAGGGTATGATTAATCAAAATAAACTGCGAATAGTAACAAAAAAAACTTGACTAAAGGCTGTGTGGGCATGTATATTTATTGTCAGTGGCGGTCGCCACAGTCTTTTTGGATTTTCGAATTTTTATCCCAATTTATTGTTGACTTTTTAATTACATTTCACTATTATTATATTAAAAGAACGAACAATTGTTCCGAACGGAGGTTTTATAAAATGGCAAATGAAGATAAATTAAGAGCATTAGACGCGGCTATTTCTCAGATTGAAAAGCAATACGGCAAGGGCTCAGTTATGAAGCTTGGAGAGGGCGCAGATATCAAAGTCGAGACAGTTCCTACTGGTTCAATCAGTCTTGATATAGCACTTGGACAGGGTGGTTTCCCTAAGGGACGTATCATCGAGATCTACGGTCCAGAATCATCTGGTAAGACAACACTTGCTCTCCATGCAGTTGCAGAGGTTCAAAAGGCAGGCGGTATTGCAGGCTTCATTGATGCTGAGCATGCTCTAGATCCTAAATATGCCAAGGCAATCGGTGTCGATATCGACGATTTATATATTTCTCAGCCAGACAATGGTGAGCAGGCTCTCGAGATTACCGAGACCATGGTTCGCTCAGGTGCTATGGATATCATTGTTGTGGATTCGGTTGCAGCACTTGTACCTAAGGCAGAAATCGATGGCGACATGGGTGATTCTCATGTAGGTTTACATGCACGTCTTATGTCACAAGCTATGCGAAAGCTCACAGGTATTGTTTCAAAGACAAACTGCGTTGTCATCTTTATCAACCAGCTTCGTGAAAAGGTTGGTGTTATGTTTGGCAACCCAGAGACTACTACAGGTGGTCGTGCACTTAAGTTCTATGCGTCAGTGCGTATCGATGTTCGTCGTATCGAGGCTCTCAAGCAAAATGGTGAGGTTATCGGTAACAGAACACGCGCCAAAATAGTAAAGAACAAGGTGGCACCTCCATTTAGAGAGGCAGAATTCGATATCATGTTTGGCGAGGGTATCTCACGTGAGGGTGATATTCTTGATGTTGCTACCAATCTTGATATTGTCCAGAAATCTGGTGCATGGTATGCATACCTTGGCGAGAAAATTGGTCAGGGTCGCGAAAATGCCAAGCAGTATCTCAAGCAGAATCCTGATGTTTGTGCAGAAATCGCAGACGGAATTCGCAATCACTACGCAGAGGCTGATGAAAGCGAAGTTGGTCTTGTTGGTGGTGAAAAATCAGATATTCCTACAGAGGTTATTGAATAATGGAAATCAAATCTCTTGTTAAATTAACAAAGGGAAGGGCAAAAATCTGTCTCGCTGGCGGGACAGATTTTGTTCTATATAAAAAAGAATACGAAAGCTATGGAATAGTGGAAGGTGGAGAGTTATCAGAGACTGATTACGATAGCATACGCCGCGATATTCTTATCCCTAGATGCAAGAAGCGCGCTCTTCATCTGCTAGAAAAGCAGGATCGCTCCGAAAAGAATCTACGGGACAAACTCAAAGATGGAGGCTATCCTTTAGATGTTATTGATATAGCCATTGATTACATCAATGACTATGGTTATTTGGATGATGCTAGGATGGCAGCTAGTCATGTGCGTTTTTATCAAGACAGCCGTAGCAGGGCTCGTATCAAGCAGGATTTGTTGGGCAAAGGTATTTCTTCCGATGTTATTGAGCGTGTATTAGAGGAAGAATATACAGCCGACGAAACAGAACTCATCACAAAACTCCTTATCAAAAAGCATTACGATAAAGAAACTGCCACCTACGAGGACAAAGCCAAAATGTACAGATTTTTGTCTGGTAGAGGGTTCTCATCCGATTCGATTAAACGTTCTTTGAACTAGTTCAAAGCCCCTTAGATTAGGCAAAATTTTAACCTCTATATATAGTATACATAGGCTTGACAGACGCCTACTATAAAGTTAAACTTAGAGTGTTGATGTTAATAAATGAGAGCATTATAGCTTTTATTTTTATAACTGTTTACAAACTGTTTTACGTTGTAAGAATATTCATTATTATGAATATTTAGTTTGTAAGATAGTTACTCAATTCAATAAATTAAATAAGGAGGTGCTCCTGTGAACGCAGTGACGATTATTGTTATGGTTATCGTTGCGGTTGTTGCAGTTGCTATCACACTGGTTATCTCCAATAGTTATCACAAGAATCAAGCTAGAAAAAAGGTTGGTTCTGCCGAAGAAAAGGCACGTGAGATTATTGATGAAGCAGTTAAGAGCGCGGAAGCTAAAAAGCGTGAAGCTATGCTTGAGGCAAAGGAAGATGCAATCAAGCAAAAGAACGACTTAGATAAAGAAATCCGCGAGCGCAGAGCTGAGATTCAGCGAAGCGAGCATAGAATTTCTCAAAAGGAAGAGAACCTTGAAAAGAAGTTAGATGCCTGTGAAAAGCGCGAGGCTGAGTTTAATCGCCAGGAACAGCAGCTTAACAAGCAGCGAGAAGAGGTTGCAAAGCTTAATCAACAGCGTGTGCAGGAACTAGAGAGAATCTCAGGACTTACCTCCGAACAAGCAAAAGAACAACTTTTAAAATCTGTAGAAGAAGACGTCAAGTTAGACGCCGCAAAACTTATTAAGGAAAGTCTTGCACAGGCAAAGGACGAGGCTGATAAGAAGGCACGTGAAATCGTAGTTAGTGCTATTCAAAAGTGCTCTGCCGACCACGTTGCAGAAACAACAATTTCTGTAGTGCAGCTTCCTAATGATGAAATGAAAGGACGTATCATTGGTCGTGAAGGGCGAAATATCCGCACCTTAGAGACAATGACAGGCGTAGAGCTTATCATTGATGATACTCCAGAGGCAGTTATTTTATCTGCTTTTGATCCAGTAAGACGTGAGATAGCACGTATTGCTTTGGAAAAACTTATTGTAGATGGACGTATTCATCCAGCTAGAATTGAAGAGACTGTAGAAAAGGCTAAGAAGGAGGTTGAACAGCAAATCCGCGAGGAAGGCGATGCTGCTGCTCTCGAGGTTGGTGTTCAGGGTATTCACCCAGAACTTCTTAGACTTCTTGGTAAGATGAAATTCAGAACTAGCTATGGACAGAATGTTCTCAAGCATTCTATCGAGGTTGCTCAGCTTTCAGGATTACTTGCTGCAGAGCTTGGTCTTGATGTAAGAGTGGCTAAGAGAGCTGGTTTACTCCATGATATAGGTAAGGCAGTAGATAGAGAGCAAGAGGGTACACACGTACAGCTCGGCGCAGATCTTTGCCGCAAGTACAAAGAGTCTCAGACAGTTGTTAATGCCGTAGAGGCACACCACGGCGATATTGAGCCAGAAACACTCATTGCATGTGTTGTTCAGGCTGCTGATACAATCAGCGCAGCTAGACCAGGTGCTCGTCGCGAGGCTATGGAGACTTACACAAGCAGATTAAAAGAATTAGAAGAAATTTCAAACGGATTTAAGGGTGTAGAAAAATCTTTTGCTATTCAAGCAGGTAGAGAGATTCGAATCATGGTGGTTCCTGAACAGGTAACTGATGCCGATATGGTCATCATGGCTAGGGATATTTCAAAGCAGATTGAATCACAGCTAGAATATCCTGGACAGATTAAAGTTAACGTTATTCGTGAGTCACGAGTTACAGATTACGCTAAGTAAATTAAATGGCGGCTGGATTTTCCAGCCGCTTTTTTGTGTTAGAAGATAATTGCCTACAGTAATTGTCGCTTGCATTGTTGGAGTTTTGAATTTCAAAACTCTTTTTTTGCCTTAGAATAAATTCTTTAAAAAATAAAAAAAGTACTTGCATTCCTGAAATAAGAGTAGTAATATACTACCTAGAAACGAATAAGAAGGGAGAATTTTAAATGTATTCTTATTATTTTAATCAAGAAGCGGAGAAAAATAATTCATCAGGGAGTGTTAGTGCTGTGGATTCACAGGCTAGATTTGAAATGATACAAAGAGCTGATAGATATGCCAATAATTCTTTGGTATTTTTTGGAAGTGCCTTGTTTGTTTGTATTTGTAGATTGTTTTTTGATGAAGAATTCCTTGATGACAATGGAGGCGGATTTTTATTTATTGAAACTGTTTTTTATTTATTGGGGTTGATCTATATGTTTGTAGCAAATGATATTCAACCTAAATTAAAAAGAGCAAAATTGGCTACAGAGTTATATATAATATCAGGCGTTTTAATATTTTTAGCTATGATTGCAATTCTTATTTTTTGAGTATTTTAACAAATGTGGGGATTAAAAAATCGTAGGTTTTAACTTGTAATTAACAAATGAAAGGGAAATATGTTATGCGTTTAGAGGATAAAGAAATAGTTCTTAACAAGCAGGATAAGGTAAGTATTACAAAGAAAGAGATTAACCCACAGGATAAAGTTAGCATTTCAAAAAAAGAGATTAACTCACAGGATAAAGTTAGCATTAATAAAAAAGAAACTAACTCACAGGATAAAGTTAGTATTACAAAAAAAGAAGTTACAACACAGGATAATTCAAGTATTAATAGACGTGACACAATAATGCCTACCTATGCTACATCATCTTTATCTTTAAAGGATGGAAAGAATGCAATCATATCTATAATGTGTCTTTTCTCATCTGTAGTAGTATATATATACATTAAGTATTGTTTACCGGCGTATGAACCCAAGGGAATGTACAGGCTTACCGAAATTGTTTTATATTTATTGGGATTTGGAGCATTGTGCCTCTCGGAGGATCTAGATGCAAATATTTATATGAATAAGCTTGCTAAATTTTTATATATTTCATCGGTAGGTGTTATTTTGCTAAAGATATTATGTTTGCTTATCATATTAATCATTTAACTTTAAAGTGAATATATGTTGTAAGTAGAATGCGGAATTAGAAGATTTATTGACTGCAATAAATTGATTAAGGTCAGATAAGATTCGTATGAGTCTTTGATAAAAAATATTTAATAAGGAGAAATTTAAAGGTTATGAGAGAAGTTAAAAGAATTAAGAGAGATTTAATTCACAGCGGAGCAATTCTTGATATCTATGAGGATACAATGTTGCTTCCAAACGGCAAAGAAGAGAAGTGGGATTTTGTTAGTCACAGAATGGGGGCTGCTTGTGTATTGGCAGTGAAGCCAAATGGAAAGATTTTGATGGTCAGACAATATCGAAGTGCGCTAGATCGAGAGACTCTAGAGGTGCCAGCTGGTAAGAGAGATTCAGTAAATGAGGACACAAGCATATGCGCATCTAGAGAGCTAGAAGAGGAGACAGGTTATAGAGCAGGAAAGCTTGAAAGATTGTTATCTCTTAAATCTACAGTTGCATTTTGCGATGAGCTAATAGATGTTTATTTGGCGACTGAGCTAGAGAAAATTGGCGAGCAGCACTTAGATGAATCTGAGGAAATTGATATTGAGGAATGGGATTTAAATGACTTAGTAGAAATGTGCTATGCTGGAACAATCCAAGACTCAAAAACAGTTGCAGCGATTATGGCATATGCACTTAGGCTAAATACAAAATGATAATAATTATTAAATTGAATACTTGCAATTAGTTAGTTGTTGTAGTATTATTTTTGGCAGACAATGGTGTCAAAGTTGAGTCCCTAGCAACTAGGGATTCTATTTTGGCACCATTTTTTCATACCTAATTTGCTTGCCCACTTTAGGATGAAAATGGCGTATACCTATTTGCTTGCCCACTTAGGTATGCGCCAGTTTTTTTGCAAAAAAATAAAATAATGTTAAAAAGTGTTTGACTTATCATTTAAAAAGTAGTAATATACTACCTAGATAAGAGAGGGAATAATGATGGAGAAAACTAAAGAAAAAGTAGAATATTTATCACTAAAAGTATCAGTTATATTTTTTATAATTCAACTGGCTGTTATCATTATTGATTTAAACTTTTCGTGGAAGCTATCTGAGTATTATTCGTTAGTGTTTTATATTTCAGCTTTTCTAGGTATAATCAGCATTATTTTTAGTATAAAAAGTATTATTCGTTATTCTAAAGCAATAAAAATAATAGCAATAGTTATATTAATTCTTTCCGGAATAGCATTGTTATTTGCTACTTATATGATATTTTTATTAAATTTGCTTGGTAAAATAATAGCAATATTTTGACTGTTTGGTAGATTCGGGATGTTTTTTCATTCTGTTGTTGTTTTAATAATATTTTTGTAGGGAGAAAATGATATGACAGAAGAACAAAAAGTTCTAGTAGAACAATTAGAAACAAAGATTGAACGCATGGAAAATAATTTGCGTTCGACCGGTTACGAGATTTCTGAAATCAAACAATTAGTCGGGGAAATCAAAACCAAATTTGATGTCCCACAGCAGTCTGTTCCAGAAACAATTCAAACGGAACCAATTCACAGTTCGGTTAATCAGGCTGCCAATCCTGCGCTTGTATCTACATATAGAAAGCCAGAGACAAAACAGGAACCTCAACCTATCCTTAAGGATCATTCAGTAGAAGAAGCTAAACGAGAAAAGGTTGTCCCTAAGCAATACTATCGTCAGTCTGTTGGTTCTAGCAAGGGCATTGATTTCGAAACACTTCTTGGAAAGAATACGATGGCTGTCGGTGCATCTATTCTTACATTTATCGCCTTGGTATTATTTGCTAGAGTGATTGCTTATTATTTGACTGATGAAATAAAAATGGCGCTGATGTTTTTATTTAGCTTTTGCATAGTCGGGGCAGGTGAATTTTACGCTAGAAAAGAAAAAAGCAATAAAAGCTGGGCGAATGTTTTGCTTGGTGTAGGCGTCGGAGCATTGATGATATCTCTGTTCGTTTCACACGCATATTTTAAGGCGTTCAATATATATGTACTGTACGGTTTAATGACGGCAGTAACTTTGTACATTAGTTATTTAGATAAGAAACGCTCAATAATTTTTGCTGTTATTGGTCAGCTCGGCGTTATTATTTCGCTATTATTTGGTCTTTCTGAAATAGGTGAGGAATATGGTTATATTATCACAATTATTCTTATGCTTGTAATGGAATCGCCATTCTTAATCTCGGATGTTATTGCTGGAAAATTCTCTAACTTTGTAGTTACATGGCTTGGAGTAAACTTAAGCTTTATTATTTTTAATTCAGTAAATGTAATCACCCAAGGTATAGTTTATAGGAACGGCGCTATAGATGCTTATCCAATAGGGGCAGATTGGTTCGGTTTTATTATTGGTATATTGGCTACATTTTATGTTACATATATCACACGGAAGTTTACAAAAACCCCACGAGAAAAGACGGTTCATATTTATCTCGTCTTGGTAAATACATTTTTGATTGGATGTGGAGTTTTTGCATATGTATATAATAATGAATTATCTTCGGATATAAGAAATTATTTCTGGATAGTAGCAATAGCTTTGTTTGAATTTGTATTGTTCTATATTGATAGATACAAAGAATCTGATGATACTGCACGTAATGTATTTGTTGGTATATTGATGCTACTAGCATATACAAGACTGTTTACCAACTATGGATATTTAGCAATGATTCTCACTACAATATTGGCGCTCATATATGTCGCGTATGGATACATCAAGGAGAACAAAATTTTTATTTATTCGGCAATGGCGTTTTTGCTTCATCCACTTAGTCATTTTGCGGAGAAAGATGGCATAAGAATAGCTGAATTGTTAATTCTAGTGGCTATATTTATGGGATATACAGTGCTACGAATTAAAAACAAGAAAGAAATAGATAGACCTGTTAATTATATAATGTACTTCATAAGCTACATTGTTGTGATTGATATATTTAAATCTCTTTTTGTTGTTACAGATAATAATAGGGATGCGATAAAAATTGGACTATTAGCTGTATTCTTTGGAATTCAATTAGTTACTAGTATTCTAGTAAAGAAATTTAAAGATGAAAGTGAATATTTCAATTATATATATGTTTGTGCTCACGCATTGTTGATGTTTGGTTCATTCTATGTTGTTGGCACGGTTAATGGCATTACAGCATATATCTTTGCATCACTCCTTATGCTTGTTATCTTTAGTATTAATAATAAGATGATTAGAGGATATCTCAGGGAGAATACAGGTGTATACATAGCTGTTAAATATACTGTTGCAATTTGGTGGATTTTGAAGGGGGCATATGTAAGTGGTTTTGCCTTTAGTATATTATTCCTTATACTTGCAATCATCGCTATTGGATTTGGTTTTGCAAAAGATGATCAATCAGTTCGTATATACGGATTAGTGCTATCAATGATTAGTATAGCAAAGCTTATTCTTTACGATGTAAAGTATACAGATACTGCTGTTAGAGCACTTGGATTCCTTGTGTGTGGAGTACTTTGTTTTGTGATAAGTTATATATACCATAGAATTGATTCAAAAAATAGCAAGGCAGAGTAATGAATTAGATTTGTTTCTTACTTATCTAGGAGAAAAAAGCTACGGACTTAAATCCGTAGCTTAAATTTTAGCTTAGTTGCGCTCTGCAATTGTATAAAGAAGGTGACGAGTGTCTTCCCAACCAAGACATGGATCGGTGATTGATTGACCGTACACCTGGTGGTCTGAGATTGGCTGGCAGCCTTCTACAAGGTAGCTTTCAATCATGACGCCCTTAACGAGATTGCGAATTTCGTCTGAGTGTTTGCGGTTATGCATAACCTCTTTCACGATACGAATCTGCTCTTTGAATTGCTTGTTTGAATTAGAGTGGTTGGCATCAATTATGCAAGCCGGATTAACAAGATCCATCTCCTCGTACATATTGTGGAGTCGAATTAAGTCTTCGTAGTGATAGTTTTGTGTACTGTTGCCGTGCTTTGAAACAGCGCCTCTGAGGATAGTGTGAGCAAGAGGATTACCGCTTGTCTTAACCTCGTATCCTGAGAATGTAAAGTGATGTGGATGCTGTGCAGCGTAGACTGAATTTAGCATAACACTGAAATCACCTGAGGTAGGATTTTTCATGCCAGATGCAACATCAAAACCTGAAACGGTAAGACGGTGGTGCTGATCCTCTACTGAACGTGCGCCGATAGCAACATAGGATAGAAGATCATCAACGTATCCCCAGTTTTCTGGATAGAGCATTTCATCAGCTGATGTCAGCTCTGATTCTGTCATGGCACGGATGTGCATCTTTCTCATGGCAACAAGACCTGCAACCATATCAGGTGCCTCGTTTGGATCTGGTTGAGAAGCGATTCCTTTGTAACCGCTGCCTGTCGTACGAGGTTTGTTGGTGTAGATACGTGGAACTACAAGAACCTTGTCTTTGATATCTTCTGCAACTCGCGAAAGCTTGTTAATGTATTCGCAAACAGCATCTTCGTTGTCAGCGGAACATGGGCCGATGATACATAAAAAGCGATCATCTTTGCCTGTAATTATATCGGCAATTTCCTGGTCGCGCTGCTTTTTGATTTCCTGAATCTTAGCAGGCACAGGAAGCTGTTCCTTTATTTCTTCTGGTGTAGGCATAGCCTTTAAATAGGTGAAACTCATTTTAGTCCTCCGTAAAGCATTTTTCTTTTATTAAATCGATTGGCATTTCTTTGCCAGTCCAAATATTGAATGCCGCAGCCCCTTGGTAGAGCAGCATGTATTTGCCGTTCATAACTTTGCAGCCAATTGACTTAGCATCCCTTAAAAGACGAGTGTATTCTGGATGATATATAACATCAGTAACAATAAGATCTTTGTATAATAATTCTTTTGGAACAAGTGAAGTGTCGTCGTCACCCATGCCAACGCTAGTGCCGTTGATAAGTATATCGCTTTCTTGTAAGCAGAATTCAAGCAAATCAGAATCTGCCATGTCGTAAACAAATACGTCGCAATCGGTTGCGTGGGTAACTGTATCTGCAAAATCTACAACCTTGTCAAAGGATGCGTTTTTTCTTTTGAAAATGTTGATTTTGCTGACACCATCAAGGGCGGCCTGAACGATGATAGAAGTTGCAGCACCTCCGGCTCCAAGCATGGTGATAACCTTATCTTTGTAATCAATGCCGCTATCTGTCATGGCTTCCATAAAGCCGATACCATCGGTAGTGTGACCATAAAGCTTGCCGTCCTCGATTACGCAAGTGTTTACAGAGTGAGATAGGCGCGCAGCTTCTGACAGTTCATCAACATAAGGAATGATGGCTGTCTTTAGAGGCATTGTGAGATTGAACCCACGGCAGTTAAGTAGCTTGAGAGCATCCACAGCAGCTTTGATATCTTGCTCGGAAACATCAAATGCCATATAGCTGTAATCGAGTCCAAGAGCTTCGAAAGCAGTGTTGTGCATCGCTGGAGAAATGCTGTGACTAACTGGACTGCCAAGTAGGCAAGTTAATCTTGTTGTTCCAGAAGGATTCATAAGTATTGTCCTCTCGTTTTTGGAATTATTGTATGTAATATAGACGCTTTAGTCAACTAAACTATTGCTTATAATATGCGCTTGAATTATACTTTTATATGGCGATTCTACTAAAGAATCAGTTTGGAGAGTAAAATGTCTAAAAAACTATTCATCAAAGATAAATATCTTTCATCAGACAAATTAACTGTTTGTGTTCCCATAGTTGCAGCCACCAAGGAGGCGTTAATTCAGCAGGTTCAGAATGCAGTTAAGGCTCAGGCAGATATGATAGAGCTTCGTGCCGATTTTTTCACTTTTTTAAGAGATAAGGATGCGTTGGCAGATGCATTGGATGCCGTTTCAGAGCTTACACCATCAACGATGGTTTTGTTCACCATCAGAACCAAGTTAGAGGGTGGGGAGATAGATATCTCTGAGGAAGATTATAAAAACATCTTATTGTTCGCATCTACAACAGGGCTGGTGGATATCATCGATGTGGAGACATCTCACATTCGAGAGGCCACGCATTTTGTTAATCTTTTGCGCAACAACGGTGTATATGTTTTGGCATCTCATCACGATTTTCAGAAGACGCCAGAGCTTCTTGATATGACAGATATTTACGACCAGATGCAACAGACAGGTGCTGATATTTTAAAGCTTGCTGTCATGCCAGAGGATTCAGCTCAGGTGCTTAGGGCGCTCAAGGCTGCCGATATTGCAAACGAGGAATACGACGAAGAATTAGTGGTAGTTATTTCTATGGGCAAGCTTGGTATGCTCACTAGAATAGCAGGACCGTTGGTGGGGTCTTGTATTACATTTGCGGCACTCGAAAAATCATCTGCCCCTGGTCAGATAGGATATGAGGATATGAACATTATCCTGCAAATACTTGATAAAAACGGAGATAATTAACTATGAATAACATATATTTGATTGGCTTTATGGGTACTGGCAAAACTACAGTTGCCAAGAATCTCCAAAAGTTTTTACCATTTCAATTGGTTGAAATGGACGAAGCAATTGAGAGAGTTGAAGCCATGACAATTCCCGAGATTTTTGAAAAGAAGGGTGAGGAGGGATTTCGTATGGCGGAGACCCAGCTTCTTTCAATCATCTCCCAAGAAAAGAATCAGATTATTTCTTGTGGCGGCGGAATAGTTCTTAAGCCAGAAAATATTTCTATCATGAAAGAAACAGGTACGGTGGTGCGGTTGACATCTTCGCCTGAAGTTATATATGAACGAGTAAACAGAAATAGCAACCGACCACTTGTGCAAGGCAAAGATTTATCAGAAATTCAAAAAATGATTGATAGCAGAGAAAAATACTACGCTGATGCAGCTGATATCGTTGTAGATTCAGGGATTAACACACCTGAAGAGGTGGCATCAGAAATCATAAAACAGCTCGCTTTAAACGGTCGCTTGAATTGACTTTATATTACGGCTTTGTTACAATAATTCGGCAAGTTATTTAAGTAGGCGTAGCGTAGTTGGATAACGCATCGGACTCCGACTCCGAAGACCGCCGGTTCGAATCCGGCCGTCTACAGTTATCTAAACAGTTTGGAGGACTCATGAATTTTCAGGACTTTAAATCAAAATTTAAAAATATAATTGATACTAGTGTTGATTTTGTAATCAGGCACAAGAGATGGTTCTTGGCACTTGTTATTTTTACAGCATTATCAGTAGTATTAGTTATGGGAACAGACCCAAATGGCCCATCGGGCAAATCATCATCGGGTGTATATAAGAGCTACAAGCTCAACAAGAGAGGCGAGCTCAAAGAGTTAGTTGACAAATATTACGACTCATACACAAAGGGCGATTCAGAAACACTTATGAAGATTGCAACCCCAATGTGTGATAAGGAAGCAAGTTACATTCAAATGTATAGTCAGTATATCGAAAAGATTTCTGATGTTAAGGTATATTCAAAGCCTGGTTTAACAAAAGGCTCATATTTAGTTACTACAGAATACAATCTCAAGTATGTAGATATAGATACATTAGCTCCTGGTCTTGACTTCTTCTATGTAGAGACCAACAAGAAGGGCGATATGTTTATCAACAACACATATGGTTCATTCAACCAAAAGAACAACATCTACGAGATGGATCCGGAGATTTCAGAGTTATACCTAACATTCACTTATCAGCAGGATCTTCTTGAAAAGAGAAAAGACGTTCAAACAAAATATGACGAAGCTATCAAGAAGGATGCAGCGTTAAAGGCATTCATGGACGAGACATTAAAGTCTGCAATCAATAAGTGGAGTGATGATTACGATGCGCAGGCAGCTGCGGCAGCAGAAGCGCAGGCACAGGCTGAGGCGCAAGCAGCGGAGGAGCAGGCGGCAGNNAAGCAGCGGCGGAAGCTGCAGCACAGCAGGCAGCAGCAGAAGCAGCGGCGGCAGAAGAGCAAGCAGCGGCTGAAGCAGCAGCTCAAGAGGCACAACAGCCTACTACATATACAGGAAAGATTAACTCTAGAGCTAATGTTCGTGAACAGGCTAACACAGATAGTAACAAGCTTGGCTCTATGGATATGGGTACTGAAATTACAATCTACGGCGAGGAAGGCGATTTCTACAAGTTCGATTACAATGGTACTCAGGCATATGTAACAAAGCAGGTTGTTGATGTTGCAAATCAAGAGGCAGCAGGCGATACAAATACCGAGGCAACTCAGGAGACAGCCGAGGAGGCACCAGCAGCTCAACCGCTTGAAGAAGGCAAAAAGATTAATCTTAAAGCAACAGTTAATCTTCGTAAGAGTATGGATGCCAATTCAGAAAAGGTTGCAGTAGCTTACGAGCATGAAAATGTTACAGTTGTTCAAAGCTATGCCGAAGGTTGGACCAAGGTTAAGTACGGTAAGAAAGAAGGTTATGTAAGAACCGACTTGCTTCAGAAATAATATAGTCAATAAAATGATTTTTATGGAGACCAGTAATTGGTCTCCATTCTAATATGTATATTAGGAGGAGCTTTTGAATCAGGAGCTTTTTAGATTAAATAAATATTTGAGCGATGCTGGTGTGTGTAGCAGGCGAGCTGCTGATGCCGCCATAGAAGCAGGTAAGGTCACTGTAAACGGTCAAGTGGCACAGATGGGGATGAAGGTATCTGCTGAGGATACAGTGCTGTTTGAGGGTCGGCCTGTTTCTAATGTTGGTAAGAAGCAGATTTTGATTGCTTACAACAAGCCCGCAGGCATAGTGTGTACGGCAGAAAAGCGAGAGAAGAATAATATTATCGACCATCTTAATTATCCTGAGCGTATCTATCCGATTGGACGTTTGGACAAGGATAGCACGGGCTTGATTTTGCTTACTAATCAAGGTGATTTGGTTAACAAGATTATGCGAGCTTCTAACGCTCACGAAAAGGAATATGTTGTTACTGTAGACAAAGAAATCACTGCTGATTTTATAAAGAAAATGTCGGCAGGTGTATATTTAGATGAGTTAGAGGTTACAACTCGCAAATGCCAGGTTAAAAAGCTTGGACCAAACAAGTTTAATATTATTCTCACGCAGGGGCTCAATCGCCAAATCAGACGGATGTGTCAAGCTTTGGGATATCGAGTTCGCTGGTTGAAGAGAGTACGAATAATGAATATTAATTTGGGAGATTTAAAGGAAGATACATATAGGGATGTAACTCTTCACGAATTAAAAACACTCAATAGATTAATACAGAATTCTAGAAACTGATTTCTAAGAATATCGTAAAGGGGCAGATGAAAAAATGGACTTAAAAGAATATCAAGAACTGATAGATATAATCGACTATCACATGGATCGTTACTACAATCAGAACGAACCTGAAATTAGTGACTTCGAATATGATCAGCTGATGCTTAAATTAAAGGAAGCAGAAAAAGAGCATCCAGAATGGGTTACGCCAGATTCTCCTAGCCAAAAAATCGGTGGCGTAGCCATGCGAGAGGCAGGAGTCAAGGTTACTCACGATGTGCCTATGCTTTCTATCGAAGATGTTTTTGCTAAAGAAGATGTAGTTGCGTGGGTGGAAAAGGTAAAGGAAGTTCATCCAGATGCGCTTTTTTCTGTGGAGGCCAAAATCGACGGTCTTAGCATGACTCTTAGATATGAAAAGGATTCTAAAGGCATGCTTAAACTTAAATTAGCAGAAACTCGAGGCGATGGCTTAATAGGCGAAGATGTTACAGAAAACGCGCTTGTTATTCCTGATGTTAATAAATATTTGGACTTGCCTTACGAATCAATTCAGCTTCGTGGTGAGGTTTATATGAGCCACGAGGATTTTGAGCGATATAATGAAGAGCAAGAGCTGAAGGGCGGCAAGCTTGCTGCTAATCCTCGCAATCTTGCGGCGGGAACTTTGCGTCAACTAGACGCCAATATTACTAAGCAGCGCGGATTGAGAATGTTTGTATTCAATGTTCAGCAGGGGCCTGCGGAGCTTACAGAAAGCCATTGTGCAGGCTTAGATATTTTGTCAGCTCACAAGGTTCCAGTGGTTTTCCATCGAGGTTGCAAGACCGCCGATGAAATAATTGCTGTAATAGACGAGATAGGCGAAAAGAGAGCAGAATTTGAGTTTGATATTGATGGTGCAGTGGTCAAGATAGATCAAACTGCGTACAGAGCAGATTTTCCAACAAGTGCAAAGTATTCAAGCGGTCACATCGCCTACAAGTATCCACCAGAGGAAAAAGAGACCAAGCTTCTTGATGTAGAATTATCCGTTGGTCGTACTGGACGAGTGACACCTACGGCTATATTTGAACCAATTCGTTTATGCGGTACATCCGTTAGTCGCGCCACATTACACAACCAGGATTTTATTGATGATTTGGATATCGGAATTGGAGATACCATAGTCGTTTACAAATCGGGAGAAATAATTCCAAAGGTCAAAGAGGTTAAACACGACAAGAGACCAGCGGGAGTTTCAACTTTCAAGATTCCAAGTGTATGTCCGGTTTGCGGTGGAACTGTTGCCAGAGACGCTGACACTGCCGATATGAAGTGCCTAAATCCAAGTTGTCCTGCTCAGTTGGAGAGACATATTATCAATTTTGTGTCCCGTGATGCGATGGATATTAAAGGTTTTGGTGAAGTTTATATTGAAGAGTTGGTCAGAAGGGGCTATATTAAAGATATTGCAGATGTATTTGCTCTTAAGGATAATAGAGATAAACTTATAGAAGAGGGGATTATCGGCAAGGAAAAGAATACCGACAAGCTTTTGTCCGCTATTGAGGAAGCCAAGTCCAATGACGCAGTCAGATTGTTTACAGGTTTTGGCATTCCCAACGTGGGTAAAGCAGCAGCCAAGGCGTTGCTTGCACAGTTTAAAACTATCGAGGCCATCATGGAACTATCTGTGGATGAGCTTGTGCAGGTAAATGATATTGGTGAAATTAGTGCCAACTCAATTTACGCCTATCTGCACGATGAGGTCAATAAAGATATTATAGCTAGGCTCAAGGCTTATGGTGTCAACATGACTTTGGAAGAAAAAGAAGGTGCTACAGATAAGTTTGCTGGACTTACTTTTGTTATCACGGGAACACTTCCAACCATGGGACGCAAGGAGTGCCAAGAGTTAATAGAGCTTAATGGCGGCAAGTGCGCAGGCTCGGTTTCTAAAAAAACCAGCTATCTTGTGGCGGGGGAAGCCGCAGGAAGCAAGCTTGATAAGGCAAATTCACTTGGCGTTAAAGTACTTAGTGAGGCAGATTTGCTTGCAATGCTAGACAACTAGTTGCGACATAATATTACTGTTTGGATAGGAGGCAGCCATGCCAATTAGAACGATGAACGATTTGCCTGCAAAGGCGATTCTTGAACATGAAAATATATTTGTTATGGATGAGAATAGGTCAATCCACCAGGATATCCGACCTATTACAATCGGTATTTTGAATTTGATGCCACTTAAGGAAGCAACTGAATTACAGCTTCTTCGCTCGCTTTCAAATTCCCCTTTGCAGGTGGATGTGACTTTCCTTACTGTTGGTAGTCACGAGAGCAAGAATACTAGCAAGACTCATCTTGATACATTTTATGAGCACATCGAAGATGTTTATGACAGATTTTTTGATGGGTTGATTATTACCGGTGCTCCTTTAGAGCAGATGCCTTTTGAAGAAGTTGATTATTGGGAAGAGCTTACAAAGGTCTTTGAGTGGACCAATACACATGTCACATCTACATTGCATCTTTGCTGGGGCTGTCAGGCAGGATTGTATTATCGCTATGGCATAGATAAATACGATTTGCCAGAAAAGAAGTTTGGTATTTTCCCACACACTGTTATGAATAGAAAGATTCCTCTTGTTAGAGGATTTGACGATATTTTTTATGCTCCTCATAGCCGTCATACTGGCGTTAGAACTGAGGATATTGAGGCATGTTCTGATTTGATTGTATGTGCCAAGGGTGAGGAAGCTGGCGTGTTCCTTTGCATGTCGGCAGATGGCAGCAACATATTTGTTATGGGTCATCCAGAGTACGATCGCTTTACTCTTGATAGTGAGTACAAGCGCGATAAGAGCAAGGGATTGCCAATATCCCTTCCAAAGAACTACTATCCAAATGATGACGATAACGAAAGACCTCTTCTTCAGTGGAGAAGCCATGGAAATATTCTTTATTCTAATTGGTTGAATTACTACGTATATCAGAACACACCATATGAGTGGAACAAAATTAGTGAGAAATAAAAGGAAATTTTACCTGACGGGAAAATCTTGATTATGAATAATGAAGGCTTCCCCCTCTGGGGGAAGCTGTCAGCGGAGCTGACTGATGAGGGTAACTTCTGCCGGAAACGGCAGAAGTTTTTTATCTCTTTTTATAAATCAATAACTCTGGATTGGCGCCCTCAGCTTCATATGTGGACACTATTATAAAATCCATGTTTGCAAGTACTCCAAAGAAAAGTCCGTCAACTATGTCTGATTCCAGCTGAGTTCCAAGATATGTGGTTTGGTCATTGAGTAACTTGACGCTGATTCCACTCGGAAGAGGATACTCAAGATTTACATATTTCCCCACGATTGCATTGAGCTTTTCGACTTTAGGCATACCTTCGATTCCGAGGGAGTTGATTTCATCAACAAGTTGTTTTTTGAAAGCGTCAAACTCTCCATTGTCACTCAGAGAATCATAATTTTTCCAGTAGTTGAGAGTAGGAAGAGTCGTCTTTAAATATTCTCGAGCGGCTTCTTCTGAGAAGGTATCATCCACCATATTTTTAACGCAGACTTCAATTAAATCATCCAAATTGCTATAGGTATAGGTGCCATCGGCGTAGCACCATTTACAATATTCTTCGTTGAGACTGCCATCTTTGTTGTGCCCGATTATTTCATCTTCAAGAGGCATGCCGCAGCATTGACATATGAGTTTGTTTGGTGCACCTAGCAATGTGTTAATCGAAACATTGTAAAGATTTGAAAGAAGTTTAAGCGTTTCTGTGTTTGGAATAGCTTCACCATTTTCCCATTTTGATACCGCCTGGCGTGTGACAAATACCTTTTCAGCTAATTCATCTTGTGAAAGCCCGTTTTTGTTTCTAAGCTCTAATAAAATTTCTTTTGTTTTCATCCCTAATACCTCCTGATAGATATATAATACACCGAAAATTTATAATAGGCACGCAACTGATGGTTGCTACGGCGGAGCGCTAAACATTACTGGTTTTTTCTAAATCTACGTATGCCGCCTTTAAAATGATAAAAAATTAGCCTAAAGGAGGAGAAGATTATGTCGGGGTTTGGATTTGATTCAGAGGCTCTTGTAGCAGCTGGAAATGCAGGTGATATGTACAAAGTAGTGCAGGTTGTCCTGACCGAAAAATTCATAGGAACAGGTTCTGGGGTTGCAAGTTTAACTAATCTTCAGAATACAATTAACGAGCAGGCGGCATGCGGATATAGATTACATACTATTTCCACCACAGCATCAGGCTCTAAAGGATTTTTAGGGGGAGACAAAATTCAGGCTACTATGGTGTTTGAAAAAGTGTTGTAGCAAGTAAATGAAAAAAGTTTTGTAAAAAAGACGCCCAAGAGATTATTACTCTTGGGCGTTAAAGTTTGCTTGAAATTATAGTTTGGAAAGATACTTTTTATAATCACTTTTAGGAACGCCAAGTGCTTCCATAGCCTGTTCAGCTGTAAGATTGAAGTTTTGCATAATCATTTTGATATCCTTAATTCTGCCTTTTACCTCACCTCTGGCTTCACCACGAGCTTCACCTATAGAAATGCCCCTAGCTTCACCACGAGCTTCACCTATAGAAATGCCCTTAACTACACCTTTACGCTCTATTTCCTGAACTGCCTTACACATATTATAATCACCTTCCTTATTCCTGCGCGGTAACCTAAGTAAGGTGGGATTATAATCGGCTTGCGCCGATAGAAAAAATTGCCGCCCCTATGCTATAATATCCCTAAACAAAAAGCCTTCCTTGCTGCGGGCTACAGTGTCGATGCAATGGATGGCTCAAAGCAGCTGTGTGAGCGCGCATCCGCCTATATCGGGATAAAGGCAAAAGAAATGTGGATTACCAGTGATGTGCGTCCAGATAGAGGCGAAGAAAAATGGCTGAACATAATCTTAAAGCGGGTGTGAAGCGGATTATAATCGGCGCAGCCGGCGAAAAAGGAGATTTAGATGCGTCACTTTACAGAAGAAGAATGTGCTGTTGAATTGGAAAAAGAGCGCATTAAGGCAAAAGATATAATTAATGACAAAGACAAATTTGATAGATTTTTAAAGAAGCTTGAGGCTAAATTGCGTAAATTCCCACGCGTGGGAGAGCAGTTGGCTGATTTGCCCGTAATGATATCCTTGGTGAAAGACTTTGTTAAAGGCGAATATAAAGTTGTGCCGATGAAGTCAATTTTATATATAGTTATGGCGCTTTTATATTTTGTTTCTCCAATAGATCTGGTCCCAGATTTTATTTTTGGAGCCGGAATGGTAGATGATGCTTCGGTTCTTCTTGTGGCATTAAAGAATTGTCATGATGATATTGAAGCATATAGAGAGTGGAAGGATGATATGTCGAATGAAATAATATAAGGTGGTATTGTAATCGGATTCGCTGATGGAGGCTGTCTGTATGGGCAGCCTTTTATAATGTTAGTAGTATTGAGTATTCATATATAATTTGCCATTTGTAGCCAGATATCTTTAGAACGCAGAGGGCTGGTCGAAAGACCCAGGTCCAACCTATTAGGCGGGGAGACTCCCCGCCATTTTTTATTTAAAATTAGCTGTATTGAAATTCTTAAGTGTTTTGCAGTTGAGGCTAAAAATGGGTATATAAAACATTACTGAATAGAAGAATGATTGGAATTATGATATAATAAAAACAGAATAAGCGAGGGATAATAATGATTACAGTTTGGATTGACGATTTTACTCCTTGTCTAAAGGATGAATCAACGGGAGAATTAGTTGATACAGAAGTAGTAAGGTTAAAAAGAAAAAGTTTTCTTGAAAAATATAATAAAAATAATGGATGGTATATTAATTGGGCTGAGTTGCTTGATGCAGATAATGAGATTTATGCACTTGTTATTAAAGGGTCAGTTAATATACAGGGATTGATAGCATTAGCAGGTAGTGATGATATGCAAGCTGTTCATATTGCATGGATGGTAGCAGCTCCTGACAACAATCCTGTTTTTTCAGAAGATCATAGCAAAAAATACAGTGGAGTAGGTGGGCATTTATTTGCCATTGCAGCACAGCGGTCAGAAGAAATGGGATATGAAGGTGCTATTACAGGAAATGCAGCCAATAAGGAGTTGGTCGAACATTATAAAGAAGTATTCAATGCTCAACATATAGGAATGCTTCATCCGTACCAAGTTTTTATTGATTCGCCAGATACTGCGAAAATCAGAGAGGTATATAACTATGAATGGACAAATGAAGAACTATAATAATTATTATAAGCAGTTGGAAACGATGGATTTAACGCCTGTTTCTGCAAAAGATTTGCCTCATGTTAAATTAGATATTAGGGGGGCAATTGCTTATGCAAAGAAATTAGGTAAGCAAGTTTTTGAATTGACAGATGAAGAAAAACAAAGGTTTATGCGTGCTTATTAATAGGGTTTAAACTTTGACTTTTTCATAGACCAGCGACTCTGGTGGAGCCCAGAATGTTACTGGTCTATTATTATGCCCAAAATCAGGCGCAGGTTTAAAGCATGGGACGAAACTATAAACTATATTTTTTAAGAAATATAAAATGTGATGAGGTGTTTGTAATGTGCAAAAAATGCACATTGCAAAAATATAGTTGTAAAGGATTTCTTGACAACTGAAATAACAACACGCAAAGAATGCGTGTTGATCAGACCTCCATGGCTTGATTGTAGAAGTAAGTTCTACA
>DBWZ01000013.1:0-2927 GCA_002309345.1 Pseudobutyrivibrio sp. UBA1225
CTGCATTTCATTTAACAATTAAGGAATGAAATTTTACAATATTTACTATACCTCTTTACTCTAACAGCAGAGTGACTGCATAGTGACTATTTAGTCACTTTACAGAGAACTGAAATAAAAAAAGAGCCTCCTAAGTCAAATACCATCGGTTTGGATAGTACTTGACCTAGTCCTGACTCTTAAAATTACTTTTTGAAAATAAATAATAAAAACTACAACAAAAATCCAGCTTGGTAAAACACGTCTTTGGATAAATGTTATCTAATTATATAAAAACTCCCTTTACTGATACTGGGCTACATTGCTTGCGTCAACTGGAACAAATGGTACCCAAACATACTTAGAATCTTCTGATGCACCATCGACTGAAGTGATTGATTGACCATTAGCCATTTTGATGCAAGCCTGTACAGCAGCGTTGCCCTGACCCTTGGCATCCTGCAAAACTGTCATGTACATATCTCCCGATTTAACTAGTGCACATCCATCTGCTGTAGCATCTACTCCTGTAACAGGATAATCAGCCGGATTGTAACCATTGTCCTTGAGCCACTGAACTGCACCTAAAGCCATTGTATCGTTGTTACAGAAAATACAATCAAAATCCTGATTTGTAATCTTGAACATATCAAGCTTTTCAATAGCACCCTCTGCAGTCCACTTAGCATAATCCATAAATACGATATTTAGATCAACATTGTTGTCTGCAAAGAAATTTTTGACTGCCTTTGTACGACCAATTGTGCCTGAATGTCCTGGCGCTCCCTCTAAAATGATTGCATTTAAAGTGCTTGGTTTACCTAGCTTGTTCCATACATATTCAGCCTGATATCTTCCAGCCTCCTGCTCATATGAACCAGCAAAAATGTACTTATCAGCCTTGAGATAATCTGTTGATGGCTCGTTGTTTACAAATGCTATTGGCAAATCGCCCGCTGCAACCTCAACCTGTAGAATTGTAGTTTTGTCTACCAATCTGCAAACTAATGCATCATACTTTCCAGATGCAGCCGCAGATTCAACCTTCTTAATTTGCGAATCAACATCGTCACCACAAAGTTCTAGCGAGAATGAAACCCCCGCATCTTCAGCTGCCTTTTGGATGCCCTCTGCAAGAAGCTTCCTGTAAGGTTGTTCAACATCATTTGTGATAAAGCAAATACTGGTTTTGTCTGATGTATTTCCTCCAACTGACATTGCAAAGCTTGCACAACCAACTAAGGATGAGGCCATCATCACAACAACTAAAACTAGAACAACACTGTTAGCAACCTTTTTTAAATAATTCCTTTCGATTGACATCTGAGTCCTCCTTGTTTTGCCCCATTAATAGTTACGACATAACTCAAACCCCACCATTTGCTCTAAAGGATAGCTTCCCAAGAGTAAGTGGCAACAATGTGCAAGCGTTATAAAACAAGTTCTTCTGTTACCTTTTTAATGATTATATCACATAAATTTCACAATTGCATCACTTATTGTTAAAAATTTTATGATTCTCCCATTTTTTATTAAATATATAACGGTTTTAGGCAGAAAATTATTGCTCACAATTCAGCCCAATTCAGTGATAAACGTAGAAATGTTTTATTTTTGGAAAAAAGTGGGGGGATTTTATTGAATAAGAAATGTAACAGAATAACAAACATAATAAAAATAACCATATAAAGAAGGAGAAAGAAAATGCGTATAGAGCAAAGAAATATTAATGAAGAAGATGTCAACATATGCGTACTAACCGGTGACGATGCACCTGTTTTAAACAAATACTTCGCTACGAACATCTTTAAAAATAATTACGAAATAACGGAAAGCGCATTATTAGAATATTTCCTATCTGCTTTTAAAGGTAAAATCGTAGATAGATTATTCGAACTTGCAAGAGAAAGTATTTTTATGCGCAGTAATATAAGGTACATGCGAAGTCTTCTAAATAACCTTGCTAAAAATAATCCTATTATGCGACAAGAAATACCAGACAAAACAAAATGGAAAGAAATCATCGAAACCTATAAAAAAACAAAAAAAGAAATTACTGCCGAAAGCGGAGAAATGATTAGCTTTGACAGAAAAGGCAGAATAAATTCATCTATTAAAAAAGTAACAAATATTTATGCCTCTCGTTTTACAAAAAAATCGGCTTTAAAAAATAAGATATTAAGTTGCGATTTGAACTCAATAGTGTCAAACCTTAAAAGTTATAAAGACTTCAAACTTTTTCAACAAGATATACTTTATTTTAATCTGGCTTGTAAAAAACTTGGAATTGAATATCTAGACAACCCTATATATATACTTAACCTTTATGCCGCATACCTAAACGCATTAGAAAAAAATGAAACCGCGAGTGATTTTTCTTCTTGGGCACTTCCTGTACTTCGCGACCAAGAAAAAAAGAAACACGTACTCTTCAACGATTTTACGCGTGAAAAATTTTATAACTTTTTAAAAACACATGATATTAATATAACTGACTTTAATGTCATGTTTAATAGACTTGCTCAACGCTCTATCAACCAAAGCGATTCTATTGATGTGCAACCACATGTCATTACCAACATGCCTTTTGATGTGCAACCATCTGGCAACACAAACATGCCTATTGGTGAGCCATCTGATAGTGTCGGTTATAACAACTCTACGGAAGAAAGTTTTGAGGAAGGAGTTACTTACATCCGTAATGCTGGAACTCGCCTTCCACAAGATCCGCAACAGCCTATCGCACAAAGCAATTATATTGATGCGCAACCACATGTCATTACCAACATGCCTATTTGATGCGCAACCATCTGTCATTACCAACATGCCTATTTATGCGCAACCATCTGTCATTACCAACATGCCTTTTGATGTGCAACCATCTGGCAACACAAACATGCCTTTTTATGCGCAACCATCTGGCATTACCAACATGCCTTTTGATGTGC
>DBWZ01000013.1:2990-16103 GCA_002309345.1 Pseudobutyrivibrio sp. UBA1225
CACATGTCATTACCAACATGCCTTTTTATGCGCAACCATCTGGCAACACAAACACTGTTAATAGGCCACTACCTGTCATCACATACATGAATATTGGTGGGCCGTCTGATAATGTTGATTATAGCAACAGTACGGATAACGTCCTTACGTATGATGAAATCATGAATTTTGCTATGATGTCGCAGAACCAAGGATACAACCCAGGTTTTAACCAAGGTTTTAACCAAAGTTTTAACCCAAGCTTTTAACCAAAGCTTTTAACCCAAGCTTTAACTAAGACAAAAAAATCCCTTGAAAACGCTGTTTTTCAAGGGATTTCTTTATTTTCGCTATTCATTTAAAAATGCGGGTGACAGGACTTGAACCTGCACGGTCGCCCACTAGAACCTAAATCTAGCGCGTCTGCCAATTCCGCCACACCCGCAAAATATAACTTATAAACTATCATGCATAAAGTTGTCTTAGCATAAACAGTTTTGCAATACATATCTTGCCCTAAACAAGATATGTATTATGTTTGTCGGCTCATCGACTTGTCTAATATATCACAAATGCACAATCTTTCGCAAGGGAAAAGTGGCAGAAAATAAAATTTCCCCTCATCAGTCACCTATCGCAAAATGTAAGCATAGCTTACTAGGGCACAAATGTTGATAAATCAACATTTGACCCGTTTGACAGCTTCCCCCCTAGGGGAAGCCTTATAATGGGGGAAGCCTATTTGTGTGTGGCTCCCTTGAGTCGCGCCATGGCGCGGGCTAGATTTGCGTTTGAAATCTCGTATTCTATGCGGCTCTGCTTTTGCTGTAGTTGCTCTTGGGCGCGTTCTAAGGCCTCTTGGGCGCGGAAGGTATCAATATCCTCCGGACGCTCGCATGAATAAGAAAGAATCTTGACTGAGCCGTCCTGATATACCGAAACCAATCCGTCAGAGATGACCGCTTTTTGCCACTGACCGTCTGGCTTTTTAAAGCGAATCTCTCCCACCTCAACTACGCCGGTCATCTTTTCATGATGGTTCATGATGGCGAATTCACCATCCGCACCTGGGATAACTATTATCTCGCACTCGCCATCATAGAAGACACCGTCGCAGGCTATTATTTTCAGATTAAATAATGATGCCATAAGCTACTCCTTTGCTATGCTGGCAGCCTTCTTTTTAACATCCTCGATTGTACCAACGTTGAAGAAGGCATTTTCAGGATATTCATCCATTTCACCATCAAGGATTGCCTTGAATCCACGTATTGTATCTTTAACATTTACAAACTGTCCCTTTACACCTGTGAAGTTCTCAGCAACTGAGAATGGCTGCGAAAGGAAACGCTGAACCTTACGCGCTCTGTATACGGTAACCTTATCCTCGTCTGAGAGCTCTTCCATGCCTAGGATTGCAATGATATCCTGCAATTCTTTGTACTTCTGTAGGATTTCCTGCACACCGCGGGCAACCTTGTAATGCTCCTCACCAACTACATCTGGCTCGAGGATGCGGGATGTTGATTCAAGCGGATCTACGGCTGGATAAATACCCATCTCAACAATCTTACGGGAAAGAACTGTTGTGGCATCCAAGTGTGAGAATGTTGTGGCTGGAGCTGGATCAGTCAAATCATCCGCTGGAACGTATACCGCCTGAACAGATGTGATGGAACCGTTCTTGGTAGATGCAATTCGTTCCTGTAGCTCACCCAAGTCGTTTGCAAGTGTAGGCTGATAACCTACCGCAGATGGCATACGACCAAGGAGGGCCGAAACCTCTGAACCTGCCTGGACGAAACGGAAGATATTATCGATGAAAAGTAGCACATCCTGATTCTTAACATCACGGAAGTACTCTGCCATCGTAAGACCTGTTTCAGCAACACGCATACGTGCTCCAGGTGGCTCGTTCATCTGACCAAACACGAGGGCTGTCTTGTCCAAAACTCCTGACTCTGCCATTTCTGACCAAAGGTCATTACCCTCACGCGAACGCTCTCCGACACCTGTAAAGATTGAGTATCCGCCGCTTTCAGTGGCAATGTTGTGGATGAGCTCCTGAATAAGAACTGTCTTACCAACACCGGCACCACCGAACAAACCAACCTTACCACCCTTGGCGTAAGGTGCAAGAAGGTCGATGACCTTGATGCCTGTTTCTAACATCTCAACTACAGGGCTTTGGTCTTCAAATGTTGGCGGTTCGCGATGGATACACCAGTGTTCACCGTTCTCAAGGCTTTCACCTTTGTCGAGAGTGTCACCTAAAACATTGAAAAGTCTACCTAGTGTCTGCTCGCCAACAGGAACTGTGATACCCTCACCTGTGGCTACAACTTCCATATCTCTGCACAAGCCCTCAGATGGAGCAAGCATGATACATCTGACTACTCCAAGACCGATGTGCTGAGATACTTCCATTACTCGTTTTTCTTCCCCTACCATAACGTAAAGGGCGTCTCTAATGGCAGGCAAATCATTATCTTTAAATTCTACATCGACTACAGGTCCTGAAACCTGCACGATTTTTCCTTTTAACTCCATTTTTTTCTCCTTATAGCTAGGAAAATAGTTTTGTCCTTTAAACTATCGCTTCTTCTTTTTCTTTTTAAGTGCCTTGGCTCCACCGATTACCTCGGTGATTTCCTGCGTAATTCGCGCCTGTCGCACTCGATTGTATTCAATAGATAAATCATGAAGAATAGCTTGTGCATTGTCAGTAGCCGATTGCATTGCCATCATTCTGGCGTTTTCCTCGCTGGCGGAGCACTCTACCAAAGCACCATACATGAACGCGGTAAAGTGATTGTGAACCAGACGCTCCAAAACTGTGGAAAGCGATGGATAGAATGGATACCACGAATCGCCACCGTGAGTGAAGGCTTCTAGCTCGTAGCTGTTGATTGAGTGCACGTGCTTGATACCTTCTTTAAGCTCTGACGCAGCCTTTCCTGTTCCTTCGGTATCTGCTTCGATTTCCTGAACCTGCTCCTTGATAAACTTGTGAGTTTTAAGAGGAAGCAAACGCTCTACACAGGTTTCTTCGGTGACTGAGTTGAGCATCTTGGTGTAGATGACATCGATGTGATCTAGCTCTTCCTTGTTGTATAAATCAATCAGATACTCTGACATGATACGAGCTCTATGCATTGATGGATTGTTGGATGAATATACGAAATTCGTATCTACGTTATAGCCGTTGTTTGTGAAAAAGGCTCTTCCTGTTTCACCGACTACAAACAGCTTGTATTCTTCCTTGGACATTCCACCTATTCGCTGAAGGGCAAGCTTGATGGCGTTGTGATTGTAAGCACCAGCCATTCCCTTGTCGCCTGTGAATACGACAAAGCCTCGCTTTTTGATTGTCTCATGCTCGTCCTCCACGCGGTTATCAAAATAGATATGACGCATGTCCGGCATACGAACAAGATTCTCCGCGATACCTCGCTGAGTCTCCTCGAAGAAAGGCTCGGTAGCAGCAAGCTTTGACTTTGCCTTGCGAAGCTTCATCGAAGACATCATGTACATGGCTCTTGTTATCTTCATTGTATCCTGAATACTATTTATTCTATTTAGGATTTCATTTGTATTTGCCATGGCCTACTCCTGATTCTTTTTGAACTCCTGGGCTGCATCAACTATTGCGGACTTCAAATCCTCGGATAAATCCTTTGATGATTCAAGTTGACTGATAATTCCACTTTGCTCTGCTGCAAAATATTCAAGCAAATCAGCTCTGAACTTCTTGATATCCGCCACGTCGATGTCGCTGAAAATATGTGCATTCGCGGATACTAGAATTATTACCTGCTCTGCCATTGTAAATGGTCTGTTAAGTGGCTGTTTTAATAGTTCCATAAGTGAGCGACCATGAGCTAATTGCTTTTTGGTTGCATCATCAAGATCTGATGAGAACTGTGTGAATACTTCCATCTCACGGTACTGAGCCAAATCTATACGAATCGAACCTGCAGCTTTTTTCATGGCCTTGGTCTGAGCAGCACCACCTACACGGGATACTGAAAGACCGACGTTTACAGCAGGTCGCTGACCAGCGTTAAAAAGCTCTGACTCAAGGAAAATCTGACCATCAGTGATAGAAATAACATTCGTAGGAATGTAAGCTGAAAGGTCGCCTGCCTGAGTCTCGATAATTGGAAGGGCTGTGATAGAACCGCCTCCCGCCTCTGGGATGATTCTTGCTGAACGCTCAAGAAGTCTTGAGTGTAGGTAGAATACATCACCTGGGTACGCCTCACGTCCTGGTGAACGCTCTAGCAAAAGCGAAATAGCTCGGTATGCAACAGCGTGCTTTGATAAATCGTCGTATATGATAAGAACATCCTTGCCAGAATACATGAAGTACTCAGCAAGTGCTGTACCTGCATATGGAGCGATATATTGAAGTGGTGCTGGATCAGCGGCTGTAGCGCTGACGATGATTGTGTAATCCATGGCACCATGTTCTTTTAACGTGTTGACCAGCTTAGCGATGGTCGAAGCCTTCTGACCGATTGCAACGTAAACGCAGACTACATCCTTGCCCTTTTGGTTGAGGATTGTGTCTGTCGCAATAGAAGTTTTACCTGTTTGTCTATCACCGATGATAAGCTCACGCTGACCTCTACCGATTGGGAACATTGAGTCGATTGAAAGAAGACCTGTTTCCATTGGTTGGCTAACGGATTTTCTGTCTACGATGCTTGGAGCTGGACACTCGACTGGACGGAAGCCATCAGCTTCGATTTCACCAGCACCATCTAGTGGTGAACCAAGAGCATCAACGATACGACCAAGGAAATTCTCGCCCACAGGAAGACCTGCCATCTTGCCTGTGCGAACCACCTTTGAGCCCTCTTTGATTTCTGTGTCACGTCCGAAAAGGATAACACCGATTTCGTCACGGCGCACATCCTGAACCATACCTTTGACACCACAATCAAATATAACGATTTCGCCATAGAAGGCGTGGTCGATACCGTCGATGTTGGCAATACCATCACCAACCCAATTTACGATACCAACTTCCTTTTCTTGAGCCTGAAGATTAAAGTCTTCTACGCTAGTCTTCAGGATTGAAAGAATGCTCTCCTCTACAGCAGATACACCAACCGCTTTGTTGATTTTGGTGGCGAACTGCTCGATACGTCCCTGCTCGCTCCAATCGTATTCCTTGGTGCCTACTGAAAGGATGAAGCCACTCTTTAAAGAATCATCCTGTACCAACTCAAGGGAAATATCTTCATTCCCTGTTTCCTTAACTAAAAACTTTTTGATACCAGAAAGCTGCTCATCAGAAGGTGCTGTAACATAGCGAAGCTTTGCTGTCTCAACCGTCTCTGTCTTGACCTCAAGGGAATCCTTTAATGCAGCTCTAATATCATCTAATAATTCAAAATCTCCGTTATCACATAGCAACTTGAAGAAATTGCGTACTTCGTGAGGAAAGATGCTTTCTATTACCAAATGCTTTTTGGCAATGGCAACAGTAGGATCTGCGAGTTCCTCACCAATTGCAGGTACAGCCTCTAGAATAGAAGCGGCAGTCTGCAAATGTGCATCAGCATTTTCTATGCTACGTAAATCACGGGCATAATTTAAAGATTTCTCTGTCACTTTTATTCACCTGCTTTACCTAAGAATTCATCGAACAGTTTGCTGTCAATATCAGCACCTGTCTTGCTACCTACAACCTTGGTGGTTGCATCTACAACTATATCTGCAATTTCCTTCTTTGCACTGGCAATAATCTGGCTCTTCTCATGGTTCGCCTCAGCGATAGCTGTGTCGTGAATGCTCTTAGCATCCTCTTTTGCATCAGCGACTATCTTCTGATACTGACCATCAGCACTCTTTCTTGCCTCTGCAATAATCTGCTTCTTCTCTGACTCAGCCTCTGCAAGCTTTGCTTCGTATTGCTTTACAAGCTCGCCAGCCTCATCTTCCTTTTCTGTAGCCTTTGCATATACTTCATCTGCTTCCTCTTGGCGCTTAGCAATAATTTTTGCGATAGGCTTAAAGAAAAAGATTCTGAAGGCAACAAATAGGATAAGAAGATTCAGAACTGTGAAAAATATATTCCAAAAAGAAACGTTTATCATATCTTTTACCTATTCCTTTTATTAATTGGCCTGAATTAATAGCTATTAAATCAATTACTTCAAAACAAACATTATCATAAGGGCGATAACAAAACCGTAGATGGCTGTCGCCTCTGCAAGGGCACATCCTAAGATAAGGTTCTTTTGAATCTTTGACTCTGCCTCTGGCTGACGCGCGATACCTTCACATGCTTTACCTGTTGCTATACCGATACCGATGCCGGCTCCAAGACCTGTAACTACTGCGATTCCTGCTCCAACTGCAATTAAAGTGTTCATAATAATTTTCCTCCTATAGTCCGCTGAGCCATTATTTTTCATATAAGCTTGTAAGTTCTAATTCTTACTAACGCTCCCGCAGGCCACCTTACATACATTTGATAGCTCAGCTCATCTAAATGATTAAAAACAATAATTTAAAAATTTTCTGTTGTAACGTATTTGCGGTTTTATTCTATGGCTTCCTTTAGGTACAAGGACGTTAAGAATACAAATACGTATGCCTGTAATAAACCGTCGAACAAGTCAAAATATAATGAAAAGACGGCTGGGATGACAGGCGGCACTACAATTTTTAAAAGCTCCATGATTACGAATGCTCCAAGCACATTTCCGAAAAGACGCATGCACAAGGACAGTGGTCTTGTGAATACATCAAGAATGTTGAACGGTGTTACAATTGGCACTGGTTCAACAAATGAATGCAACCATTTCTTGAAGCCTCTTTGATAAATACCGGCCGCCTCAACTAAAATGATGCTCATAAGCGCAAGTGCGGCGGTAACATTAACATCTTTGGTTGGTGACTTAAAGCCAAACAAACCGATGATGTTTGATAATCCTATATATAAAAGGATTGTAACAAGGTAGGTAGTATAAGTCTTTCCTTCTTCGCCTAAAGTGGCGCCGACAACTTGTGTCAGCTTCTCGTAAATAAGCTCGGCGAATGCCTGCTTTTTACTGATGTTTTGTGTCTTCAATCCTGTGGTCAAAAATATGGCCAGAAGAATAAGCACAGCCATTACGATCCAGGTAACAACCACCGATTCCATAACAGGTATTTTAAGCCCGCCTAAATGGATGGTGAAGACCGTTTCGCAATTAAGCTCTTCTACAAGCTTTTCTGCTAAACTCAAGAAAACACCTCCTATTTTCATATTTAAAAAAATCAATTTTTGCCCTGAATTATAGGACAGTTCATTTTTAAAGTGTATATGTAATCTGTACAAAAAAAAACGCTTATGCGTACAAAACTCTAGTACACTTTAAAAGTTAAAAAGTGCAGGTAGGTATAAATTCATAAGAAAAAATTCTGCTTTGTACTTTCCTATAACGCAAAAAACGGATTGTAGTCACCTACAACCCGCTTTTCTTATATCATCGTAACCCTATTTCGTCCATTTTCTTTGGATGCGTACATCGCCTTATCCATTCGATTGAATGCGTCTTCAACCGAATCCCCATCCTTTACTTGCGTAACTCCAATTGAGCAGGTCATCTTGCCAACTTTTGGAAAATCTGTATTCTCAACTCTTTCCCTAAGACTTTCTGCAATGCTATTGAGTTCCTCGCCAGTCTTTCCTATGTATACTATTACAAATTCTTCGCCGCCCCATCTTCCGATAGCCACATTTTCATCCGGCATAAAATCCTTTAGAGTTGAGGCGAATGTCTGTAGAACAATATCACCTGCTGCATGGCCATAGGTATCATTAACTCTTTTAAAGAAATCCAAATCAAGCATCATCATTGAAACGGGCGTGCCGTTCTTATGATAATTTTCAAAGCTATTGTTAATCTCTGTCAAGATGCTACCGTGGTTAAGAAGATCTGTGAGCGCATCATTTTGCGCAAGCTTTTCATATTTTTTAAGCTCTGATAAAAGCTCTACCGAAGATTCATGAATATTTTGAACCATAAACACGAATCTGAAATCATCTTCGCTTGCAGTCATTGCGCGGCTAAAGATGAGCTTTACCCAGATGAACTTGCCCTCTAGATTTTGCATCTGGCAATCAAGAGAGGTGGTTCTACCTGGAGCAAGATTATTCTTTAAGAAATTAGGATCAGTAATTTTAAGAAATCTGTCCTTATCTTCAGGCCAAATCATATTTACAATCATCATACGCCAATCAGTGTATTTTAGGTCGGCGTTAATAACATCTTCTGAAACCTCTGTGACACTGATGCTATTGACTGTATCCTTATTTAAATCAACATACATGGAAAACAAAAAGGTATTCTGTATAGTGGTATTTAGCTTGCCACTTGTCATGTAGTCTTGCACGTATTCGTCATAGAGCTCGTCCATAACGTACACATACTTGGTGGTATCCTTGATTGGATAAACCGTCAGCTGAAGAACTGTAGGATTAATGTTGCCCTTAGAAGATAGCTTTATCTTTCTGCTGTATGTGCCCTTAAAAGCCCCGTAGTAGGACGTGAAAGCGTTGTACTCATCTGAAACCTTTCCGTTGGAATCTGAAATATGAAACCACAGAGTATGAATCAAGTCTTCAAATGAGCCTGTCTCATCTATATAATCTGTAATGTTTTTGTTGTGAATAAGAATTCTGTACTTGTTGATAGCTGTATCCACAAGTATTATTGCTGCCACGTTTTCCTGAAGCAGCTCTAACACATCCTGCATAGTATAGTTTTCTAATGACTTATTAATCATACATTTCACCCACTTACTTTATGAAATAGCCTTTTCCGCAGACATTACCAAACTTATTATACTTCTTTACGCAATATCGTGACATCTTTTCACAAAATAATAACACTCTTGAGTTCCAACTTTTATTTCTTCCATGAATGCTCCGCTTTTTCGATGGATTATAATTGCCGAAATTTGAAGAACATCAATATAAGTGTTACACTTTTAGGCAATACAAATACTTCAGTAAAAATATAAGGGATTAAAAAATGGGAAACAGCGGAAATAATAATGATAACAACTTAATATCACATACAAAAAACATATTCGGAATCTTCATCGATTATGTGAAATCATCTTTCGTGGATAGCATTATCATCGGCATCGCCAACTTTATCTTTATGTGGGCTATGGAAATGCCATGGAAAATCTTGATATCTATCCTTATGGCAATTGCCAATCTCATCCCTAGCATAGGTCCGGTGATTGGTGCTTTGATATGCGGAGGAATACTTGCCTTCTTTGATATGAAGCAAGCATTATGGTTCCTCGGCTTTACTTTGGTGCTCCAAATAATTGATGGCTTCATCATAAGACCCAAGCTATTTGGGGATAAGTTCGGCGTTTCTGGCGTGTTAATGCTGATTGGTATGATCGCCGGCAGTGCGCTTTTTGGCATCCCTGGATTAGTTTTGGTTGTGCCAGTTATTGCTATTGTGAGGTACCTTTGGAAGCATGTGATTTCGAAAAGCTAATAATTGCTGTTTGTTCTCATTTTTTTATAGACTGTCTTCTTCGTGAAGGCTTTGGACTAGGTTGTTTAATTATCCTCTCTTGACTATCATATAATTCATTCAAATAATTGGCATTCTGCTTTAATCCCTTGCCATATTTTTGAAATTGTTCATCAAGATCTGCACATGCATCAAAAAATTTATCTCCATCAATTACAGTTACTATCCCTATATAGCTATTATTTTCATTCTCTTTTTCCTTACCCTTTGCATTTACTGCTTTAATACTATTCGAATTCGTATGCACTGGACTCGAAGTACTAGGAGCATTTATATTTGATTGATTATCGCTAATATTGCTCTCCTCAACCATTGGTTTTTTACCTTTATTATTATTAAGTTGACTCTCGTTTACTCTATCAATTTGTTTTTTTATCTCATTAAACTCTTTTTCATATTTCTCATATTTTCTTTTGTCTATATGCCGATTTTTAAGAGATTTGGGCGCAATACGATGATAGAACGGTTTTTTATTTATTGTATTTAATATTTTACTAGATAAACCTTCCAAGTCAGCTATCTGCTTTTCTAGATTAACATCTTTATTCTTTGACTCCCATCTACGCTTATATAAAGATGTTAAAGTAGACCTCGCGTTATTTAGTATTTTATATAAATCTTTTTCTTCGCTTTTTTTCTTTTCATTTTCTTCACGTATTGCAGCCTCTATTGGGGTTTCCGGTAATGGTTTTCCAATCTTTAAATTTGATGTACTACATTCATTGGGTTTTGGGTCTTTCTTACGC
This sequence comes from Pseudobutyrivibrio sp. UBA1225, assembly GCA_002309345.1. Taxonomy (GTDB): domain Bacteria; phylum Bacillota; class Clostridia; order Lachnospirales; family Lachnospiraceae; genus Pseudobutyrivibrio. Next base: position 13,276 of record DBWZ01000013.1, read on the forward strand.
AGTACTTTCGCCATTGCCTTCTCCTCGAGATATCCTGATTTTTGTTTTGTATATGATTCGCCTATAATCGCAAGGCCTATTCCATTATTTATATTGTTAGACGTATTTTCATAGATTTTGATTACTTCATTGTATAAAATATTTCGTGCAAAAAATCCTTTCTTATGAATTTTAGGCACCATTTCTTGCGCGTGAGATATTTCTTCTATTGCATGTTCATATAATTTTTTCATTGGGTCATTGTATTTCCCATTTCTTTCAAGACGTTCTTTTGCCTTTTTTAGTTCTTCTTCTAAGCTATTTAATTTTTCTAACAGTTTTTCACTCTTATCTTTTATCTTTATATGTTTCACTTTCATTTTAATTCACCTTCTTTTATTAACTCTCTTTAAAAAAACTATTACTGAGTAAGAGATGTTTTTATACTATCCACATCTCTACTAGGTAATACTTTCATTTCAATCTCTTCGTCACCTTGATTTGGTTTATATGTTGAAAATAATTGCCTTCCGGTAATTTCTCCAGCCATTTGTTGTACTACTTCGATACTATTTAACATCTCTTGATTAAGTTCGTTCTCATTACTTTGTTCTGCGTCTTTTTTCTTATTAATCTTAATCCAAGCATCCTGGTTTATATCCGGCTTATAAATTGAATCACTTGAACGAGCAACATTTCCTAGACCTTTATAATACCTTGCCTCAAACATGGAATATGACATCAAATATTCGCTAGCTTGATCAACTATTTTAAAATATCGATTGTCCCAATTTGTTTCGTTTATTACGTTTGTGAATAAACTAAATATACCTTTGTTAGGTGACGATTCTTCAATTTCTTTTTGTAAACCAGACAATTGCTTCGATGCATCCTGCAATTTTACAGCAATACCCGTCATCTCCCTCTCATTATAAAAATTTTTAGCTCTTTCAATTGCTAATATCTTCTCTGATATTTTCTTTAATAATTGTTCTTTGTTTGTCATTGTTCTTCCTTACCTCCTAAAAATGTAATTATTTAGTTATATAAAACCTATCATAGATATCACTAATATCAATTAGGCATTTCTAATCCTCCTCCTTTTATTATTCAATAAAATACAACGATTTTTTTCCATAATTCTAATTTTTATTATTCAACTCCGCTTAATCTTGTTATTTTTGATAGATTAAGCGGAGTTGAATGCATGTTATCCTTGATTTAGGATGATTTTTGCGTTAGACTTTACTTAAAGTAATAAAATTTTAAGGATTAAGCGGAGTTGAAGCATATGATTGTAGGAAGAAATACAGAAATAAATATATTTAAAAATGCTATAAATGACGAAAAGTCTCATTTTATAGCTGTGTATGGACGTAGAAGAATAGGCAAAACATTCTTAATTAGAGAGGCTTTTAATTACAGATTTACTTTCCAGCATGCTGGTTTATCCGCTGGCGGTCTAAAAGAACAAATCTTTGCGTTTGAGTCATCAATAAAGGATGCCAGGGGCGCATCAAACATTAAACGAAAGAATTGGTTAGAAGCATTTGAAGACCTAAAAGATCTAATCAGGTCATCGCCAGAGAAAAAGAAAACTATATTTATAGATGAGCTTTCATGGATGGATACACAAAATAGTGATTTACTTGTTGCGTTGGAGAATTTTTGGAATGGTTGGGCATCTGCTCGTAACGACATAATCCTGATAGTTTGCGCATCAGCAACGTCGTGGATGCTTTCAAATATAATCCATAACAAAGGCGGTTTATATCATAGGTTGACAGAAGAAATTGCCTTAACTGGTTTCTCGCTTGCCGAATGTGAAGAATTTGCCCAAAGCAATAATCTAGTACTCACACGAAATCAAATTCTTCAATACTATATGATTTTTGGCGGCGTACCGTTCTATTGGACATTTTTGGAAAAGGGACTTAGCTTGTCCCAAAACATTGACAATATCCTATTTAAAAACAAGGCGCCTTTGAAGAATGAATTCAAATACCTATATGCTTCTATCTTTAGACATCCAGAGACATATATAAAAATTGTTGAAACACTCAGCAAAAAAAAGGTTGGTATGACTCGCGAAGAAATCATAAAAAATGCCAAACTTACTAATTCAGGGGAATTAACCAAAAAGCTTGATGAATTAGAAAGTTGTGGATTCATCAGAAAATATTATGCATTTGGAATGAAAAAGAAAAATGCAGTGTATCAACTGATAGACAACTTTACACTCTTCTACTATCAGTTTATGGAGCACGAACCAAACGATGAATCATTTTGGTCTAATCAAATTAACACTCCGACAGTAAATACCTGGTTAGGATTAGCCTTCGAGCGAGTATGTCTTGAGCATATAAAACAAATAAAACAAAAGCTAGGTATATCTGGTGTAAAAACAGATGTTAATTCTTGGTACTCCAAGGAAGATGCTAAACTTGGAATTAAAGGTTCTCAAATCGATTTATTAATTGTTAGAAACGATCAAGTGATTAATCTATGCGAGATGAAATACTCTAATACTGAATATACCTTTACCGAAAAAGACGATTTGAGCCTTCGAACCAAAACATCGGATTTATTAAATGGCACCAAAACCAAATATGCAATCTATCCTACTTTAATTACAACCTACGGATTAGTTGACAACGGTTACTCTGGCACTATACAATCTGTAGTTACTATGGATAATTTATTTGTATAATACTTTAAGTCAATAACTACGCTAAAAAGCGAGTTGTAATTAAACAAATATAAAAACAGGCATGATAAAAAAATAGGCTTCAATCTCAGTTTTTGAGATTGAGCCTTATTTAATTCGTAAACGGTAAATCATCCGTACC
>DBWZ01000058.1 GCA_002309345.1 Pseudobutyrivibrio sp. UBA1225
AAGTCTAGTTTGTGGAACTATTTTGTAAACAACCCATGTCCGTCAGGGACAACACTTCTCCTTCGAATTGTAATAAGGAGACCTGCCCATTGAAAATCAGCTCCGCTGATGGGCAGGTCGAGTTCCCGATTTACTGCGACAAGCTTGCAAATCGGGAAATTTATCGACGAACGTACACCCACGAATGGTGGCATTTTAGCATTTAGAAAATCTATAATCTTAGCTCAATTGTATGAGGAGGCGGGTGAGGGCGCCCGGGCTGGGCAGGGGGTGCAGATAGACGTAAAAAAGGACTAGCCAGTAGTTGGGCTAGTCCTGATAGTTCGTTTTGAGGTTTAGTACATGCCTCCCATGCCTGCACCAGCGGCAGCGGCTGCAGCGGCTGCATCAGCAGCTGGGTCTTTGATGTCGGCAACAACAGATTCTGTGGTGAGAAGTGTTGAAGCAACGGAAGCAGCGTTTTGAAGAGCTGTTCTTGTAACCTTGACTGGATCAAGGATACCTGCTTTAACCATGTTGACGTATTCTTCGTTGTATGCGTCAAAGCCTACACCGTCTTCTGATTCGCGAACCTTGTTGATGATAACTGAGCCTTCGAGACCTGCGTTGGCTGCGATGTAGAAAAGAGGAGCCTCAAGTGCTTTTACAATTACGTTTGCTCCAGTCTTTTCGTCGCCTGAGAGTGAGTTAGCGAGCTCTTCAACCTTTTTCTGAACGTGGATGTATGCAGAACCACCACCTGCGATGATACCTTCTTCAACGGCAGCACGAGTTGCGTTAAGGGCATCTTCCATGCGAAGCTTTGCTTCCTTCATCTCTGTTTCTGTGGCAGCACCTACTCGGATAACTGCAACACCTCCTGCAAGCTTAGCAAGTCTTTCCTGAAGCTTTTCTTTATCAAATTCTGATGTTGTCTCGTCGATTTGACCACGGATTTGAGCAACGCGAGCCTCGATAGCTGCCTTGTCTCCCATGCCATCAACGATAACTGTATTTTCTTTGTTAACCTTAACTGACTTAGCACGTCCAAGCTGCTCTAAAGTTGTATCCTTAAGTTCAAGACCAACCTCTTCAGAGATAACCTGTCCACCTGTGAGGATTGCGATATCCTGAAGCATTTCTTTACGTCTGTCACCATAGCCTGGAGCCTTAACTGCAACTACGTTAAATGTACCACGAAGCTTGTTAAGGATAAGAGTTGTAAGAGCCTCGCCTTCGATATCCTCTGCAATGATAAGAAGTCTAGCACCAGACTGAACAATCTGCTCGAGAACAGGAAGTAAATCCTGAATGTTAGAAATCTTTTTGTCTGTGATAAGGATGTATGGATCATCAAGGTTAGCTTCCATCTTGTCCATGTCTGTGCACATGTAAGCTGAGATATAACCTCTGTCAAACTGCATACCTTCTACAAGGTCAAGCTCTGTCTGCATTGTCTTAGATTCCTCGATTGTGATAACACCATCGTTAGAAACCTTTTCCATAGCATCAGCAACCATCTGTCCCACTTCATCGTCACCAGCTGAAATAGCTGCAACTCTTGCGATTTGCTCTTTGCCATCAACAGCCTTTGACATTGCAACGATTGCCTCTGTAGCACAATCTACAGCCTTCTTCATTCCCTTTCTAAGAACGATTGGGTTAGCACCAGCAGCAAGGTTCTTCATACCTTCCTTTACCATTGCCTGCGCTAATACAGTTGCTGTTGTTGTACCATCACCTGCTACATCATTAGTCTTTGTAGCAACTTCCTTTACAAGCTGAGCACCCATGTTTTCGAATGCATCTTCAAGCTCAACATCCTTTGCAATAGTAACACCATCATTTGTGATAAGTGGAGCGCCATAGGACTTTGCAAGAACTACGTTGCGTCCCTTAGGTCCGATTGTAACTCTAACTGTGTTTGCTAATTTATCAACGCCAGCCTCAAGAGCCTGTCTTGCCTCAGCGCCGTATTTAATCTCTTTTGCCATTTTATTATACCTCTTTTCTTATTTTTTAAGATTCATCACAGATAGTGATTATTATTCTACTACAGCTAAGATATCGTTTTGACGAACAATGATATACTCTTCGCCTTCAAGCTTAACTTCTGTTCCAGCATATTTAGAATAGATTACCTTTTGGCCTTCTTTAACCTGCATAGTAATCTCTTTACCATCTACAACCCCACCTGGACCAACAGCGATAACCATAGCTTCCTGTGGCTTTTCCTGAGCTGCTGATGCAAGAATAATTCCTGACTTTGTAGTCTCTTCTGCCTCGCACTGCTTTAATACAACGCGGTCTGTTAATGGAACCAATTTCATTTTATATTACCTCCTAAAATAGATATCATAATTTATCTCTGTTAGCACTCTAACCTCCCGAGTGCTAACCCCAAAAAGTATAATAGGATTCTATCGAAATAGTTGCAAGCAAAAGCGAATCCTAGATTTCGAAAGAATCCTAATCAATACTCTATTTTACTCTCGTTTTCTCTTTTTTTCTTATTATTATATATTCTTATTTTTTAATGGGTAGCTTGGAAAGAATTGAATTCTTTAATCCATCTCCCCAAACAGCAACCAAACTCGTGAAGACATCCATAACTAAAGCCTGATTTTCAGGGCTAAGCTTTTGAATCTCTTTAGTGATGCTTGCAATGGAGCGTGCCTTCTTTGATGTAATATGAGAAAGCTTTGTTGCACCAGAAGCAGCTAAAGATTCAAAAAAGATATCTCCAAAGGCTTCTCTGGTTTCGTAATCAAACTTTACTGCCCACTTCTTGATGATTTCATCTGTACGCTTTGCAGAATCAGAAATAGTTGGCCTTTTGGTAAAGCAATTTCTGGTAACCTGCCAAGTCATTGGATCATGCTGATTAATTCCTTTGGCATTACTTTCGACCACCTTAACCTTGGCTTTGGTCTGCATCAGCATTCCTATAATTGAATCTACCGGAACAAACTTATGAACCTTCTTGATGATTGATTTGTATCCATCAGTCTTGAGAATCTCTTTGATAAAGCCAGGTCCATCGTGATTGTAAACATCGATGATAGTGTCCTTAATATGCGATTCACTGAAAGCTGCAGCATAAACGGCAAAATTTCCACCCTTTGAATGTCCGCCTATTCTAAGTGGTCTCATAGATCTGCCAAAATTTTTATTAAGATACTCTGACGCCTTAAGCTGTCCGCCAGTCCCACTTGAAAAGCACATATTAAAATCTTCTTTCCAACCAACAAGAGAATCGTCTGTTCCTCTGAAAGCTACATAGACAGTTCCGTCTGGAAGATAAAAGCAACAAGCAGCAAACTGACTTTGATCTAAAGCATCAACCTCGTTTACGTAGTAGGCAAGCTTAGTTCCTCCAAAGCGCTTCGAAAATGCCATTCTTTGCATGAGAAAAGGAGCAACCTTGGTTGCATTAAGCCTAGCCATAAGTTCCTCCTTGGAATATTTGGAAAAAAACAGATTACATGCATCCTCAATGGAAATCTTTTCATTGAGGCCTGGACCTGGAACGATATCTTCAAAATCTGTGTAAACTAGCTCGCACAAAATCAAGCTGTCCACTTCGTTAAATGGATCAACTTCAAAAGGTATATCTGCTCTCCAATCCAAGTAATCTTCTATATTTGCCATGAATATTTATTCCTCAAATAATGCGTCATCACCTGGCTGTGGTTCTTCCTTCACAGTCTCTTTAGATAAAACAACAGGTTCATCTTCAAAAATATAATCATCAACATTATCGTTGCCAGAAATTGGTGAATCCTCAACGTTACGTCTATAGCGTCTGTCAGAATCTTTTTTGTGATCATTTAATCCAATTACCATCAAAAGCAACGAGAACAACGAAACTGCACCCATAGCAATTAGATAAATGCATCCTAATAAATCACCCTCAAAGAATTTGTAAGGCTGAAGCAAGAAATAAATACTAGCTCCGATTGCGGCCAAACCAAATAGCAGACTTAAAAACCATGTGCCTCTTTGGATATGGAACAATGCAAATGATTGCTGAAGCATAACAGCACCAAGAACAACGCCTATTAAACATACGCCTGCATCAATAAAGCCAGAAATTGTGTCAGCCTTAAAGATAACAACCGCGCCTATAATCACTAGGATTACTCCCATTGTAAAACCATAATGTGTAATTCTTGCAAACTCATGATTAAAAAAGTATTTAATCATGTAATATGCACCGAAACAAATAAACAAAACACCGATTGTAAGAACAGAAAAACTGTATACGATTTTAGCAATCATATTGGTATCAAGTAACAATAAACAAATACCAATGGCTAAGAAAGCCAGCGAACCAATAATGTGGGCTGCCAAACCAGCTTTAGAGTCTTTAATTTCCTGTGTGTTGTTTGCCATGTCATCCTCCTTTAAAGTGTTTAGCTCTTTGGTCAATATTCTTCTGAAAATTGATTGTATCGTGATCGTAACATAAAAATATATTAAGCAAGTAAAATTACAAGCAGATTAATAATGCTATGACCCACAATACACAAAATCAATCTTTTGCTTTTGATATATATAAATCCCAACGCAAGACCTATTATCAATGCATAGATAAATTGTACTATATTATTATGTAGAATACCAAAAAAAATTGAGGATATAATCACGGCAAGCGCCGGATTATACCATATTGCAAGCTGTCCGCAGATGATTCCCCTGATTAAAAGCTCCTCCAAAATCGGTATAACTACAACGCTGCAAGCAATCTTTATCCAAAAACTACCATCTGACAACGTCTCCTTAGCCTGCTTAAAATTCTGCGACTGTTCAACTAGGCTTGTATGGGAAAGAATCACATTAAATCCAATTCCAACTGCAACTACAAAAACTAGATATACTACGTATTTTAAAATAAGCTCTTGGGTAAGATCCTGCTCTGGAATAAGCTTTGGTGCTCCCATAAAATAAACCCAGAGAGGAATGATTGTAATCACCCCTGTAATAATCATCCCCACAAGCCTACTTGAATCTAGTAGCTCTGCGACAAATCCTGAGCCAACCTGATAGACAATAAAGTACAGCGCTAAGGGATACAATATTTGAAATAGTCTATTAAACTTAATTTGCTTCAATGTAATCTAACACCTCGCCAGGCTCATCAAGAACCTGAATTGCTCCATGCTCAACTAAATCCTCTTTGTCACCAAAGCCCCATGTGATTCCAAGACAATCGATTTCCTTTTCGTTGGCACCATCACAATCAAACTTGGTATCACCAATCAGAATTGTTTCATCCTTTATCATCCAAGGAGCTCGCTCAAAACACAAGTCAATAACCTCTGCTTTGGTATCGATTTTGGCATCCATTGTAGCACCGCAAATGTCGGTAAAATAGTTTGATATGCCAAGTCCATCAAGAAGCTTTCTAGCTGTAGGTTCAGGCTTTGAAGTGCAGACAATTAAGTTGTAGCCTCGTTTTACAAGAGCCTGAAGAAGTCCTTCAACTCCTTCGAAAACATCTGCATTAAAAAGACCATTTTCTTTGTCGTAATAATATCTGTAGGCAGCTACTGCCCCATCAAAATCCTCATCCTTAATGTGCAAGTAGTTAGGAAATGAGTATGTGAATGGAGGACCTACGCATTTACGAAGTGTTCCATAATCAGGAATATCATATCCGAACTTTTCAAGAGCAATTTTAAGTCCATTGATGATACCGGGTGCTGAATCAACCAATGTACCATCTAAGTCAAATAAAATGTTTTTAATCATTTTTTAACTCCCTTAGTGTCACGCGAAGCTATGTGAAGTCTGTTCAGAGAAACAGCCTTGCCTTTAACCTTAACATCCTTGGATTCACCATCAGCTAAGACGTGAATATTAACAAGCTCGTCCCCCTTGGCTAGCTTCATACCTCGAACACCAACCGCAGTCTTCTTCTTCTCTGGGATTGTGCCACCGTCTATACGAAGGAACATATCCTTTGAAGACTGCATAACAACTGTATCAGTTTCATTTATAAGCTTGACGCAGATAAGCTCATCCTTGTCTGCAAGCTTGGTTGCAGCAATAAGCTTTCTTGATACATCAAACTCTGTTCCAGAAACAACCTTAATCATAGATTGCTTGGTACCAAATAATAGCTTGCGAGATACTATCTTTGCCATTGATTCTGCAAGGAGGAGATTTTCTTTTGTTAAGTCAATCTTTGAACCCTTTTCTGCTGTATCAATAGGCTGTCCTTTGTCTCTAAACTTACCGAATGGAAGGCTGAGGACCTTGATAGTATGCATATCTCCATTATCAGTAAACAGGCAAATCTTATCTACATTCTTACAGAAGATAATCTTTTTAGACTCTGTTTCGGCAGCATCCTTGTTGCGCTCGTAGGTAGGCATGTCTACAACTCTCGCATATGCGAATTTATCGATAAGGACCGCAACGTCAATAACCTCGATTGGCTTCTCCTCTACAACTGCCTCTTCCACATTGTCGATGACAGTGCGACGTTCTCTTGCATATTCCTTTTTGATGGACTGAAGATCTTTGATGATAACCTTTGCCATCTCAGCACGAGAACCAAGAATCTTGGTGTACTTGGCAATCTTATCAAGGGTCTCGGCATAATCACCCTTAAGAGCCTCGATTTCAAGACCGATTAATCTGTGTAAACGCATGTCCAAAATAGCCTGCGCCTGACGGTCAGTGAATCTAAGCTGCTCTGCATCACGCTTTGACTGAGCAGACTTAAACTTGATGCCAGCAGTAATACCATCAACAAGACAAGCCTTTGCTTGCTTGATATCCTTGGAACCACGCAAAATCTCGATAATCAAATCAATAACATCACACGCCTTAATCAAGCCCTCTTGGATTTCTTTTTTATCCTGTTCTTTGCCTAGGAGATGTGTGTACTTTCTAGTGCAAACCTCGTATTGGAAGTTAACATGATGTCTGATGATTGGAACGATGCCAAGTGTCTCTGGTTTGCCATCAGCAACTGCAAGCATGTTCACACCAAAGGTGTCCTCGAGACGAGTCTTCTTGTAAAGAAGATTGAGAACGTTTTGTGCATCTGCTCCCTTTCTAAGCTCAACGATAATTCTCATGCCATCCTTTGAGGACTGATTAGAAATATCTGTAATATCGTTTGTCTTTTTTGTTTCAACAAGCTGGAAAATATCATTTAAGAATTTACCAATGTTGGCGCCAATCATTGGGTAAGGAATCTCCGTAATTACGATTTGTTCCTTGCCGCCCTTTATCTTTTCGATTTCGGCTTTGCCGCGGATTTTGATTTTGCCAACACCTGTTGAGTAAATCTCAAGCAAATCATCCTTGTTTGTAACAATTCCTCCAGTTGGAAAGTCTGGACCTTGAATGATAGTCAGCATCTCCTGAGTGTTAATGTCAGGATTTTTCATATAGGCGATAACGCCGTCAATAACCTCTCCAAGATTGTGCTGCGGGATAGATGTAACCATACCTACAGCGATACCATCCGAACCGTTGATAAGAAGATTTGGAACTCTGACAGGAAGAACCTCTGGCTCCTTTTCTGTCTCATCATAGTTTGGTACAAAATCTACTACGTTTTTATCAAGGTCACCAAGGTAAACCTCTTGAGTAATCTTTGCAAGACGAGCCTCGGTGTAACGCATAGCAGCTGCGCCATCACCCTCGATAGATCCAAAGTTACCATGGCCATCTACAAGAGGAAGGCTCTTCTTGAAATCCTGGCTCATTACTACGAGAGCCTCGTAGATAGAGCTATCACCGTGTGGATGATATTTACCCATAGTATCACCAACAATACGGGCAGATTTTTTGTATGGTTTATTATAATCAACCTTCAATTCGTACATATCGTAGAGAGTACGACGCTGTACAGGTTTGAGACCATCTCTGACATCTGGAACGGCTCGGGCAAGTATAACAGACATCGAATAGTCAATGAAGGATTTTTGCATTATCTCGGAATATTCTGTTCTTATAATTTCTTGTGCCATAATTTAATACCTTTTCTAAAAATCTATTCAGGAAAAATAACTACTTATTATGCATCGATCTCAGCTTCTTTTGCATGCTTGTAAATAAACTCTTTACGTGGAGCAACATCTGATCCCATCAGAAGCTCTGTAACCTCAGAAGCCATAAGTCCATCTTCGATTTCTACTAGTTTGAGTTTGCGTCGCTCAGGGTCGAGAGTTGTCTCCCAAAGCTGGTCTTTATCCATCTCACCAAGACCTTTGTAGCGCTGGAGAGTAAAGGATTTGCCTTCCATGCGCTTACGGTACTTTTCAAGAGCCACATCGTCATAAAGATATTCCTCCTCACCCTTTGAAGGAATAGCCTTGTAAAGTGGGGGCATCGCTATATAAACATGTCCCTCTCGAATAAGCTCTGGCATAAATCTATAGAAAAATGTAAGAAGCAATGTACTGATGTGAGCACCATCCACATCGGCATCAGCCATGATAACAATCTTGTCGTAACGAAGCTTTGAGATATCAAAATCGTTGCCGTAACCCTCAGAAAAACCACAGCCAAAAGCGTTAATTAAGGTCTTGATTTCTGCATTGGCCAAAACCTTATCCATTGAAGCCTTTTCAACGTTGAGGATCTTACCGCGGATAGGCATAATAGCTTGAAACATACGGTCTCTAGCACTCTTTGCAGAACCGCCGGCAGAATCTCCCTCTACGATAAAGATTTCGCACTTACTAGCATCTCTAGACTCACAGTTGGCAAGCTTGCCGTTTTGGTCGAAGGAGAACTTTTGCTTTGTAAGAAGATTTGTCTTTGCCTTCTCTTCGGATTTACGAATCTTGGCACTCTTTTCAGCGCAAGAAATAATAGCCTTTAAAGTCTCAAGGTTTCTATCGAAGTAAAGTGTAAACTCGTCTTGGCATACCTTTTGTGTTGCCTTTGAGGCATCAGGGTTGTCTAGCTTAGTCTTGGTCTGTCCTTCAAAACGAGGATCCGGATGCTTTATAGAAACTATGGCTGTAATACCATTTCGAACATCGGCACCTGTGAAGTTGGCGTCCTTGTCCTTAAGTATGCCAAGCTCTCTAGCATAGTTATTAATAACAGTTGTAAGCACTGTCTTAAAACCAGTAATGTGTGTACCACCTTCGGAGTTGTAAATATTGTTACAGAATCCAAGAATGTTCTCCTTAAATTCGTTGCAATATTGGAAGGCAATTTCAAGCTCGATATCGTCGCACTTACCTGTGAAATACACAACATCATGGAGAGCCTCTGCAGTCTTGTTGATTTCCTTAACGAAGCCCTTGATACCGTCAGGCTCGTGGAAAGTCATATATTCTGGATCTTCACCACGCATATCAGCATAGTTAATAGTAAGCCCAGGATTAAGATAAGCTGTCTCATGAAGACGTGACTTGATATCTTCCTCTTTGAAATATGTTTTTTCAAAGATTTCTGGATCTGGAAGGAAATTGATTTTGGTACCGTGCTTGTTGGTTTTAGAAATCTTTGGAAGAAGTCCATCAACAAGCTTTTCGGTAGGAACGCCCCTCTCATATCTGTCGTGATGAACAAATCCATCTCTAGAAATATCAACAATCATATATTCACTCAAGGCGTTTACAACGGATGAACCAACACCGTGCAAACCTCCTGAGGTTTTGTAAACACTGTCATCAAACTTACCACCTGCGTGGAGTGTAGAGAAAACCAATCGTGCAGCAGGAAGCCCCTTGGCATGCATACCAACAGGAATACCTCGCCCATTATCTTCAACTGTACAGCTGCCATCCTTCTCAAGTGTAACGTAGATAGTGTCACACTCTCCAGCAAGATGCTCATCTACTGAGTTGTCCACTATTTCGTATATAAGGTGGTTGAGCCCCTTTCTAGATGTAGAACCTATATACATTCCAGGACGTTTTCTAACCGCCTCTAGTCCCTCTAAAACAGCTATACTGCTTTCGTCATAGGTAACCTTTTTTGCCATAATTACTTACTCTCTTTCAAATATATTGCAATAACGCCACAAAAGGCGTCTGGTTAAAATCCAGGCGCCAAAGTATTTAATCTAATGTTTTCCGGTGGAACCAAATCCGCCCTCTCCACGGGCAGTATCTGAAAGCTCAGAAACTTCAGAAAACTCAACAGAAAGAAATGGAACAACTACTAGCTGAGCAATCTTTTCAGCGGGTGTAACAACTCTTTCAACTTCACCGTCGTTGTGAAGTGCAACCTTGACTTCTCCCCTGTAATCAGAATCAACAACGCCTACACAGTTGGCTGGCCTAAGTCCTTCTTTAGCTGACAGTCCAGATCTGGCAAAAACACCGCCAAAGTATCCAACTGGGATTTCCATTGCAAGACCAGTGCCAATCATCTTGGTCTCATGAGGTGCAATAGTTGTCTGCTCTTTGATATCCGCAAACAAATCGTAGCCTGCAGCATACTCTGAACCTCTCTCAGGAAGCTTTGCAGAATCAGTGAGCTTGGTGATATTCATTTTGATGGTATTCATAAAACTTTTCTCCTAGTAAAATTCTTAGTCAACATGCAAAACAATTTGGTCTAGCTTTCTAGTCTGAGGTACATCAATGACACGCTGATTGATGCTTCCTCTCCATTTTGCCTGCAAGTCTATCTTATCAATTTCAAATTCTCCGTCAACTAAAACATCGATATATTCCATAATTTCAAGAGATTTGATTTGCTCGTAAGTGTAACCAGTGTAGAGCCAGACGGTCTTGCCGGGAAATCTCTCCCTAATCTCCCGGGCAAGCTCCGTCACCTCCCCACGATTTCCAGGATACAGTGGATCACCTCCACTAAATGTTATTCCGGAAATATAATCTCTAGATAAAATTTCAAATAATTCATCCTTTGCAGCCTTGTCGAACTTAAGGCCTCCGTCAGGATCCCAAGTAATAGGATTCTGACATTCTTTGCATTGGTGATTGCAGCCGGACACCCACAGTACCGCACGCAAGCCATCACCATTTAACATGTCGTCCTTAGTAATGTTGTGGTAATTCATCTATATTCTCCAGTCCATAATTCCTTACATAGATTTGCGGTCGGCTATCTCTGCCATCTTAGCTTCATTGAGACGGGTATCTCCCTTTACACGTGAGTATGACAAATAGCCGTTCATTCGATCAATTTTGGTGAGATTCTTGCTACCGCAAACTGGACAAACATCCATCTCTAATTCTTCATGTCCACAATCATCACAGTATGAAAGTGATAGATTGACGCCTTCGTAGAAGCCCTTAACCATTGCTCGACGAACAAGAGTCTTAACAGCCTCACGATTATAGTTGATTGGATAGCGAACGTACTGAATCTTGCCGCCGTTTGAAAGCTCCCAAAATCTGCCTTCCTTGTCTTGCTTTTCGATAGGTGTAATATCCTCTGATACATGACAGTGGAAGGAATTTGAAACGTAATCTCTATCTGAGACATTTTCGATTATGCCGTATTTGTTTCTAAATTGCTTTACTTGAAGACCGCATAGGTTTTCAGCAGGTGTGCCATAGATAGCGTACAAATTGCCATCCTCTTCTTTAAACTGAGCAACCTTCTCATTTATATGCTTAAGTACCTCAAGAGCAAATTCGCCGTCCTCAACAAGAGACTTGCCATTGTAAAGCTCTTGCAGCTCGTTGAAGGCTGTGATACCAAAGGAAGCAGTAGCCGCCTTTAGAAGTGGCTTAATCTTGTCGTGGAAACCGAGGTGTCCACCGTAGAAGCCACCCTCGCAGTAGGCTAACGGATTGGTAGATGCACGCATCTCACCAAGATAAGCGTATGTGCGGATGTGAAGCTTTCTAATCATCTCCAAGTAATAATCAAGCACCTGATAGAAGTCCTTTGATTCCTGACGAGACTTAGCAAGGATCATTGGCAAATGTAATGAAACTGCGCCAATATTAAAACGTCCAATGAAAATTGGCTCATCTTCGTCGTCGGCTGGCTTCATTCCGCCTCGCTCGTACCAAGGTGAAAGGAAGGCTCGACATCCCATAGGTGAAATAACCTTGCCGTATTTTTTATACATGCTAGCAATGTAGCCCTCGCCTGTAAGTGATAGCCAGTCTGGATACATTGTCTTGCGAGAACAATCGATGCCAGCTTCAAATACATCTTCTAGAGGCTTGCCTGGACCATGTAGGTTTTCATCATATAAGAAAACTATCTTTGGGAAAAGCACTGGCTTTTTGAAGCCCGGTTTACCCTGACCGATTGAGCGAACCTTGAGGCATGCTTTTGATGCCATCTTGGCAAACACTGTGGTTCCAAGTCCGATTGTGACTGTGATGAAAGGATAGTCACCACGAGAGGAAGCAACAGTGTTGAACTTGTACTCCCAACCTTGGAAGCCCTGCTCCATCTCACGCTCTACTTCTGACATAGAAACATCGTGCGCCTTTTGCTCATCTATACCAAGTGATAAATACTTAGCCATGTATTTATCGAAGGATTTTTGTGCGTATTTCTCTAAAATCTGATCTGCTTGAGGAATCGTAAAGCCACCGTACTGCTGACTTGCCGCAGATAAGACGATATCACCAATAACATCAAATGCAACATCCAAGCTCTTTGGCTCATTATAGAAAATGTTACCCATCTCAAAGCCGCCCTCGAGAACTGATTTTACATCGAAGAGACAACAGTTCATGGTATCACGCCTAGCGTTCATATCGTGAATATAAATGTAACCATCACGAATAGCCTGAACCTCTTCTGTGGTAAGGAAGAATTTTTTGTAAAGCTCGCGATTTAGCTCGTTAAATATCAACGAGCGCTTGGTCGATACCAAAGCGGAATCAGTATTTGAGTTTTCCTTGTCACCTATGTACATAATGTTTTGAGATTTCTTGTAAACATCATCAAGCATCTGGACAAAGTCCTGCTTGTAGTTGCGATAATCTCGATAAGATTTTGCAACCATAGGATTAACTCTCTCTAAAGCTCCCTCAACTATGTTATGCATCTGTGCAATCTCGATTTGCTCGAGACCAAGCTCATCAACTCGCTCTTCTACGAATTGACAGATGAATTTTTCTTGCTCAGGAGTAAATTTGACTAGTACTCTGGTTGCAGATTTCCCCACAGCCTCAACAACCTTTTGTACGTCAAAAGGCTCCAACGCCCCATCTTTTTTAACTACAAATCTTTTCATAGAAACCTCCGGGTTTATAAAAACCAAAAATAATAAAATGCCAAGTTATAAAAGCTTTTTACTTGTTATAATCTCATTCAATAGCAACTATTGTTTAAATATTCAGTCAATATTTTGTGATAAATAAAACAAAAAACTACTAGATATTGTGTTGTTACCCTAATAGTACCACCACATAATCTAGTAGTCAATAAGTATAAATGCTACAAAATAAAGTTTCACTTTTCAGACACTTTTTAATATCCCAAGGTATCATTTACCATAATCACATGTATTCTGCCCTCATGCCTTGAGAATCTAGTAATCAAGAATTGACAGCAAATTGTGTCTGGAGATTTGCAATCCATACATGCTCCTGTTTTGGCACATGGTGTAGATAGTCCAAAACGTTGAGCATTAATTGGTGCAGCAACATTTCTAGCACGCTTCATTGCAGAATCAACATCTGGACAGACCTTGTTCATTCCAACAATAAAAACAACATGCTTTGGTCCTTGAGCAATTGCTGATACACGATTTGAATTGCCATCGATATTTACAATGATTCCATCCTCAGTAATAGCATTTGCACTGCTAAGGAAAAAATCTGCATCGTAAGCTGCAAGCATAGCTGCTCTCTTATCCTCTGTTGCATCTCTATCTATGAAATTGTAATCACCGGCTTTTAATGCATCTACAAGACCGATTTCGTGGGCAGACATAGCTCCACCCATTGAAATAGATGACTTCTCAGGAATCAAACTTAGAGCAAGCTTTAAAGCTTCTTCCTTGCTTGCTGCATAGTATCCCTTCATGTTGCGGGATTCAACACCTGCGATAACCTTCTGTGCCAGCAGTTGGTTGCGCTTAACAATATTCTCATTCATAATTAGACCCCTCCGAAAGAATCGAATTTAATTAAAAATTGCTTCCGTTCCATCCCCAGTCACTTACTGGATGATAAGTAACGTATACTGAATTGCCAGGGATTCCAAGCTTGTCAGCAAACAACTGGCAGATTTGACCAGTCAAAGTATCATAAGCCTGTGAAGGTGCGTTTCCATATAAGCTAACAGAAACATAGGCGCCCTTATCAAGCTTTTTTCCGCCTAACCATAAATCATAGGCATCATCTATACCTACCATAAGGTATGTTTCAGTCTTGTTCAAAGTTGATATAAGCTTTCCAAGCTCTGACTTTAATTCTTCTTTAACATCCGCTGTTATTGGTACTGTAATTTTTGAATCAATAAATGGCATATTATCCTCCTTTGGTTCTAAACACTATGTCCACTCTAGTTCTGAAGTCTCATCCTTTTTAGAACGGGTCATAAGCTCAAACACAGCATCCTTTGCTGGAAGATTGTCAAACAACACCGCATTAACAGCCTCTACTATAGGCATTTCAATGTTGTACTTTTCGGCAAGCTTCATAGCTGCTTTTGCTGAATAAACACCTTCAACAACCATTGCAACCTTATCCATTGCCTCGTCCTTGCTCATGCCCTGCCCAATATAAAAACCAGCCATTCTATTTCTAGAATGTACTGAAGAACAAGTAACAATTAAATCGCCGACACCTGTAAGACCAGCCAAGGTCTCAGCCTGGGCCCCCATGGCTACCGCCAAAGCAGAAATCTCTTTTATTCCTCTTGTGATAAGAGCCGCCTTAGCATTATCACCAAAGCCTAGTCCATCGGACATACCAGCCGCAAGAGCAATAACGTTTTTGAGAGCTGCCCCAACCTCGATACCCTTAACATCCGGCGATGAATATACTCTGAAATATTTATTCATGAAAAGATTCTGAACGAACAAAGCGACCTGTCTGTCCTCCGAGCCAGCCACAACAACGGTAGGGTTGAAAACAACAACCTCCTCCGCGTGACTTGGACCTGACAATACGCAAATACGTTTATCCTTACCCAAAACATCCTCTAAAATTTCTGTCTGAGTAAAGAGCGTATTCTCTTCGATTCCCTTTGTCACTGTAATGAAAATCTGAGTGTTTGAAATGAATGATTTGATTTTCTCTGCTGTCTCACGAGTAGCCTTGGAAGGCACAGCAAATAAAACAACATCCGAAGATTTAACTGCAGCTTCAATATCTGCAGTAAAAGACATTGATTCTGGGAGCTTGACTCCCTTTATTTTGTCACTGGTGTGAGTATCCTTCATCTGATCCACCTGTGACTGACGATGAGACCATACAATAACCTCATGTCCATTTTTATCTAGCATTACAGCAAGAGCGATGCCCCAGCTTCCTGCTCCAAGTACACTAATTTTAGCCATTATAATTCTCCAAAACTAAACTAAGCACGTGTCTCTGGGTGGAATGAAAACTTGTTTTCATTGCCGTTGATAAGACGTTTGATATTTGCATGATGCAGGATGATTGCAATGCCTGAAACGATGCAGCATAAAACAACTGCCTCTGTTAGATTTCTACCGTGATAAATCTCATTCAATAAACCAAGCTTTGCACCGACAATCATCTCTACTGCAAATGAAAGAACGCCCAAAATCGAACCGAGTGAAACGTATCTTGTCAAAGCAACAACTACGATAAAAATAATTGCTGGTATAGGAAGTCCCATTGGGAACAATGCTATGATAAATCCAAGAGTAGCTGCAATTCCTTTTCCACCTTTAAAATGCATATAAAAAGGAAAATCGTGTCCAAGGACAACTCCAAGGCCAGCATATACCTTGAAGATGGCAACGTCATCATAGAAATTTCGGTATATAAGCCATACAACAAATACTGCAACTACACACTTTAGACAGTCCCACACAAGGGTAATCACGCCAGCTGATACACCAAGATTTCTTAGGGTGTTTGTAGTACCGACATTACCGCTACCAACCTTTTTTAAATCTATATTCTTTGACTTTCCAATTAGGTAGCCCATAAGAATCATTCCAAAGAAATAGCCCATTAATACAGCAAGAATTCTCCCTATAACCATTATTCGTTTTCCTTTCTTTCCCTAATGATAAATTTTAATGATGTTCCCTCGAATCCGAAGGCATCTCTAATTCGATTTTCAAGATAGCGCACGTAAGAAAAATGCATTAGGTATTTTTCATTTACGAAAATAACAAATGTAGGAGGCTTAACTGCAACCTGTGTTGTATAGAATATCTTGAGTCTCTTGCCCTTGTCTGTAGGTGGCTGCTGAAGCGCAACTGCCTCTGAAACTATTTCGTTCAGCACACCTGTAGCAATACGCATAGAGTTGTTTTCAATAACTGCATCGATTGTCTCGTAAATCTTGCCAAGACGCTGACCACTCTTTACTGATATAAAAAGAATTGAAGCATATGGCATAAATGAAAGAATCTGACGAATCTTTTGCTCGTGCTCCTTCATGGTCTTGTCATTCTTCTCGATAGCATCCCATTTATTGACACAAATAATAATACCCTTGCCTCTGTCATGAGCGATTCCGGCAATCTTTGCATCCTGCTCGGTGACACCCTCTGTGGCATCAATCATTATGATTACAACATCCGATTTTTCAACAGATGCAACAGCACGCACGATAGAATATCTCTCTAAATCCTCTTTGATTTTGCTCTTGCGTCGAAGGCCAGCAGTATCTATAAAGATGTAATCCTTGTGATTGTAGCGAACTCGAGTATCTACGGCATCACGAGTAGTTCCCGCAATATCAGATACGATAACACGCTCCTCTCCACAAAGCTTGTTAACAAGTGAAGATTTACCAACGTTTGGTTTGCCTATTACAGCGATACGCGGAGTATCGTCCTCCTCCTCGTCACCATTTGGCTCTGGGAAATAACTAACTACAATATCGAGCATATCTCCAAAACCAAGTCGCGATGAAGCTGATATTGCTATAGGGTCGCCTATCCCTAGATTGTAAAACTCGTAGACATCTGCCATGTCTCGCTCGAAGCTGTCAACCTTGTTTACAACAAGAACAACAGGCTTGTGACTGCGACGAAGCATATCTGCAACCTTAGAATCACTGTCTACTAGTCCTTGTTTTACATCTACAAGGAAAATAATTACATCCGCAGTGTCGATGGCTATCTGAGCCTGTTCGCGCATCTGCGAAAGAATAATATCCTTTGAATCTGGTTCGATACCTCCAGTATCAATCATAGTGAAATCGTAGTTGAGCCAAGAAACATCCGCATAAATACGGTCTCTTGTGACTCCCGGAGTATCTTTTACTATAGAAATACGCTCGCCGGCTAAGGCATTAAAAAGCGTAGATTTTCCAACATTAGGGCGACCAACTATCGCCACCACAGGTCTTGACATAATTTACCTCTTTCTTAAGACTATGAGCGCTTGTTACGCTATCAATATTTATACAGCTTCGTCGCGAGATTGGCTCCTTAAGCATGTATAAACATTGTAGCTACAAGCGCATTATAATTCATAATGATAGCTAAAAACATGTCTCGTACAGAACATTGTTACATTGTTATCTAGATTTCGCATATAGATTTTGCTAATAGCTAAATTATTTATACACGTTTTATGCACAGCCTAGATTGTACAATAACGATGGTTTGCTTGTAAAGAAAACCTCGTATACTAAAACACCGGAATGTATTCGAAGGCATTCTTGTAATGATACAAGCGTCCTGCTTCAATAGCCACGATGTCGAAGCGTACGTTGGTGTCGCTACCGTATTTACGGCTATACATGTAAAAATCCGCCACACGGGAAATCTTCTTCATCTTGTGAAAATTGACCGCCGCGACAGCGTTCCCAGCTTTGGGAGACTTTCTATATTTTACTTCTACAAAAACCAAATAGCTACCGTCCTTTGCGATAATATCAACCTCTCCCATCTTGCAATAAAAGTTTAACTGTATTATCTCCAGTCCTTGGCGCTGCAAGAACTCGGCAGCTATCTGCTCAAATCCATTACCTTGTTTTCTGTTATTCAAATTAAACCTCTAACCTAACTTGGATTTAATCTTTTCCATATCGTTTACAAAAACTAAAATTTCAGCAACAACCTCATAAAGCTCTGGCGGAATAGCATCACCGATGTTTAGCTTGCTAAGAGTTTGTGCCAACTCGTTATCTTGATAGAAAGGAACATCTGCCTTCTTGGCTTCCTGAATAATCTGCTCAGCAATATAGCCCTTGCCGGAAGCAAGAATCTTTGGAGCAGAATCCCCCGCCTCATAAGAAAGGGCAACCGCTGTTTTATCTTTGTCGAATGATTTTTCTTCTGCCATATCTATGCCCTCATATCAAAGCTATATCTGTGTACTAAGCCATCAGATGACGTTTCGGAAGCAACAGGAACTTCACCAAGGAAATCCTCTACAAAGCTTGCTCTAGGCTCGTTACAGGTAACCTGAGAACTGACGGTAAAGCCTTTGGCCGCCAATCTTTCTGTGAGCAAATCAAGATTTTGTTCAATAAGATTCATAGATTCCTCGTTTGCCAGGTTCCATTTGCAACCAACATTTGACTCTTTGAGCTTGATAAATACATCTGTTGGTCCCAAGTATTCCATATCAAAATGCAAAAATGCAGTGATTTCCTCTCCATCTTCATAGCTACTCTTTTTGTTTTGACGAACATAGAGCATGCCATCCGTATTTTGGTTGTACATCTTAAGTGGAATCTGAACAAAGTTATACATTTCATTTGCAGAATTCATAAAGTTAACATTCTGCCTGATTTCATTGGTTTGAACCTTTATTGCCTCAGCCGCCTTGTTTGAAAAACCTTCCATGAGCTTTTCCAATGCGTTTGTTTGTTTTAAAACTCGCTCATAAAGCTTTGAAACCTCTCCCGGCTTTGTGACATCCTTTGGTTCCATAGCAAAGCTATCCGAAATGATGCTTTTTAAAAGACCTCTATACAAAGGAGATTTAATAATATCGTTTAATGTTTCCTTAGGAATATCAGGATGATTGTTCAGAAAATCTGTAATTTCCCTAAACACCTCTTTGATATTTGCATCAGCATTAAAAGTACCATCCTCCCTAAATATCTCCAGATTGTCCTTAGGAAAATCTGGTATGGAATTTAGTAATGTGTTGAAGGATGTAATCTGCTGTTCGCCAGCAAATGAGCTTACAGTCTGATTACCCAGTTCGTTTGCTGTAACTGATGCTTCTATATTCTCCTGCTGAATCTGAGTGTTTGTCTGACTAGCCGCAGATGGTTGTGTATCTGCATTATTAACTGGTTGATTAATGACTGTGCTCTCTTCTTCATTTATGATTTGACCATTTAAAACTTGATTATCTAGTACAGGAATATCTCCGGCGTCGCTAGCGTTAACGACATTTGCAATTTGCGGATTGGCAACCTCGCCTGCTGTTTCAGAAACAATAACATTAGGTGCTTCAGTTATATTGGCATTATTTGCAGTCGCTTCAGCTGATGCCTGAGATTCAGGATTCACTTGTCCCTCAGCAGCTGCAACCTCCCCCTCTGAAGCCATAAAAATTTCTCTAATCTGATTATTTAGCTCTATAGCCTGAGAAACGCTCACCTCTGATGAAGTCATAAGCTCTGGGAGCATATCAGAAATCACTTCAAAATTGTCCACTAGAACAGCCTTGTCATTGGCGTAGTTTACAAACATATTTACATTGTCTTGAGTTATCTCCATGCCATGCTTTGCCATAGTCACAAGAGTCTGCATATCAACCGTCGGATTATTTATCATTGCGCGATTCATCGCTGTAAGATTCTCTGGATTGATAGGCATAGAATTCTGCATCATAGAATTAACCATGTTAATGGTTCTCTCGTTGGCTGCAATATTTGCCATATTAAGAGCTTTTAAAAGTGTTGGATTTGCATCTAGCGAACCTAAAGAAACAGGACGAATTTGGATAAGACTACCATCGTTGCTTTTAACTTCAAAGAAAATCGACTGACCAGGAGCAAGACTAACTCCCGAGTCAAGGCGCGCGGTCATAGTCTGACCGTTAGCAAGACCTATAGTAACTTTTCCATTTTCAATGGAATTAACTGAGCCCTCGAATATCTCACCAGCTTTAAGACTATCTGCAGGGGTACCTGTAAGGGACTGCCCTTGACTCATTTTGGTCACGTCAGTATTATTTACTAAATTTGAATTGTAAGGATTTAAACTATTATTAATATTCATAAATCACCAACATGTTTAAACAAAGTTACCTATGAATGAACGTCTGTGAATAGGACATGGGCCATTTACTTTTAATGCTGCTATGTGCTCAGCTGAACCATAACCTTTGTTGGAAGCGAAATGATATTCTGGATAGATATTGTCGTATTCAACCATCATTCTATCCCTAGTAACCTTGGCGATTATACTAGCTGCACCAATTGAAATAGACTTGGCGTCGCCCTTTATGATTGGAACCTGTGGAATATCGACCTGAGGAATTGTAACTGCATCATTTAACAAAAGCTGTGGCTGCACCTTGCTGTCACTAATTGCATGACGCATGGCTTCGTAGGTAGCCTGCAATATATTGATTTCGTCGATGCGAGCCTCGGAGACTACGCCTATAGAAACAGAAATCGCCTTGGCCATAATCTCTTCGTAGAGCTCTTCTCTTTTGGCGGCGGAAAGCTTTTTAGAATCGTTGATATAAAGGATGTCACAATCCTTTGGTAAGACAACACAGGCTGTAACAACAGGACCAGCCAAAGGTCCTCTTCCAACCTCATCTATACCGGCAACATAATCGTATTTATCCCAATACTTATACTCGTATTCCTTAAGCTTTTCTATGCGCTCCTTTTCAATTCGAAGCTTTTCCATGCGCTTCTGGGCTTGACTAATAATCTTGGAAACTCCAGGTCTACCGTCATTGATGTATTCCTGAATAAAATCAGGTAGCACTGATATATCTGTTGCTTTGTATTCCTTTTGGATGTCTGAAATCTTTTTCTCGCTCATGTCTACTCTATGTTCTCTACTAATCCAACTTTGCTAAATGGATAAAATCTAAACCACGCCCTACCAACAATCTCGTCTGAGGTGATGTTGCCAACACCTTCGTATCTAGAATCCATACTGTTGTTTCGGTTGTCACCAAGTACAAAGAATTCGTCATCTCCAAGAGTAATCTCTTCAGAAGCTAAACCGGCATTTAAAATGACCTCTGTGCCGTAGTGTTCTTCGATTGGTTCACCGTTGATATAGATTGTTCCAGCAGCATCGATTTTAACCTTTTCTCCTGGAAGACCGATAACACGCTTGATATAGAATGTGTTTTCTTCCTCCCTAGGTGGAAATACTACAACATCAAAGCGTTCTGGATCGTGGAATCTGTAGCTAATTTTATCAACTATCAGATTGTCTCTATCGGATAAAGTGTCCTCCATAGAATGACCACTAACAACTGTTCTTTGACCTATAAATCTTGTAATCAAAAATACTACAACAAAACAGATTACAACGTTTAAAATAACACTTAAGACTTCTTTGACTACACCCTTTGTAGTAAGAGGTTGCTCTTCCTCGGATTTTGAATCTCCCTTTGCAGGCTTGGAATCAAAATCAGATAAATCCTCTACCTCTGTCATATTCTGTCTCGCTTTTTCGATTTGTTTTTTAATAAGCAGTTCTTCTTCGTTAAAATCAATAACCTTCATTTTTTATGGCCTTTCTAGTGATATATTTCCCAAGCTACCGCTTCTAAACTCATCAACTAAAACAGTAGCTGCTTTATCAAAATCAAACTCTGAACCCTTCTTAACAAAATTTCGTTTTTGCGCAATCTCAGTGATAATCTCGTGGTTAAGCTGAGATTCATCAACATCGTATCTTTTGTTAAGGATACCTGGATAGTTTTCTATCAAGAAATCAACTAGCTCAAGTGATAATTCTCTAGTCTCAACTATAGCATCATTGATAGAACCGATAAACGCCAAATGTAAGCCTACAGTGTTGTCTTCGAACTTTGGCCACAAGATTCCTGGAGTATCAAGCAGCTCCACTGACTTGTTGAGCTTAATCCACTGCTTGCCCTTGGTGACACCAGGCTTGTTGCCTGTCTTTGCTACGGAGCGACCTGCAAAGGAATTGATAAAGGTAGATTTGCCTACGTTTGGTATTCCTACAACCATAGCCCTAACAGGTCGATTCTTGATACCTCGCTTGCGGTCGCGCTCAAACTTGGCTGCACAAACCTCATCAAGGGTAGCCTGAACACCCTTCATGTTTTTCCTATCACGAGAATCTAACTCTACAACATAGAAACCTTGCTCCTTAAAATAAGAAACCCATTTCTTGTTGGTTTCTTTGTCTGCTAAATCTGATTTGTTAAGAAGAATAAGTCTAAGCTTGCCTGAAGCTAAACCGTTGATATCTGGGTTTCGGCTAGAAACCGGACATCTTGCATCTATAACCTCTATTATTAAATCTATAAGTTTAATGTCTTCCTGCATCTGACGCTTGGCTTTGGTCATATGCCCAGGATACCATTGAAATTCCATATTTCACCTCTAAAACGGATATTTTGCCCATACTCTACCTAAGATGTCTTCGCTCGAAACAAAGCCGATACTTTCGTATCTAGAATCCTCTGACGAATTGCGGTTGTCTCCCAACACAAAATATTGATTCTTTGAAAGCTTGATTTTGGAAGCAGCAATACCAGGATTTTCGATTGGATCAAGATCGAGCGTCGTTTCTTTATAAAGCTCGTCGTTGATATAGATGCGACCATTTTCTATGAGAATTTGATCACCTGGCACACCGATAACCCTTTTGACACTGTAACTGGCATTGACATTTGCCTTTGGTTTGAAGGCTATTACATCTCCAGTTTCAGGCTTTGAAAACTTAAATGCTATAGTGTTGACAAGCAGCTTGTCAGATGTGTTGTAAGTCGGCTCCATAGAAGCATTAGAACATTCTACTTGTCTTCCAAAAGCCATAACACAGGCATAAGCAAGGCCAATAACAACGGCAAGCTCAGCAACAAGTATCGCAACATATTTGATCTTGTCAAAATCAATTTTCCTGCGACGGCGTCTAAAATTGAGGCCATCTGAACGTCTATGAAAAGTTTTGTCTATAAATCTTTTAATTGATAAAAACATACAAAATTCCCTTTTATTCTTTAGTAATAATATTACCGCAATTCACACCTAATTACTAGTAAAAAAGAGTTTTGTCGCTTACTATTCGCAAGTTTGTAACTAACAATCTGCGGCTCCCCCCTCTCTTTATATACCAGCTCCGGCCCGCCCTACTTACAGCCCTAGGGGACCTGCTGACATAGCATAAGA
>DBWZ01000029.1:0-4501 GCA_002309345.1 Pseudobutyrivibrio sp. UBA1225
TGTCCAAAATATGTTGACTAGTGCATCTTATGCTATGTCCGCAGGACCCCTGGGGCTGCAAGTGGGGCGGGCCGGGGCTGGTGTACTCATGCAGGGGCAGGGGGCTGGTGACTTTCTAACTTAAAAATTTCAACTGTGAATAGCAACAAAACACTGTACTATTTGACATAATACAGCATTTCGATTAATCTATATTGTAATAAAAATGTCATAATTCAGAAAGGAAGGGTCCATTATGAAAAATAGATTACTCGCAGTTCTTTCTATATGTATTATAAGTTTTACTCTCCTTGTTGGTTGCACCAAGTCAGGAGAAAACGAGACAAATACTATCCAGACAAATTCAGAAGCTACAGGCGATAATGTAGCTGCTTCCGATGGCTCTACTCAGTCTACTAGTGAGGGTGGTGCGGAATCCACAAGCACATCTGCAGATGCCTCCGACAACCAAGATTCTAATAAACCTGCCGATGAAAAGGCAGAATACGCAGAGCCTTCAGGAAAAGAAATATCTGTTGACGCTGCAACACGCAAAAAAATGAACGTATTTTTAAGCAATTTTTCCGAGGCTGGATTAAAGGAATACGATGAGAGTCAAAAGGATTTTCACAGCATATTTATATGGGCTCACACCTGGGTCAAAATTAACAAAAATGAATATCTAAAATTTGAAACACTATCCGGCAAGGAATTCAGTGATTATGAAAAAATCACTCTAGAGAATATAAATACGATTACTGATAAGTACTTCGGATTTACGATAACTGATGAGCAGGCTTCTACAGAGCTTTCAAAACCAAACGACGACTTTTCATTCCATAAAATGTTCTATGAAAATGGCGCGCTTTATACACCTGCTGGCGATGGAGAATCATATACAGGCCTCTCTCTCATCTCGAAGGTTGAAGATTTAGGCGACAACAAGCTTAAGCTTTATTTCAATGAATACTCTCAGGATTTGGATGCTTACTATTCTAATAAAGAGATTGATTACAGCCAGACCCAAGAAGAAGCTGACAAGAATCCTGAATATGAAAAGCTAGATGCAGGTTACGCAGTTGTCCGAGTTGAAAATAATACATATAAGCTTGAACATCTAGGAGAATAATAATGAGAAACAAAATCAAACTATTACTAGTTCTTGCGCTTACATTTTCAATGCTTATTTCCTGCGGAATTGGAAAATCAAATAAGAATTCGACGGATAAAAATACTCAAGCATCAGTCGAGACTCAAACTCAAGACAAAAACAATGATGATGCTGAGAGCACAGATAATTCCGAGGATAACCTTGCTGATCATTCCTTTTATGAATTAAAGGCTGGAGAAACCAAGCAGGAAGTTTTAAAAAAAGATAACAAAACCGTCTCTATCACCTTAAACCTAGAGACTTCAAAAAAGAATAATGCCGATTTTTACAGTGTATCTGTAGATGACGAGACGCTTGACATAATATCTGATTCTAACGTTTCAACCTATCAAACAGCAAAATGTTATTTTGCTCATAAGAATCAAAATGACTACATCATAACCTCACTTGAGGGCAAGGATGACAAAAGAATTACTTATGTATATAGATTGGATGGTTCATCTTTGAATAAGGTTTTTGAAATAGAAGATAATATTTTTTACGATATTACTGATGATTGTCTTCTTGTTACCAGCCAAAAGGATTGCTTCGGGACTTGGGAAGTCGTGGATGATTTTGTCTTCTACGGAAGGGACGACGACTCTTTTGATGTTGTAGCAGGCATGAATAAATCACAGGTAATCACCAATCCTCAGCCGTTAACATTAAAGCAAAATGTTATCTTCTCTATGGATGATAGCGGCGTGGAGCCTAAAGAATTAAAGGCAGGCGATAAAATATATCCTAGCTTCTATGAGCCCCATGGATGGATGGGCTTTGAAGATGAAGACGGTAACAGCCTAGGGGAAGTTTCGGTCAAAGAAGTTAAGGAAAACGGTCACAAGGTTTATTACGCTGGTTTATCATACGACAAGAAAAACAATCGCTATGATGCGAATTACGATAGTGAAAATTCCGACGAAGACTGGATAAGCGAAGCTGATCTGTTCGAGGAAAATTACTATTCTCACGAAAGATAACTACTTCTTTCAAATTACTTATAACCAATATCAAATTCAAACTATATATTTTTTCAACAGGAGGAATACTATTATGAAAAGAAAACTTTTATCTACACTACTCATTACAATGACAGCTGCATCTCTTGTGGCCTGTACATTACCAGGTCAGGATTCTGGCAGCACAAACAACACTCCTACTGAGGAAGAACCACCTGTAGCAACTACAGATGTTCAAAACACAGAAACCGACGATACAACAGAAGCAGATGACGACACTTCTTCTGAGAAAGCTGAGGATTTCAAAACCTTCGTATTTAATCCTGATACTCCAGAAGAAATTGATTTAGGCAGCGACGGCAAGCAGGATGAAGTTACAATGGCTTTAAACGAAGAACTAACCAAAAGCAACGGCCTCAACACATATGATTTAAAGGTCAATGACAAAACTATCCCTGTTATGGAGGATGACGAAGCACCTCTCTACAATACATTTGACTTCCATTATCTTCACCAAAATGGTCAAGATTATGTGCTAGTTTCTTTAGAAGGTAACCATGGTCTCAGATGTGTTAAGGGATTCCAGTGGGACGGCTCTACCTTCCAACAGAAGGATGATGTTCAGGGAAGTCGTATTTACGAAATTCATGAGGACTTCGTTCTCTTAGCTGAGCGAATTGACGTCTTTGGAACTTGGGAAGTAACTACAAACTACACAATCGATAAAGATAAGATGGCTTTCGCAACCGAGGATAAATATCCAAAAATTGTCAATCCAGAGGGTCTTAAGTTGAAGAAAGACTACACCTTCGATGACGATAGCGGAGAAGCTCCTAAGACTGCAAAAGCAGGTGATGTTATTTACCCATCTTGCCTCGCGCACAACAATGGTTACATGGGATTTGAAGATAAGGATGGCAATGAATTAGGTTACATGCCATTCGATGTAAAGGACGATGGCTCTGGTGTATACGTAGATGGAGTCAAAGAAACCGATTTATTTGAAAATGATTTCTACGCCAACTAATTTAAGATAATTTTTATTCTAAAAATAATTGCTAGCAAGAATCTAGTATTTTTCGACACAGCAGCTGTAAGAGGCTGCTGTGTTTTTTTGCCCAAATGTTCTCGGATTAATACATGAGTGCAATGTATTAAAACAGATACATTGTTAAAAAAGAAACAAACTTGTGGTATATTATTTCCGAGCCAGTGTTAGGTATTCCTAACCAACCCCAAATGGCTTGTGGATTATTTAATATTTTTATAATTTAGAAGGGACGGTATTATAATGGCAAACCACGAATTCGCACAGTGGGATGGATTCGAAGGTCGTGTTTGGAAAGACAACATTGACGTTCGCGATTTCATCCAAAAGAATTACACTCCATATGACGGAGATGAATCATTCTTAGCAGACCCTACAGATGCTACTAACACTCTTTGGGGCAAGCTTCAAGAGCTTCAAGCTGCTGAGCGTGCCAAGGGCGGAGTACTTGATATGGAAACAGAGATTGTTTCTTCGCTCACATCTTACGGACCAGGTTACATCGATGAAGAGACAAAAGACTTAGAGCAAATTGTTGGTCTTCAGACTGACAAACCTCTTAAGAGAGCTTTCATGCCTTATGGTGGTATCACAATGGCAGAGCAATCATGCAGAATGTATGGTTATGAGCCAAGCGAAAAGCTCCACGAGATCTTCACAGTTTATCATAAAACACACAATCAGGGCGTTTTCGACATCTACACACCAGAGATGAAGAAGGCTCGTCACAACAAGATTCTTACAGGACTTCCTGATACTTATGGACGTGGACGTATCGTAGGCGATTACAGACGTGTCGCTTTATACGGTATCGACTACCTTATCGAGAAAAAGCAGGCTGATTTTGCTGCTACAAATCGTCAGGGTATGCGCCGCTACGATTTCCAGCTTCGTGAGGAAATCACAGATCAGATCAATGCTCTTAAGGGCATGAAAGAAATGGCTGCTATCTATGGCATCGATATTTCTAAGCCAGCTGGTACAGCTAAGGAAGCTGTTCAATGGTTATACTTCGGATATCTTGCAGCAATCAAGACTCAGAATGGTGCTGCTATGTCTGTAGGTCGTGTATCTACATTCCTTGATATCTACTTTACACGTGACCTTGCTAAGGGCATTATCACAGAGGCAGAGGCACAGGAAATCATCGACCACTTTACAATGAAGTGCCGTATGGTTAAGTTCGCTCGTATCGAGTCTTACAACCAGCTCTTCTCTGGTGACCCAGTTTGGGCAACACTTGAGGTTGGTGGTATCGGTCTTGATGGTCGTCATCAGGTTACAAAGACTTGCTACAGATTCCTTCACACACTTGAAAACATGGGACCTTCACCAGAGCCTAACCTTACAGTTATGTATTCAAGC
>DBWZ01000029.1:4539-17485 GCA_002309345.1 Pseudobutyrivibrio sp. UBA1225
TCAAAGATTTCTGTTACTACATCTTCTATCCAGTATGAGAACGATGATGTAATGCGTGTTACATGGGGCGATGATTACTCAATCTGCTGCTGTGTATCTGCTACAGAAACAGGTAAAGAGCTTCAGTTCTTCGGTGCTAGAGCAAACCTTGCTAAGTGTCTNNGGTGGTGTTGATGAGAAGTCTGGCGATCAGGTTGGCCCAGAATACAAAGGTATCACATCTGAGTACCTTGATTACGACGAGGTTATGGCTAAGTTCGATCAGATGATGGATTGGCTTGCACACCTCTATGTTGGTACACTTAACATGATTCACTACATGCACGACAAGTACTACTATGAGGCATCACAGATGGCTCTCATTGATACACACGTACGTCGTTCATTCGCTACTGGTATTGCTGGTTTCTCACACTGCGTAGACTCACTTTCAGCAATTAAGTACGCAAAGGTTAAAGCAATCCGTGACGAAAATGGAATCACAAAGGATTTCGAAATTGAAGGTGACTTCCCACGTTACGGTAATGATGATGACAGAGCAGACGAAATCGCTATTTGGCTTCTTCGTACATTCATGGACAAGCTTCGTCACATCCACACATACAGAGATTCAGAGCCTACAACATCAATCCTTACAATTACTTCAAACGTAGTATATGGTAAGGCTACTGGTGCTCTTCCTGACGGAAGACCTGCAGGCGAGCCACTTTCACCAGGTGCTAACCCAGCATACGGCGCAGAGAAGAACGGTCTTGTTGCTTCCCTCAACTCTGTTGCTAAGCTTCCTTATGAAGAGGCTCTTGACGGTATCTCAAATACACAGACAATCAACCCAGGTGCTCTTGGACACACTGATGAAGAGCGTACAAACAACCTTGTTAACGTTCTTGATGGTTACTTCGATCAGGGTGCTCATCACCTTAACGTAAACGTATTTGGTAAAGAAAAGCTCATCGATGCTATGGAGCATCCAGAGAAGCCAGAATACGCTAACTTTACTATCCGTGTATCTGGATACGCCGTTAAATTCATCGACTTAACAAAAGAGCAGCAAATGGACGTTATCTCACGTACATGCCACGAAGCTCTTTAAGATTTTATAAATCCACGCATTAGAGCTACATCAGGCACAACCGCAGACTCGCTTTCGCTCTATTCGTGCTCGTTGCCCTACATAAGCAGCCATCTAAAGCTGCCTGCTAAGTAGGGACGGCACTTTAAGGTCTGCTTGTTGTTGCCTGATATAGCTCTAATGCTTTATCTTTATAAAACCTTATATTCGCATTAGAATATCCCTCTTGGCTTTATTATTTCTCTATACCATAGCAAAATTCCTTCGTGGCAACGCACATAAGACAATTACCATTTTGCTACATAAAATAAGAATCACGTTTTTTAGTATATAATTGTTTAAGATGAGGCGTAGATTATTGAGAGGTAGATTATGAGTGACGTAATTGGATATGTTAATAAATTGGAGAGTTTCGGGGCTGTAGATGGTCCGGGGGTTCGATTTTTGATTTTTTTGAATGGATGTAGGATGAGGTGCGCCTTTTGTCATAATCCAGAGACCTGGGCTGAGAATCAAGGCGAGGAATATACAGCTGATGCGCTTTTGAAAAAGGCACTTCGCTTCAAACCTTATTGGAAGAACGGCGGCGGTATCACCGTAAGCGGTGGCGAGCCTCTACTTCAAATTGATTTTGTTTTGGAGCTTTTTAAAAAAGCAAAAGAAAAAGGAATTAATACCTGCATCGACACAGCAGGTCAGCCATTCACTCATGATGAACCTTTTTACAGCAAATGGAAAGAGCTTATGTCTCTTACAGACACAGTGCTTTTAGATATTAAAAACATAGATCCAGAGGCTCACAAAGAACTCACTGGCGTAGATAATGCCAACATCCTTCAGATGGCAAAGGAAATCTCTGACATGGGTATCCCAATGTGGATTCGTCATGTGCTTGTGCCAGGCGGCAGCGATAACGACGACTATCTTCGTCGCACTCGTCAATTTATCGACACCTTAAAAACAGTCGAAAAGGTTGAGGTT
Source organism: Pseudobutyrivibrio sp. UBA1225 (assembly GCA_002309345.1). Taxonomy (GTDB): domain Bacteria; phylum Bacillota; class Clostridia; order Lachnospirales; family Lachnospiraceae; genus Pseudobutyrivibrio. Next base: position 6,593 of record DBWZ01000029.1, read on the forward strand.
TTACCTTACCACACTCTTGGTGTTCCAAAATACCAAGAACTTGGCATACCTTACCGACTTGACGGTGTTGAATCACCTACCGCCGAGCGCATTTCAAATGCCAAAGAAATACTTGGTGCTGAGTAGTCCGCGTATTCTACGCGGACTTCTTCTATTTTTGAATAGCATTCCATGAATGCATCAACAACTCTAGGAGAAAAATGTCGCCCTCTCTGTTCTACAATTTCTTTTCTTGCCACAAGCGGAATCCAAGCATCCTTATAGCAGCGCTGACTAGTAAGAGCATCATAAACATCGGTGACAGCCACTATCTGAGCGAATATAGAAATTTCATCGCCCTTGAGATGTGATGGATAACCACTTCCATCCCAATGCTCGTGATGTTGAGCAGCAATAACACGTGCCATATTCATAATTGCTCCTTTTGAATTTGCAAGAAGCTCCCATCCATACTGGGTATGCTTTTTCATAACCTCAAATTCCTCTTGAGTCAACTTGCCCTGCTTCTCAAGAATCTCCTGTCCTATCATGAGCTTGCCTATGTCATGCATCATAGATGCTATGCGAATGTTTTCCACTTTGAAGCTATCCATACCAAGCTCTTTCGCAAGAAGCTTGCTATACTCTGCCACTCTTCGAATATGTTGACCTGTCTCCCCGGATTTGGCTTCGGAAATCTCTGCTAAGGAAATGATAATATCCTCTTGGCTACTTTGTAATCGCTCATAATATGTAAGCTTTTCTTCGTGCTCACGAGATGCGGTGATGCTAATTCGCAAATATCCAATGACAAATGCTGTATTTAGCAGCGCAAGCACATCAAGCCAACATATATTCTTTATTCCAAGTGAATTTGCACTCAACTCAGGGAAAATTATATAGGCACCATAAAGCATGTCTAATACAATAAACAAGCCCGACAAATATATGACACTCAGCTTGCAGTTAATAACGCGCTTAGCAAACAGATATGGAATATCCTTTCGCTGCAAGATAAAGAATATCATCTGAAGCAAGGCAAATATCACGATAAAGCTCAACGAATTTACCGCAAGAACTGAGCACAATCTCTCAATGCAAACATATTCCATATATATCATCGCGCCAATATAATTTCTGAAATTTGTTATGTGCACGAATAGTATTCCGCCAATCAACACCATAACGGCATCTATAACTGTGCTTAGCGCAACAAATAGGACTGTAAGGCCCTTCTTAATCGAAGCGTTCTCAACTACAATCCAAAACACATTATCTATGCAAAACTGACTTATTATGGATAAAAAGGCACTAGAAACGCAGAACAGCAAAAGGCATCTTTTAATTAAATGCCTTTTGCAGCCTCCGAAAGTAACCATTAAAAAGATATTCATTAATGCAAACCAGCAGCCTGCCACTATCTTAGTCCAATAGCTAGATAGATATACTAAAAATTCCACCCTACTACCCCGTCAATCACGTTAAAAAGAATATTTGCAGTAAAAAAGAAAAGCTTCTGCAAAAGATATAATTAATCACAACAAACATGATTGTATACTATTGGACAGGCAAAATCTATATCTACATTAAATTTTTTTTATGAAATAATTCTCATTAAGCTTTCCGAATGCCTACATTATTGAAGCGACAGCTTTTTCAACCTCTTTCATGCTAATTGTAGGCTCAAAACGTTCTACAACGTTACCCTGACGATCAATTAAAAACTTAGTAAAGTTCCATTTAATTTCAGCATTATTCTTATAATCCTTATCGATCTTTTTAAGCATTACACTCATAGCAAGTGCTGCTGGTCCTTTGCCAAAGCCTGTAAATCCTTTTTGCGACTTAAGATACTTGAAGAGTTCGATAGCTGTTTCGCCATTTACATCAGCCTTCTTCATCTGCTCAAACTTTGTGTTGTAATGAAGCTGGCAGAACTCTGTAATCTCCTTATCATCACCAGGTGTCTGACCTGCAAACTGATTGCAAGGAACGTCGATGATTTCAAGTCCCTTTTCATGGAACTTTTCATAAATAGCTTCAAGATCCTTGTAATGAGGTGTGAAACCACAACCTGTTGCTGTGTTAACTACCAATACAACCTTGCCTTTCATGTCTGCCATTGAAACTTGTTCACCGTTTGCTCTTTCTACTGTTAAATCATAAAATCCCATATCTATTACCTCCTAACGAAATGTATCTTTTTAGATTCAATTGCGCGCAATTTATTTTTGTAATTAGATTGTACGCAATCGAATTTCATTTGTCAACACCTTTTTCAATTTGATTTTGACTAATATTTTCTGTACAATATTTTATGTTAGTGAAATATTTTATTGATTTTCTGATGAATTTTGTTGTTTTCACTTTAACGGGGGGCTTATGAAAAACAGAATGGTAATTAGATTTGTTGCTGTACTAGCAACTGTAGCTATGATGCTTATTAGCTTGTTTAATCCTATGATTGTTCAAGCTGCCAACTATGTAGTTGTGCCTGAGAACGGAGTTCTTCTCACCGGAGAAGGTGCAGAGGTCTTCGCAGACGCTGATGCATCTACGTTGATTAGCACTCTTCCTGTGAATACTCCTGTGGAGATTACTGGAAGAACAACCAACGATTTTTGGCAGGTTAATATAAATGGAGCCACCTGCTATATGTCTAAGCAGGCTCTTTCAATTTTTCCAAATACGACTGCCTGCAAGCTCACTTCTTTTGATGTTGCGGGAGCGATTGTTGTAGACGGAAGCAATGGACAAGTCCTTTATTCGCAGGATGCTTTTACAACACTAGAGCCAGCTAGCACCACCAAGATTATGACTATGCTTCTTGTTGTTGAAGCCATCGAATCAGGTCAGATTGCTCTTGATACTCCAGTTGTTGTTTCTGCTACCGCTGTTGCAACAAATCCTGCAGATGCAAGTCACCTTGACCCGAAATTTCAGGCTGGAGAGGTTTTAAATGTGGATCAACTTATGTCTGCAGTAATGCTTAGTTCAGATTGTTTGGCAAGCAATGTTCTCGCCGAGCTTGTCGCTGGTTCCACAGAGAATTTTGTGGCCATGATGAATCAAAAAGCTGCTGAAATAGGTTGCGTAAAAACCAACTTCACAAATCCATCTGGTTACCCAGATCCAAAAATGTACACCAATGCTTACAGCCTATACTTGATTGCTGCAAACGCCATGCAGCATCCACTATTTAATCAGTATTTTGGCAAAAAATCAGCAGTAATTCCACCGACAAATCTCTACCCAATAACTAGAAATATAACAAATACTGACTGCCTTTTAGATGCAAGCAGTCAGTACTATAATCCTTATGTGATTGGCGGCAAAACCGGAACAACTAATCGAGCTGGTCAGTGTCTTGTGGCAGTTGCAAACAAAGCCGGCAAGACTCTCATCTCTGTAGTGCTTGGTGCCAGAAATCGCACACTGTTTGACGGCTCAACCGTAAGCATGCGCTACCGAGAAACCAACAGATTGATAGATTTTGGTTTTGCAAGTTATTAATTAAAAAAGACTTATTATAATTCGTCTATAAAATCTTCTATTATATTGCCAGCTTCAACAGGTTTAGTCATAAATAAAAGATGACTCGTTGGGAAATTCACAAGCTGGCAATTTCCTATGCTTTCAACATAAGGAATTGTATATTTCTCTCTAAGCTTTTCAATGGTATCTATGGTAAGCTCATAGACTTTATCTTTATCATTGGCGTCAAGTCCTTCTGTTGATATTCCGTATTCATTCAATAACATTAACGCATAGTTTGTATCAACCTTGTCCTTCTCTAAATCATTTATGGTTTCATACCCCAATACGCAGTTTATATAAATCTTTGGAATATCGTTTGATTTAAGCGCTTTTCCTGTTTCCACTGAATTGTCAACACTCAATCCAGATTCTGCTTCCCCAGCCGTGCTAGCCTCTGTCTTTGCAGACAGATAGCAAGCTGTATCTAATAAATCTTTATCATAGTCTTTTCCCACAATAGATTTATATTCTGCCTTGTATAGATATGGCATAAATCCTAGTTTTTCTATAGCTGTCTTCATGAAGCTGCCAGAAGATGATTCTTGATTTTCTAAATCTTCAGCCAACCCCAAAGCTGTTCCGTCCAAGAGCACAACACCTTCTATTTCATCAGGATACTTGCTTTCCCAATAGGTTGCATAAATTCCAGCAATTGAATGTCCCATCAAAACATATGGAGCTTCTACTCCGGAATTCTTAAGTGCTGTTCTGTAGTCCTCTACTATATCTTCAACTTTCCTACCTTTGTCAGTATCATCACTAAGAGCATATCCTGCACGGTCAATAAAAATCATTTCATTGTCTTTTTCAATATTGCTAGTCATCTTTCTCCAAGATAACATCATTGATGCATCTCCCAAGCCTGACATTCCAACTATCCTATGTTTTCCGCTCTCATTTCCGCAGCGATATACATTCAAAGAATAGTCTCCAACTGATACCGGATTGTAATATCCCTGTTCGTCTAACTCCTTTACAACTTTGTAAAGCTTTACACGATATACTATTGCGTTAATTGCAAGGATTAGTACAACTACGCCTAATATAGCACCTAAAATTCTACCTATTATCTTTCTTTTCTTCATGATTTTTTCCTTCGTCTGTATTATTTTTTCGAGAGAATACTATGTGCAGAAGTATTCTGTTATTTAGTATTTAGTTGCTTTGTTCTAGCCCCTCATCAGTCACCTTCGCAAAGTGTAAGCATAGCTTACTAGGGCACAAATGTTGATGAATCAACATTTGACCCGTTTGACAGCTTCCCATTGGGGAGATGCCTCTTTATATATTATATTCATTTTGTAATGCTGCTTATTTTTATTCTACCTCAGTACCTGGCTTGAACTTGCTATCACGGATGAGAAATAATCCAAGGGCAGCTGCTCCTACTGACATAAGAATCGATTTAAGGATAATATTCGAACCAAGCCACTCACCAATAAGCGTGCTCAAATCTGTTCTATTAGCATAAATGTATGGATATATCATTAAGCTTACATCAAATAAGAAATGAAGCAACATGTTTCCCCAAAGATTTCCTGTTCGTAAATAAAGTGCTGCCAAGAAAAATCCAATGCCAATTGCATAGATGATCTGTGCATAGATTGGTGTAGGATCAGTCACATCATCTAAGTTGCTAAGATGCATTAATCCAAAAAAGATTGATGATGATGCCATGGCAAATATATACGATGCCTTGCTATTTCCAAATGCCTTTTGTATGAATGTTAGTAGGAATCCTCGTGCAACTAATTCTTCTCGAACTCCTGCTCCCAAAAAGACATATAAAAAGAATGCTATGATTGCCGTACTGTCTATTGCTGGTGTGCCATAATCTCTGATTGCTTTGTGCATTTCTGTCACAAAGTAAAAAGCTGTTATTACGGTCATTACACCACCTACAATAAAGGTGTTTTCAAAGCTTGAAAACGAAAACTTAAACACATCCTTCTGACCAAAAGCAATAATTAAAACTGTTAATATTAGAATCATGATTCCTAATGACACAATCTTTTCAATAAAAGGATTCTGTATATTTAACATAGACACAACCTGTGCAGGTAATATCATCATTAACAAAACACCAAGTACTGCTCCGCCAAGATATTTTACAATTCTTTGTATACTATTCATTTCTCTGTTCTCCTATAAGTTATTTTTATCCATTCAATTAACGTTTATTCGCCTCGATGATCTCGAAAAAAGCTCACTTTGGGCATAAATATAGTAGGCCTTAGCAAGCGCCAAAGCCTACTATCATAATCTTGATGATTATTTTGGGGTTTTAATGAAGCATAGGATAGCTTCATTAAAATCTGTCTCTCATTTCATTCGAGCCAGACTACTTTCTTGAACTATCGTTCAAGAAAGCATCCTAGTACGAAAATGAATAATCTTGATGATTATTCATTTTCTACCAGTCAACCCCGTTGACTGTGACATCACCGAGGTCGCATTTAGCTTTAATCTTGTTGCGGTCTACTTCGCCATCTAATTCAATGTCAATGTCGCCAACCTCTGCTTTAGCATCGATTTCTTCGTAGTCACCTTCGATATCAATATCTCCAATATCACAAGTAATATTAAGCTTTTTAATATCACTATTTTTAATATTGAAATCGCCTACATCTAAATTGAAATCAGTAGAATTTGCCTCCATTTTTTGAATAGAAACATCACCTACATTTGCCCTGATTTTTATATCGCCGCAATTAACCTCATCTATGTCGAGATCTCCTACATCAAGAGTGATATCCATTGTCTTTACTACGGTATCATCTGGAATAGTTACAATTATTTTATAATCGTCGTTGCTATGAAATCCCAAGTTAAAGATTTCTTTATCTTTATGCTGAGTTACAGAAAGCTTGCCAGATTCATATTTTATCTTTGGCAAAAACTTCTTAGGACAATTGTATTCAACCTTAACCTCATTACCATATTCAATATCTAAATCTGCGATATCACAATCTACTACAAGCTCCTCAATATCTTTGTTACCAAATCCTTCTTCACCGCTAACTGATTTGCCCCAACCGAATGAAAAACCTATAAAACCTGTAAGATGGGCGATTATCGCAACCACAACAATTATTAACGTTATAGACCAAATTATTGTAAGATATTTCTTCTTTGTCATTTTATTCTTCCTCCTCAGCCCAAGCTGTTTTTAACACTTTTCTAAGAATTGCCGCTACCGGGAAAATCAGCCATGAAATATGCCAGCACATTGTGACAAAGCTGATTATCAAATAAATGCAGACTACTGTTGACCAGTAAACGCTCATGATAGCCTCTGCTTTTTTGCTGATGTATTTAACATCTTCTTCCCTAGAATAATAACCGCTTAATGTCTTTTCATCGTTGATTCTAAGAACTGTATCGTAGCTGTTTGCAATTGTGTTTGCATAAACCATCAAGAATACGCCTATGCCTACAAATACGAATAATAAGCTTTCTGTGAAGGCATTATCAAATATTGCTGCTGGTACAAAGCTGATTACGCAAAGAATAACACCTATTGTTATGCACATTGCCTTTGTGTTCTTGAAGCTTCGACGCTGATTTTTAACTGCGTCAGCAGTAGTAAAATCAATTGTACATGGCTCTTTTTGAAGGAAGCTCCAATCTGCTCTACATATACCACTATAGACAAATAAAGCTACTGCTATGCCAATTGATATGAACATGCAAATTATTCCAATTGGCTCGTTGTAATTGTCCCATATGTTTGGATGCGCAACACTTGTGATGCAAAGGAAAACTCCAATTGCTATCAAAAGTGCGCATCTAGACTCACAGTTAATATACTGCTGAATCTCGTCAAATGATACAAATTTGCGTTTTTTAGTATCACGCTCTTTAACTTCTTCAATTTCTTTGGTAAGTCCCAAATCTTCAGCCAATTCATCAAGATTACCAAACTCAGAAATAACTGTTCCGACTGCGGTATTTTCATTGATACCTTCTTCAATCATCTCATTGTACTTGTCTTCCATCATGCTTAACAACTCATCCTTAGCCTTGCGAACCTCAGGAGTATTAGGCATGCTAGCAAACATTGTTTCAAGATAATTTTTAATTGTTTCCATGATTTTCTCCTCTATTCTCTAATTATTAATAAAACGCTCAATTACCTCTTTTGTGAGATCCCATTCCTCACATTTGTCTTCAAAGTATGCCTTGCCGGCAGTTGTGACTCTGTAATAGGTTCTCTTCTTGCCATTTCCCTCTGGGTCTGGGTTTGCAACAAATGATTCTATATATCCGTTTTTCTCCATCCTAGTAAAAGCCGAATAAAGTGTTGTTTCTTTGATGAGATATTTTTCTTCAGAAATCTTTTTGATCTGTTTAGAAATCTCGTATCCATATGATGGCTCTTTGATAAGGATGCTAAGAATCATTGTGTCGTTGTATCCACGGATTACATCGCTACTGATTTCCCCCATGCTTCATCTCTCCTTTCTTTAGTATTTGCCAAGCTCTGTTGGCTTCCTTTAAATATTTGATTACTCATGTTACTTTCCTACATCAATCGTACTATGTCTGTCATACTATCTCTGTCGTACTACGACTGCCGGAGTACTCCATCTGATGAAGTAAATATACTACGACAGCCGTAGGAAGTCAACACTATTTTTTAAATTTTTTTTGAAATTTATCATACAATCTCAGGAAGCCTTGATTTTACAGGGTTTTTGATTATACATTTTTTTCCACAATTCACTGAAAATTCATCGGTGGTACATATAATAATTTCGTAAACTGATTTTATTTAAAAGATGGGTAACTTCCCGAGGTGCAGCATGTGGGCTTATAACTATGTCATTCCTAGTAGCTTAATATTGTGGATTCTGCTCCTTTACTACTTTAGTCTCAGAAGATTGCCAATCCGTATCAATCGCTGCTTTGTGGCTTTGCTACTGGTAGAGTTTGTAGTGGTGGCATCTAATATCCTTTCATCATACGCAGATCAAGAATATAAATCTCTACCATATCCTTTGGTAGTCTTTTTGAATTTGGTCTATTTCTTTGCGTTGATTGTCCAAATTAAGCTGTTCTATTCCATCAGTGCAAACATCCTTGGCATAGACCCATACAAGCATCCTGTGCGGGCTTTAATCAAGGATTTACCACTGATTATTTCAGAACTCATAATACTTAGCTCGCCTTGGACCGGCGCAGTTTTTTCTATTACTAAGGATGGATATAAAAATGGTCCGCTCTATAATATCCTCTACTTCTGCTACTTTATCTTTCTAGCTCTGTCTTACTATGACTTGATTGCACACAGAAGTCATCTGCGCAGACGCAGAGATTTCGCCTGCATACTTATTTTTAATAGTTCTATTTTTGTTGGGTTATTACTGAGACTCTTCTTCCCAAAGTTATTAATTTTTGATACCTTCTGCGTGATGGCAGTCTTACTCATAAATCTGGTGTTCATGAATCCAGATTTACACTTGGATAAACGCTCAAATCTATTCACTTCTGAGGCACTAAAAACAATGCTCTCAGAAAAGCACACCCTCAAAGAGCACTACATAATGGCTTTTGTAATCAAAAACTATATGGAAGCTAGAGAAGTTTACGGACCAGGTCAGATGGATGAAGGTATCCAGATGATTGGTTCATATCTGTTAAAGAATTTTAACGACGTTCAGAAATTCTATTTCCGAAATGGACGTTTTATTATGGTAGGAAAGGATCCTGCTCGATTACAGCAAATAAAAGACATACTATTAAAGAGATTTGAACAGCCTTGGGTTTCTAAAAATGCCGAGCTTTACCTGGAATTAGGTGTTGCAACTAGCGACCTCGATTTAGTAAACTACGAAACCGATAGCATTATAGCCGCTATCATCAACTCCCTTATCAGACTAAGCACCGATACCAACAACAACTGTATCGTCATCGACGAAGCTTCTATATTGGAAAACGAAAAGTTAATAGAAGTTAAGCGCTGCCTAGAATCCGCATTAGACCATAACAAGACCGAGGTATTCTTGCAACCGATTATGGATGCGAAGACTCGTAAGATTATTGGCGCAGAGGCTCTATGTCGCATTCGCGACAAGGAAGGCAACCTTATCTCACCAAGTTTGTTTATACCAATTGCTGAGCACAACGGTCACATAACCCTACTTGGTGAGCAGATGTTTGAAAAAACATGCAAGTTCATCAAGGAGCATGACATTGAAGCTATGGGCATACAGTTCATCAACGTAAATGTATCTACCATTCAGTTCATGCAACACAACTTACCGAACCGATTTGAAGAGATATTACGAAAATACGATTTAAGTCCCGACATAATCCACCTAGAGCTTACTGAAGCCGCCATGGTAGACGAACAATTGATGGAACGCCAAATCCTTAATCTCAAGGATAAGGGCTTCAACCTTGTTGTAGATGATTACGGAACCGGCTACTCTAACATCAGTCGCTTAAAACGATATCCTTTTATCAATATTAAGTTAGACATGTCACTTGTGTGGGAATATGGTAAAACACCAGATGTAATTCTTCCAAGTATGGTTGAAGCTTTCCATGACACCGGATACTCGATTACAGCCGAAGGAATCGAAAACGAAGAGCTTGCAAATGCCATGGAAAGGTGCGGTTGTGACTACCTTCAGGGCTGGTTTTTCAACCCTCCGCTACCAATTGAAAAATTTTTAAAAGAATATGCAAATTTCGCTTGACTTACGACCCTCGCCATAGTAATATATATTTCGTTGCTGATACATTACAGCAACACAAAATATGGCTCGTTGGTCAAGCGGTTAAGACGTCGCCCTCTCACGGCGAAAACAGCGGTTCGATTCCGCTACGAGCTGCGCTCACAGCCCTAGGCATTGTCCTAGGGCTTTTTTCTTGCCCTTTTATAATACCTCGAACTTGCTCCCCTCCAGGCACCGAGGCTTTGCATCTGCTGTGTTACATCGCATTCAGATTATGATTTCCTAAGCGCCAAGTGTCGCATCCATCATTTCATATGTCTTTCTAAAGTTTTACAGTTCTCGGTAGAATGTGTAGCTTGTACGGACATTATAAAAGGTTTACTCAATAGATTTACCACCTAGTTTAAGAATAATTGCTAGTCGTTGGAATGAGCTTAGTGGAGTTAAAAGTGTTTTTTGATTTGTATAGTCATCAGCCGCCAGGACGGCGGCTGAAAATGCACGCTGAGGCAGGACGCCGAATGTGCATTGGTGACTATACAAACAAAAAACACTTTTTTAACTCCACTTTGCGAATGTAATCGATAAGCAATTATCTTAGACTAGGTGGTTAATCTATTTTGATATCATGAAAATGTCCGTCAAGCTTCACACATTCTATTCGAACTGTAAAAGCTATAGAAAGACACATGTA
>DBWZ01000027.1 GCA_002309345.1 Pseudobutyrivibrio sp. UBA1225
GCAAACCAGCGTTTGGTTTGATCAAGCTCGAAGACATAGTGGTCGTCGTCTTGGTAATAGATACCTGTGCAATGGCGATCTTTTGCCCAGGTATCCAGGCCGGTTGCGCGAAGGATGATTCGTTTTGCTGCTCTCTGTTTGAGGCAGGAAAATCGTTTTGTGCTTGTGAGACGATATTCGTAAGCCTCGATGGCAGCTTCGATAAGTGGAACCATCAACATGGTTGACTCGGAGCTTTTGGCAGTCTCAAGCATAGAACGCAGTTCTTCGAGTTTTCGCTCGATGGCAGCAGGATCTTGGATGATTGGATCAGAATTCATGATGCAAGACCTCCGGAAATCTCTGGCCTCTTAACACGTGGCCTTTTGTCGTTGAGTGTTGCAGTTACGTTTACGTATCTGGGCCGCTTGGCTGCGATTGTGACGTCTGTAATTGTGAAATCCCGGTTTGTCTCTGGTGCGCTTAACTGATCTCCAGGTTGTAAATAGAATCTGCGTTCATCAAACCATTTCTTTGTCTTCAACAATTGGATGGAATAAGAAGTTCCACCATAGTCCGTGCAGATACCTGAGCACACGTGGCATTTAAAGTGGTTGCCGTCAAGAGTTGGGTAAATGATGATGCATTCGATGTTTTTCATGATGATATCCTCCCTAAAATCAATACACTGGTATATCAGTGGTACAGTGATATACTAACACAATTAAATGTATTAGTCAACCCCTAATATTGTAAAAAGGAAGATAAGATGGCGACATTTGCTACTCGGCTAAAGGAACTAAGGCTTTCCAATGGTTATTCGCAAAAACAGTTAGCAGAACAAATTGAAGTAACAGCTCAATCAGTGTCATTGTGGGAACGAGGACCGAGAAAGCCGGACAATAAAACAATTGGATTACTGTGCTTTGTCTTGAACTGTACAAAGGAGTACCTTCTTGGTCTGACGGATGAATACGAACCACCTATGAAGGACCCCACTCAAGAAGATTTAGACTGGTTAGCATGTGCAGAGGATGATGAAGTACTGACGGGAATGGCTACCCAGATGTGCCAATTGAGCGCTGAGATGCGCGAGATGGTTAAAGCGGTCATTAGACAGGCCTATAGGCTTGACAAAATGAATGACAGATTAATACCGATAGAAGATCATGTTGTTCGTATCACATCGTCAGTTCTACTCAGAAAAGACGCCAAAGACGATGAAGCAAATAATTCTTCTCACTGAAGTCAAGCGAGGATCTGACAGCATGTTGGTAAAAAAGTTTTGGCACCGGCAGCAAGTTAGTAAAAAAGTTTTGGCACCGACAGCAAGTTGGTAAAAATCTTTTGGCACCTACTATATGAATGTTGTATTTGAGGGTATGGCAAATCCGCGCTAAGCGTTGCATTCATTGGCAACAACAATAGAACTGTCAAAATTACCGAAAAACGCGCGATATATGGTCGGGAAATAGGCCAGAACGGACAAAAGCAGGAGATTCATATAGCTGCTTAAGCACTTCAGACAGACAATTTCGAGGCTTCCCGATATTCGTGCCTCTGGGAGTAATTGGGAATAAAAACTAAACAAGTTTTTATGACTTGGGTGGAGTTGGGAATAAGAATATCACAAGCTTTGAACAGCTTGGGTGTTATCGGGAATAAGAAAATGACAGGAGATGTGTCTTTGTCTTATTCCTTACTGCTAAAAATCTCTTTGAATCTGAAGTATAACTCGTGGTGCTTATAGGCATATCACTGAAAAGAGGAAACAAAACCAAATGGACAACAAAAACAACAAGGTCATAGCTTTTCTCAAAGATGAGTTCTGGATCATAATTCTTGATATGATCGCAGTAAATGTTGCTTATTGGCTCGCGTTAAATGCCAGATTTATTGGGTATACACAATTAGGCGAGCTATTTCACAGCTACCAAAATACGCTATTTGCTTTTGCACCATTTTATGCATTGATCTGTGTTGTGGTGTTTGCTTTTTTCAGGCTGTATAATGGCATGTGGCGATTCGCTGGCATGCATGACCTTAATCGTGTTTTGTTTGCATCTGGGATTTCCAGTGTTTTGCATGCCCTTGGAACACTCATTTTCTTCCAGCAGATGCCATTAACNNTTTCAGTTTATACTTGTTAGCATCATTCGCCTTGGGACTCGGGTTTTTAGCATGGAAAAGGCGAAACTGATCCGACATATGTCACCTGCAGAAAATGTGATGATCATTGGATCGAGTTGGAATGTCAGAAATCTGATGAATTTTTTGGAAAATGATCAAGAAAAAAACCTAAAGCCTGTTTGTATTATCGATGACTCGCAACATAAACAGATTGGCAAGTTGATGAACGGTGTTCCTATTATTGGCGGCCCGGAGATGCTTGAAAAAGGCATTGAGAAATATAAGGTTCGGAATATCTACATTGCCAATCCTATGCTTGATAATACACTGCGTAACAAGCTGGAGGAAGTGTGTAGAGAAAGATATCTTAATCTGCGCGACTATGCAGGGTACATAGCAGCTCTGAACAGTAATATCCAGCCTGATTCTGCAGATGCGCTGCTGCGAATGGTGAAACCATCCATCAAGGTGCAGGAAGATGGGAAACGACTGATCCCTTTCAGTCCGCCGGATATAAGTGCGAGCGAGATCGGTGAAGTAGTAGAA